>CAYNBB010000011.1:0-34007 GCA_964395655.1 uncultured Azospirillaceae bacterium | reverse complement strand
AGACAACCCCCGATTCACTCCTGAATCGGGGGTTGTCTTTCCGTATTTCTTAATCCTGTGGGTGGTAATTTGTAATTAGTATACTCTTACTGTCATTCCGGCCGCAAAGTGCATGTCTGCGGAAGCAGCAAAAGCGCCAGCCTTTTGAGTGCGCTTTCAGAGCCGAAATCCAGGAATCAACATGGCTGTATATTGACCGGAGAATCCTGGTAGTAATAAAGCCATATAATTTCCTGGATCCTCGTGTCAATTCCTCCGGCCTGCGGCCTTCGGGCACGAGGATGACCGTGAAGGTAAGGATGTCATTCCGGCCGCAAAACGCACGTCTGCGAAAGCAGCAAAAGCGCCAGCCTTTTGAATGCGCTTTCAGAGCCGGAATCCGGGAATCAACATGGCTGTATTATTGACCTGGGTTATCGGGTCTATTCCTCGCTTCGCTCAGGCACGAGGAAAACACCCCTTTACCGTCTTCCTCGGGCGGCGAGGCAAAAAATTGCTTCGGCGAAGCAATTTTTAACGCAGGTTACGCGTGCGTTAGTTTGTGAGCCAGCGACAGCGAAGCGAAACAAACGTTACGTCAGCGGTGACCGAAGCGACTTAGGTTCGCTGTATGCGAACTTAGGAGCAAGAAAAAAGTGCCTGACCCGAGGATCCAAAGAAAAACGTAACTTTATATTTAAAATGGACCTTCGGGTCAAGCCCGAAGGCGACGATAAAAGGAGGAGCAAGCCCGAGAAAGGCATAAAAAAGAAGTGGCCGAGGAAGACGGTAAAGAGAGAACATCCCTCTTCTAATCACTCCCTCCTTGTCATTCCGAACTTGTTTCGGAAACTCAGAGATTCCGGCCTTCGCCGGAATGCCTCTAAAAAATATGAATCACAAACGACAAATCACTAATTACTGAAAAAGCCGCTCTGTTGAGCGGCTTTCTTGATTTTCGACTGTTTTTATTTTTTCAAAACAACGACACCCGGAAGTTCTTTGCCTTCCATCCATTCAAGGAAAGCGCCGCCGGCTGTCGAAATGTAAGAAAACTTGTCGGCAACACCCGCATTCTCCAGAGCCGAAACGGTATCGCCGCCACCAGCAACCGACATCAGTCTGCCGGCCTTGGTCAGCTCGGCGGCATGAGCGGCAACTTTGTTGGTGGCATTGTCAAACGGTTTGAGTTCAAACACACCGAGCGGGCCGTTCCAAACCAAAGTTTTGCATTCGTCGAGTTTGCCGTTGATTGAGGCAATTGTCTTGTCGCCGACATCCATCAAAATCCACCCCTCGGCCGGAATTTCGTCCAGGCCGACGGTTTTGTGCTCGGCATCGGCCTTAAACTCTTTGGAAACAACAACATCCAGCGGCAGAACAATGTCGCAGTTGTTGGCTTTGGCCGTTGCCATAATCTCTTTGGCGGTCTCAATCATGTCCATCTGTACCAGAGAGTTGGCCTCGTTGACGGTGTCAATGCCGCTGGCTTTCATAAAGGTATGCGCCATGCCGCCGGAGATAACCAGCTTGTCGACTTTCTTAACCAGATTGTTCAACAAATCCAGCTTGGTCGAAACCTTGGAACCGCCGACAACGGCCATCAGCGGACGCCGCGGATTGTTCAATCCCTGAGACAGAGCATTGACTTCTTCTTCCATCAGCAGGCCGAAAGCCGCCGGTTTCAGTTTGGCGGCGGCAACCATGGAAGCATGCGCGCGGTGCGCCGTCGAGAAAGCATCCGAGACATAAACGTCGGCCGGTTTTACCAACTCGGCGGCAAAGGTCTCGTCACCTTTTTTCTCTTCATTGTAGAAACGCAGGTTTTCCAGCAGCAGAACTTCGTCGTTTTTCATGTTTTTGACGGCTTCTTCGACTTTTGAGCCGATACAATCGTCAACAAACACGACATGTCTGCCGAGGGCTTTTTCAAGCTCGGGAGCAACGTGCGACAGAGAATTTTTCATATCGCCCTTGCCTTCCGGTCGGCCGAAGTGCGAGATGACGACAACTTTGGCGCCTTTATTCATCAGCGTCTTGATGGTCGGAACGGTGCGATCAATGCGCGCGGTGTTGGTGACATGAAAATTCTCATCCATAGGGACGTTCAAATCGGCGCGCAACATGGCTACCTTGCCGTGCAAATCGCCGAGATCACTGATTGTTTTATATTCGGTCATAAATTTTTCCTTCTCAACAAAAAAACAAAGCCCCCTTGGACATCCAAGAGGGCTTGTGTCAAATCAATTAAGCCTTGTAGCTTTTGGCCATGGCAACAGCGGTGTCGGACATCTTGTTGGAGAAGCCCCACTCGTTGTCGTACCAGGAAACGATGCGGACGAAGTCACCGTCAACAATCTTGGTTTGGCCGGCATCAAAGATAGAGGTGTTGGAATCGGTAACGAAATCCTGAGAAACCAGAGGTTCGTCATTGTATTCCAAAATACCTTTCAATTCTCCTTCGGAAGCGGCTTTCATGGTAGAGTTGATAGCTTCAACCGTGGTAGCTCTTTCAGGAATGAAAGTCAGGTCAACCAAAGAGACATCCGGCGTCGGAACACGAACGGCGGAACCGTCGAGTTTGCCGGCCAGTTCGGGCAAAACCAGACCGACGGCTTTGGCTGCGCCGGTAGAGGTCGGAATCATGTTCAGAGCAGCAGCGCGGCCGCGATACGGATCTTTCGGGTGAACAATGTCCAGAGTTCTCTGGTCGCCGGTATAAGAGTGAATGGTGGTCATGTAGCCTTTTTTGATGCCGCATACTTTTTGCAGAACATAGGCTACGGGAGCCAGACAGTTGGTGGTGCAGGAAGCATTGGAAACAACGCGCTCGGAACCGTCCAGAGTATTGCTGTTTACGCCGAAAACGATGGTCTTGTCGGCTTCTTTGGCAGGAGCGGAAACCAGAACCTGTTTGGCGCCGGCGTTGATGTGAACCATGGCTTTTTCTTTGGAAGTGAAGATACCGGTGCACTCCATGACAACATCGATGTTAAGGTCTTTCCAAGGCAGGTTGGCCGGATCTTTCTCGGCAAAAACCTGAATTTTGTGGCCATTAACGGTCAAAGAATTGTCATCGGCAGAAACTTCACCCTTAAAGCGGCCGTGAACAGAATCGTATTTGAGCAGGCGGGCATTGTCAATCGGCTTGCCCAAATCGTTAATTGCAACGACTTCAATATCAGTACGGCCAGATTCAACCATGGCGCGGTGAGTCAAACGGCCGATACGGCCATAACCATTAATAGCTACGCGAACTACCATATTTATTATCCTTATATTTAGATGTGCGGAACGCCCCGCACGGGCATCATTTTATTTCGGCAATAATTTATCACTAAATTAGATATTTTCAAGCAAATTATGCAGTTGTTACCATTTGCCCCAATGGATTTTTTCGGGCTTGTAACGGTCATCGGGCTGTTTGGGAGTCTCGTCCGGATAGCCGAGCGGAACGATGGCAAACGGACGAATGTTTTCGGGCAGACGCAGCCTTTCGCTCAGGGCATCGACCACACGCTGCATCGGCGCGGCGCCGCAGTAGCAGCTGCCGATACCTTTGGCCCAGGCGGCCAGCATCAGGCTCTGGGTGGCAATGGCGCAGTCAACGTCGATAAAGCTCCATTTTTCGTCCTCCTTGCTGCGGCTGAAAGAACGCTCGACATCGCCGCAGACGATGATGACGCAGGCGGCGTCTTTGGCAAAAGAAGTCCAGCGCTGAATATGGCGCAACTCGGCCAAAAACTCCTTATCGTCGATAATCAGAAATTCCCACGGCTGTTTGTTATGAGCCGTCGGCGAAAACTGCGCCGCTTTAACGATCTCTTCCAAAACCGCCTTATCGATTTTTTTGTCCCGATAACGACGGACTGATCGCCTGGTCAGAAGGCCTTCCATTAATTCCATAAAAAAAATTCTCCGGTTGTTAACGCGCCCAAAAACTCAATCAAGTGATTGAATTTTTGATAAACACACTTTGCCGTTTGTCCGTCCGAATGTCAAGCCTTTTGTGCCGAGGCTCAGTTTACAATGCGTTTGAGGCTTTCAATACGCGGCAGAACCGAATTTTCGACAATAAAAGAAATCGACTTGTTGACCATTTCGTCACAGGACTGCAACGCCGGCATCACCTCCTCTGCGGAAGCGCCGCCCGCAATCTTGCGCCCGAGCGAGGCATAGACGTCGGCCAGTTCCGAAACGTTGTCAATCAGCTCGGCCAGATAGGCCGGAAGTTCGGCATTCTGCCGACCGCCCCAGAATCCCTCGACATAGCCGAGTTCGACCTCGGCGTAACGGCGTTCGCAATACAGCGACAAATCTTTGAACGAAAGTTTTTCCAGCTTGAATTTATTTTGTTTTATCCGGACAAAAACATCGTCCCACAAACCCATAAAAAATTTGAAAAACAGCTCGGCCTCGTCCTTGGTTTGCAGCCGTGGTGCCTGCCCCGCCGGCCAGAAAGAAGAAATGACGTCGGTCGGACGCAACTCCAGATTGGGACTGCAGAGCGCGCCGGCAAAACGCATCCTGACAACCTCAAGCGGCGTCGGGCACTCATAGTGCGCGAGCATTTTGATCATTTTTTCATCGCCGATATATTTGTTTTCTTGCATTTCCTGTCTTCTTTGAGTATGTTGATATAAATTTCTTCCTAATGTAATGGAGTTTTTGGATTTGTCTAGGCTAAAAATCATAAATCTGCTGACGCTGACCGCTCTGGTTTCCGCCTGTTCGCAGCTCGACGCCTTTGTCGACCGCCGCCGCGAAGCCGGCGCCAAAACGCCCGACAGACTCTATGTCGGCGCTTCCACCCCCGAGGCTCCCGCCGTCTGCTACAACAGCCTGCTGACGCCGTACAAGGAAGTCAAAAAACTGGCCGACGAAGAATGTGTCAGGCAAAAAACCGGCACTCATGCCGAACCGGTGCGCCAGACACTGTTTACCTGTCGTCTGCTGGTGCCTAACCACTACTATTTCAAATGCGAAAAATAATAACCTGAGGAACCCTGCTCATGACCCTGTCTTTGGAAAATCTGATCAACAAAAAAATTTCAGCCGCTTTCAAAACGCTCGGACTTGACGACAAATATGCCTTTGTCAAAGTCTCTGACCGCCCGGATCTGAGCGATTTTCAGTGTAACGGCGCGCTTGCGCTGGCAAAGTCGGAACGCAAGAATCCCCGCGAAATCGCCGCCCGGATTTTGGCCGAGCTCGAAAAAGACGGCGATTTTGCGCATATCTCTATTGACGGGCCGGGTTTTATCAACCTTTCGCTCAGCGATGACCTGATTGCCCGCAACATGGACGACATTGCCGCCGACAAGCGCTTCGGCGTTGCCTCTGTTGCAGCGCCCAAGACGGTGGTTATGGACTTCGGCGGCCCGAACGTCGCCAAAGCGCTGCATGTCGGACACCTGCGCTCGGCGGTTATCGGCGAATCGATCCGCCGGATTGAAGACTTTGTCGGCAACAAGGTCGTTTCCGACGTTCATTTCGGCGACTGGGGCACGCCGATGGGCATGATTCTGTCGGAAATCATCCGTCAGGATGGTTCTCTTGAAAAGGTCGAAAGTTACACGATTGAAGACATTTCCAATTTTTACAAAAAAGCCAACATCCGCTGCAAGGAAGACGAAGCGGCCAAGGAAAACGCCCGCGTGATTACCGCCGAACTGCAAAACGGCAATCCCGAATACCGCAAAGCCTGGCAGCATCTGCGCAAGGTTTCGGTGGATGCGGTCAAAAAGAACTATAAGGAACTGGACGCGCATTTTGACTTGTGGCTGGGCGAAAGCGACGCGCACGAAACCTGTTCCGAAATTGTCAAAATCGCCGCGCAGAAAGGCGTGTCGGAAATCGACGACGGCGCAACGATCGTGCGGCTTGAAGAAGCCAACAAGCCCAAACCTCCGGTTATTCTGGTCAAATCCGACGGCGGCTATTCTTATCAGGTGACCGATATCGCGACCATTAAAATGCGCGTTGACGACCTCAAGGCCGACGAGATTATCTATGTGGTTGACAAGCGTCAGTCGCTGCACTTCGAGCAAGTGTTCGAAGTTGCCGAGAAAATCGGCATTGCACCGCATACGTCCCTTAAGCACATCGGCTTCGGCACGGTTAACGACGCCGACGGCAAACCTTTTAAAACCCGCGACGGCGGCGTGATGAATCTGGAAGACCTGATCGCCCTGTCCAAAGACAAGGTTCGCGAATCGATGCCCGAACCCGACGCGCAGTATGACGCCGCCTATATCGAAAATCTGGTATCGGAAATTGCCGTCGGCGCGATAAAATTCCAGGATCTTAAAAACAACTCGGCTTCGGGCTATGTTTTTGAACTGGACGATTTTGCAAAATTCGAAGGCAAGACGGGGCCTTACATCCAATATGCGATCGCGCGCATCAACTCCATTATCCGCAAAGCCTTTGACGCCGGCATTGAAGGCGGCAAAATCAGAATTTCCAACCGCGAAGAACGTGATCTGGCGCTCAAACTGGCACAGCTCAACGCCGTTGTAATGCGCGCGCACGCCGAAAGCGAGCCGAGCATTTTGTCGGATTACGCCTATACGCTGGCGCAGACCTTTTCGACTTTCTACAACGCGTCTTCGATTGTGAACGAGGAAAACAAAGCGCTGGCCGCCTCGCGTCTGAAGCTGGCCGGACTGGTGCGCGACGTCTTAAAGCTGCTGCTGCTGCTGCTGGGCATTAAAGCGCCGGAAGTCATGCTCAAAAAACAATAAATTCTTTAAGGTAAGGCCATGCAGAATATTCTCGACGTTTTTCGTTCAATCAAAGCGCTGGCTTCTCCGCTGACGGCTTTTTTTATCGGTACGCTGTTTACCTGCTCGGCCTACGGTCTGCTTTCTTCCTATCTGGCAATACGCCTCAACGGCGCCAATGTTCCGACCTTTTATTCGGGACTGGTTCTTTCGGTTTATTATGTCGGGTACATTTTCGCAACGCTGACGGCTTACAAAATCATCAACCGAGCCGGACATATCCGCGCTTTTTCGGCTTATATTTCGATTTTGTCGGCGCTGGTGCTGCTGCATGCGATTTATTTTTCGCCGCTGTACTGGGGGTTTCTGCGTCTGCTTGAAGGCTATTGTCTGGCCTCGGCGCTGATTTGTCTGGAAAGCTGGCTCAATACCCGCTCCAACAACAAAAACCGCGGCATTATCATGTCGCTTTATATGATAACGACTTATCTCGGCGCGGCGTTCGGACAGCTGCTGCTCAATATTCCCGACAAGCTCGGATTTGTCATTTTTATTCTGGTATCGGTGCTTTATTCGGTTGCGCTGGTACCGATTTCCCTCACAGCCCTGCCCTCGCCCGACGTCAGCAGGCACAAAAGCATGTCTTTGCGCAGATTGTACAACATCGCTCCGGTCGGTGTCGTCGGCTGCATAATCAGCGGGATACTGGTCGGCAGCGTGTATACCCTCGGTGCCATTTATGCCGAAAAATCCGGATTAAATTTGGCAAACACTTCTTTCTTTATGTTTTTTACCATTCTCGGCGGCATGTTGATTCAGCTTCCGGTCGGGCGATTGTCCGATACTATGGATCGCCGCTTTGTCATGATGTGGGTCAGCGGAATTTTATTTTTGATTGCGCCGTGGATTCAAATGTTTATTACCGAAGGTCTGCCGCAGCTCATCGTCTGCGGTCTGCTGCTCGGTTCGGGGACGTTTATTCTTTATCCGATCTGCGTTTCGCATGTTAACGATAAAATTGAAGACGACGAACGTACCGAAGCCGCCGGCATGTTAATTATGCTGCAAAGTCTGGGTATGATTGCCGGGCCGATTGCCATTTCTTTCGTCATGCAGCTGTTCGGCGCCATAAGTTTTCTGCTGGCGTTTTCGGTTGCCAACGGCTTTTTCGTGCTGTTTGCGCTGCGTTATATCGCGTTCCGCCCCAATGCGGATTATCTGTCCGTTACCAAAACCGATCCGGTGCCGCTGACACCGACGCATATTTATACGCAAATTACACAACCCAATACCCTTATCGACAAAGCCAAAGGCATTTTTGCCGACAAGCATTAAACCTTTATCAATAAATCCCTGCTAATATTCGGGCAGATAAACTTACGAGAAAATAGACAAAATTATGTTGTTTTTTCTTTAAAAATATGTTAATTTAAGAATAAACAAAGGTTTTGTACGAAAGGAATTCTGTCTATGGCACAGTTGCACGAAATAGGTTTTGACACCCCCGATGAGAGCAAAAAAACCGCCCTTGACGAAGGAAGCCGCGTCTTGGAGGACGTTCTCGAATCCGCGCGTCATCTTAACACCGTGCGACGAGCCGGACTGTTTGACGACTTTACGGCCGCGGCAGAAGCCGAAACCCCGAACTATGCGGCTCTGGAAGCCAAAATGAATACCGCAGGTTATCCTTTTGACAATCAGCTTTTATTCGATTTATTGTCCGAACAATATCCGGATGCGGAATTTTCGGCAGGAACGCTTGAAGAGCTCCGACAGGAAATCAAATCCAAAGGACTGGCCGATGACGCCGCTCTGGCTCAAACAGAAGCCAAGGCAAAAGTCGATTATGCGCTGGACCGCTTTGAAGACGCGCGCGACGTTGCCGGAAATCCGAATTTGCGAGGACTGGACGCTCTGGCCGAACAGGCGGAGAGCAATCCAAAACTTAAGGAAAGACTTCAACTCCTTGCCGGCTATTACGAACAGGCTTTTAACGGCGCCAACGGCAGCGAACCTTTGGGATACGAGCCTGACAAACCGCGCCAAGGCGCCAATGCGGCGGCCTTTTCTTATGATTCCGTCAATGAATCCCTCAGTTTGAAGGTTAAAGACTTAAACGGTACGGGATTAAATTTTGCCTTGAACACCAATAAAGCGACCGACAAACCGCAGTCTCTTGTTTTGACGAATGACAACTCGGAAATGAGCGAAATGCAAATTAGAGAGCTGGCGCGCTTCTTTTATAAAGGCGGACTTGTCAAAAACCCCGATTTGATTAACCTGCCGTCCGATATTAAGGTTATGGGCGACAGCGGCAAGACTTTCAAAGAAATTTTTAACGAGGCTTTTATGGCCGAGCAAAATACCCAAAGCCAAACCGAAGAAAAAGAAAAGCGAGAATTACCGCCCCAAAACGGCAGACAGCCGCTGGAAGGCGCTTCCAACGACCGTTCAGCTCCGCAGGGTGACGAGTATGACAAATACCTCAGCTCAAAAGAGCTTAATCCGAGTTACAAAGCCATGCGCAAAGCAATGAAAGCACGCGCAGGCATTATGGGATTCCGCGAAAACCGTCTGCATTGGCGCCGCAACCTTGACGGTAGCATGACGTTGATCGCATATCTGAACGAAGCTGACGAAAGAACCGACAGCGAGCTAGACAAAAAAGGTCTGCAAGCCCGCAAAAAAGCCTTTGCCGTTAAAGTTCACAAAGGACCGCCGCCGGCTGCCTGGCTGTATATCGAGCCCGGCAAAGAAATTAAGAGCGGCCATGCCAAACTGATTTTGAAGGCTTTTCAATCTCAGGGCTGTCAGTATTTTACTCCCGGTCCGACGGTCGAATTAAGCGGCGCCGGCAACTCCGCGTTCTTTAAGGCGGCCGGTTCTATTCCTATTTGTCCGAAACTCAAACGCAGCAAAGACGACGACGGATTTGACGGCTTTGCCAATGACAATCTGCAGGAAATACTAAAGGTTCACAAAGAAGAAGCCAAAATAGATCCGACAGAATCCTTAAAGTGGAAAATGCGACTGGCTCGCGAATTGGACGGTTACACCAAATTTAAGCGCAGCAGCGGCAAACCCGACGGCAAGTTGGAAACTGCATTAGAAATGCTCAGAGGCGACATAAAATTCAGCAAATTTACATCCAGCCATCAGAGCGTTATTGAGAGCTATATCCGCGAGCAAAGCCGTCCGGACAAGGAAAACCGCTGGACAACCGCCGACATGGCGAGCGCGATTATGGCATCGGAAGAACTGCTGTATGCGATTGCCAACGGCAAGGACAAAAGCGGCAAACCGTTTAACTATGATTACATTAATCAGGATCCGCAGAAACTGATTGATTTCATGGTTGTCAAGATGGCGGAAAACCGACCGACCGTTGATAAGCTGATAGATGCCCAATACGAAAAGGACAAACGGGCTCCCAGAGATCCCGAAGATGATGAGACCCAGGGATCAGCACTGGAACGTGCCGCCAACAAGATTTTGAAAAATGCCAAAGACAACCTGAATACCTTTGTCGAAGGCGATTTGGTCAGCAACTATGGCGATGCGGCCAAAATCAAAATGAATTTTCCCGCAGCTGAACCACCGACGGCAGAAACGCGTTATCGCAATACGCCGCAAGACACTCCCGAACGGGTTGCTCTTTATAATAAAACGCGTCCACAACGCATTTCGATGCCGGAGCGCGGCGGTCGTTCTTAATTCAAACAACTTTCAAAACTGAATTGTCCCCCGAAGATTGCGACAGCAATTTTCGGGGGACAGTTTAAACAGGCATTTAGCTTGAACCTTATTGCTCAAACCTGCTTAAAAGCTATAATGAGAATCACATAAAATTAAGAATATTTTGCTTTTAAAACGCAAATGCCGCGAGAAAGCCCCGCGGCATCAAACGAAAAAACTTTTTTACCGGTTATTTGGCCAAAATGCCCAGAATTTTGGACGTTGCCTCAGCCGGAGCGATATTCTCGCAAACGGCATATTCATTAGCAAGCCTGTCAAGCGCCTGCTCATAAATCTGCCGCTCGCTGTATGACTGTTCTGCCAAATTCTCGCTGCGGTACAAATCGCGGATAACCTCGGCAATCGCTACCGGGCTGCCCGAATTGATCTTGTTCTCATATTCCTGAGCCCGTCTCGACCACATAACTTTTTTGACTTTGGCCTTGCCCTTGAGGGTTAAAAGGGCATCAGACATTGTGCTCTCTTCCGAAATCTTTCTCAAGCCTGTCGTTTCGGCTTTTGCCATAGGAATACGCAGCGTCATTTTGTCCTTGGCAAAATTAACCACGATTAATTCCAGCTCCGATCCGGCGACTGTCTGCTTGGTAATATCCGCAACCTTGCCAACTCCGTGGGCGGGATAAACGACATATTCACCCGAACAAAAAGGATTCTTTACTGAGATTTTTTTATTCATATCATTTTCCTGTTTTTTGATTGATTCCGTGGCGGTTTTATTCAAACACGTCGTTACCATACCACAAAATCCGATTTAAATCTAGTCAAAAAATAATTTTTTGTCAAAAAGGTCTTCGCTTTTTAACTCAATATTAATTCTAGCCCGCTAGTATATGCTAATATAGTCTGTAATAGCGGGAAAATTACGATGAAAAATTTTATCACTCTTGTTCTTTTTGCCATTTTGGGTTTGAGCGCCGCTGTTCGTGCCGCCGTCGTACCGGAATACGCCGTCAACACTTACAAAAATCACGAACTCTCGCGCGCCGAACAAAAATGCATCGACGAAGGCTACAAGATCACCTACGCCAACTGTTCCAATCAGACGGCGCCGGCCGAACGCTGCCCGCATCATGACGCCTATTACCGCAGCTGCTCGCAGGAACAATGGTGCCGCAACAATAACTTTACTTTTCTCGAAAAAGACTGCAAAGTACCGCTTTATCCGCACAAAATGTGTGACAACAAATTTCCGCTTTACCGCGTCTGTATAGAAAACATCGGCAAAGCCTGCGAAGAAAAAGGATTTGTCAACAAAGACAAATGCCAGCTTAACGACAAAAAATGCCCCTATTCGCCAGATTACGGCAAATGCTGCGACGCCTGCCCCCAATTCTCGCACGACATCAAGGCCGTACCTGCCGGCTACGTTGCTTTCGGCGAAACCTGCACCACTTGCGACGGTCAGGTAAAAACCAACATCAAACCGGCCGCGTGCGAAGGTTTTGAAGACTGCCCGTTCGGCCCGATGAGCTCACAGACGCCTTCCTGCCTTCAGGGTAAGAAAACGCTGTACAGCATTTGCAAAACCGCCGCCATGGTCTGCCAGGAAAAAGGCTTTTCGGTCAATTCCTGCTCCGACGTGGAAGACGCTTACGACTGTCCCGAAGAACCATCATTCAAGAACTGCCGTATCAATTGCCTCAAACTGGCTCGCGTCAACAATCCGGAAGCCGACGTTTTTGCCGTCAATCAGGACAATCCGCCGCTCGACCTCACCAAAAGAAAATTAACGTCTCTCATCGGCATGAGCGAGCCCGAATGCGTTAATCAAAGCCGCCCGACGATCACGTTCCGCCTCAACAAAGACAATTTCGAACAATATTCCGGCCTGCTTGACCGTGACATTTCCAACGTCAACATCAACCTGATTTTTGAAGAGCCGCTGACACTCTCCGCCAACGGCAACTATCAAAACGTCAAAATCACCGCGCAGGGCGAATTTGCGGACTGTCCGCTCAAAGGCATCGCCGCCCGTGTCAACGGTACCGTCAGCTTTAACAACATCCCCGAAATATGTTCCGACTTTACCGTTTCGTCCAATGCCAAACTCCTCACGACCGGCAGCATCACCGGCAATATCAATATGGAAAAGGACGCCGCGCTCGGTATAAAGGGCAACCTGAACGGATATCTCAGAACCAGCAGTTTTGCAGAAATATTTATCAAAGGGGAACTCCGCCACACAGACGAATTTAACAACGGCATTGACAACGAAAGCATTGTGCTCGGCTGCAACAGCAAAGCCAAAATCGGAGGAGGCATCACCGCCAAGACGGCCAACGTCGTCATCAAACAATGGAGCAAACTAGACACCCCGTTTGTCAAGATAATCTCCGCCAGCGACAACGCAAACCTGCCCAACACCCTGTCAAGCATTCACCTCTACAAATACGGCAAACTCTTCAGCACCTATGAAGAAACCGTCTTTCCGCTGGTCGAAAACGATGATGCCCAATGCGATGACAAATACTATCAGCATCTGGGGGCGGCTGCCGACGCCGCTGCACAGGAATTCACTCTTGAGCCGTCGAACCGCGGCGAAGACAAATGGCTGTGCCGCAACCTCAACTTTCGTCAGCAGGAATGCAACTAAGGATTAACGTTCGGCGAATAAATCGTTTCCGGATTGCTCGGATTTCCGATTCTCTTAAGGTCTTCCGTCGGATAAGCCTGAATGTCATAAACCATTCCGTCGGCTTCCATTAACGTGTTTTGAAACTGCGTTCCGAGTTTTTGCGTCGCGGCGGCGTCCGACGACGGAATTCCCGATTGCCGCTCCGCTTCCTCGTCTGCCGGAAGCTGCGGTTTCGTCACGGCATCCGACGTGCCGACAGATGTCGTATCAACAACTTCCGGCAACGGGTTTCCGAGTGGATTCGCAGCGCCGTCCGGCTGCTCAATCATGAATTCGTCCGTCGTCCCCTCAGAACGTTCGGATTTGCCGTAAACTATCGTCGGCACCGCTGCCGACACGGTCTTTTCTTTTTCTTCCCGGATTCCCTGAGCCTCTGCCGAAGGCATACTGCCGTTTATTGCGCAGGCCGCCCATAAAAGCATCGCAAAATTTTTCATCATTTCCGACATGTTTCACTCCTCCGTCTTGTCTAAATAAGCACGGTTTTGCCAAAAACAAGAACTTTTTAAGGCACTTTTAAATCTTTTGTGCTATACTGAAAAACGAAAAAAGAAAGGAGAAGGCAAATGTCCGAATTGGGAGCTCTGAGCAGCTATGCTCTTTCCGTTCAACAAATGCAACTGAGCCTGATAAAAAACAGCGCCGAAACGCAGCAACAGCTTATCGAAGTTTTGTTTGAAGACAACCGCAGTGTTCCGGTTTCATCCGAAATCGGCCAAAACGTCGACATCTCAATCTGATTTTTCAGAAACTCAGCATGATGACAAAAGATATGGTGAGCCCGCAAGCCAGCACAAATTTGGCAATGCCGCCTATTGCCGCGAGGATCATGGACGTATAATCCAAATTAAAACCATCGTCTTTATACACTTTTTTAAAAACAAACGTATACGCAAAAGAAATAACGGCCACCAGCGCGTATAAATGATAATCGCCGAACAGAGCGTGCATCTGATCGGCACTAAGCTTCACCATACAGTAAATTGCCAGAATTATTCCCGACAACACCATCGGGTTGAGAATTGCGCCGGACGTAAACAGCGCCATAATACCTTTAATCATAAGATTTCCTTATCTGGAACCCCAGATCCGGCGGCTGAGATAGCGTGAATCGGAAGTTTTCATATTGGTCGGCCAGACGCACCGCGTCGTACCGCCGCCGGCACTGAGAGACGTTTCCGAATTTTTGACCTGCGCCACCACCAAAGAAGCGATTCCGCGGCTCTGGATACCGACGGTGCGGCCGCGCTGCCAGTCGAATAAAGATCGATCGATAATCTTTTGCATATTGTTCTCCTTGCAGGAAACCTTTCCTTTTGCAGTATAGGCTCAATTAGTAAATAAAAATTTAAGATTGCGCGTCGCGCATTTTTTCAATGAGCGCAAGCAGGCGTCTGCCCGCAGCATCCGCTTTGTCGGCGTCGCTGCCGCAAACCCAGACGCGGATAAGCGGCTCGGTACCGGACGGATGTATTACCGCGCGCCCCGTACTGCCCAAATCGCGGCGGCATTCCTCAAGCAGCACCTGCACCTCGGCGCTGAGCGCAATCGGTCTGACCTGTTCGCGGCTCTTCAGACGCGGATTTTCAAAAAACAAATGCTCAAATTCAAACAGAGGAAATATTTCGCTCATTTTTTTGCCGGCGGCTTTTAAGCCCTCGGCCAAAACCAGCGAAACCATCAGCGCATCGCCCGAACGGCTGTAATCGGACAACACGATATGCCCGGATTCTTCGCCGCCGACCGCGCCGCCGGTCTCGCGCATTTTTTCAACCACCGGCCGCTCGCCGACCGGCGTTGAATAATATTCCAGCCCGAGCGTGTTGCGCACAAATTTTTCCAGCCCGGTATTTGACAGGATCGTCGAAACCACCGGCCGACCGCGGTTTTCGCCTTTTTGCTCCAGATACTGCGCCAAAAAGGCAATCAACTGCTCGCTCCTGATCAGCTGGCCTTTTTCGTCGCAAACCTTGATGCGGTCGCCGTCGCCGTCAACGGCGATTCCCAAGTCGGCGCCTTGAGCTTTGACTTCCGCCAACATATGTTCCACATGCTGCGAACCGCAATCGCGATTGATGTTATATCCGTCCGGCACACAGGCAACGGCCTTAACGTCTGCGCCGAACTCAACAAACAATTGCGGCATAATCTCGGAAAAACAACCGTTGGCGCAGTCAAGCACGATTTTCAGTCCCTGCAGCGGCCTGCCGCCCCGTGCGGCGGTCAAAGCGACCTGTCTGTATTTGTTCAACACCTCGTCAGAACAGCTTCTGCGCCCGATTTTTTCGGCATCAAACACAAAATCGTTCCGCTCAATCAGAGCCTCCAGCCGCGCGGTCATTTCGTCGGAAAACTTGTTGCCGTCGGCCGCAATCAGCTTAATGCCGTTGTCCTGATACGGATTATGCGACGCCGTAATCATCACCGCCATGTCAACGCCGAGCCCGGGAGTCAGACCTGTCACCGCCGGCGTCGGCACCACGCCGAGCGAAACGACATCTACCCCGGCAGACATAAAACCTGCACTCAAAGCCGCTTCGAGCATATCGCCGGAAACACGGGTGTCTCGGGCAATCGCAACCTTTTTCTCTTTCGTGCAGATAAGTTGCGCTGCCGCGGCCGCCAGCCGAAAAGCAAAATCCGCGTTCATCGGAAAAATATTGGCAACGCCGCGCACACCGTCCGTCCCGAACCATTTGTTTTTAGCCATGGCGAAATCTCCGTAATGATTATTTTTTTGTTATTGTCGCAAGATATAAGACAAAACTCAATCAATGATAAAAAGATATTCACTTTTTTTCGAGTTGCCGAGAAAACGGAAGCATCATCAAAACGCTTTTCGGAAGTTATTACAGAAAGCCGCTAAAAAGCGGCTTTCCTTTTCACTATACTTCAGGTAACGAACTATGCACCCTCTTCTCCTCCGGCACCGGAGATTCCGAGGACTTGTCAATCGGCTTGCCGTCAAGAAGATCTTTGATTTCTTCGCCGGTCAGGGTTTCGTATTCCATCAGCGCCGACGCAAGGGTTTCCCAATCCTTTTCATGCTCTTTAAGAAGCTGTGTCGCCTGCGCGTGCGCGGTTACGACCAAATCCTTAATCTCGGCGTCAACCAGACGCGCCGTCTCTTCGCTCATGTTTTTGCTTTGCGTCACCGATTTGCCCAGAAAAACCTCGCCGGTATTTTCGGCATAAAGAACCGGACCGAGCTTTTCGCTCATTCCCCATTCCGTCACCATAGAACGTGCCAAATTCGTCGCCGCCGCAATGTCCGAAGACGCGCCGCTGGTAACCTTTTTGGCTCCGAACTTCAGCTCTTCCGCGACGCGGCCGCCCATCATAATAATCAGACGCGACAGCATCTTGACGCGCGAATACGAATACTGGTCTTTTTCAGGCAGCTGCTGAACCATACCGAGCGCACGGCCGCGCGGAATAATCGTTGCCTTGTGAATCGGATCGCTCTCTTCCACAAACAACGAACAAATCGCATGCCCGGCCTCATGATAAGCCGTCAGTTTCTTTTCGTTCTCGTCCATAGCCATAGAGCGGCGTTCACTGCCCATCAGAACCTTGTCTTTGGCCTCGTCAAAATCTTTGGACGTCACCTTATGCTTGTTTTTGCGAGCCGCCAACAACGCAGCTTCATTTACAAGATTTGCCAGATCGGCACCCGAAAACCCGGGCGTGCCGCGCGCCACAACCGACAAATTGACGTCGCGCGCCAGCGGAACATTTTTGGCGTGAACCTTCAATATTTCCTCACGACCTTTTTTGTCCGGATTCGTCACCGTCACCTGCCGGTCAAAACGTCCCGGACGCAGCAGCGCCGGATCCAGTACGTCGGGGCGGTTTGTTGCGGCAATCAAAATCACGTTTTCGTTGGCTTCAAAACCGTCCATCTCGACCAACAGCTGATTCAGTGTCTGCTCGCGTTCGTCATTGCCGCCGCCCAGCCCCGCACCGCGATGACGCCCGACCGCGTCAATCTCGTCAATAAAGAGCAGACAGGGCGCGTTCTTCTTGGCTTGGGCAAACATGTCGCGGACACGGCTGGCACCGACGCCGACAAACATTTCCACAAAATCGGAACCAGAAATCGAAAAAAACGGTACATCAGCTTCTCCGGCTACGGCTTTGGCCAGTAAAGTCTTGCCCGTACCCGGAGGGCCGACCATCAGAACACCCTTCGGAATCTTACCGCCGAGACGCTGGAATTTTTCGGGATCTTTCAAAAAATCGATAATCTCCTCCAGCTCCTGCTTGGCCTCATCCGCGCCGGCAACGTCGGCAAACGTCACCTTTTTGGTATTTTCAATCAGACGTGCGCGCGATTTGCCGAAACTCATAGCTTTGTTATTGCCGGAATTGGCCTGCCGCATAAAGAAAATCCACACGCCGATAAGCAACAGCATCGGGAACCACGATATCAGAATTCCCCACAAATTGTCAGAGGTGTTGCTCTCCGGCCGAGCAGAAACCTTAACGTCGTTTTTACGCAACATTTCTACCATTGTCGGATCAAACGGCGCATACGTATAAAACCTTTTACCGTCGGTATATGTTCCGGAAATGCTTGCGCCTTCAATCGTCACTTCGGCAATCTTTTTGTTTTCGACGTAGTTCATAAATTCCGAAAAAGCAAGTTTTTCGGCATTGGCGCGTTCGCTTCCGCCGACAAACATGTTCATCGCGGCAGAAAGCAAAATAAAGGCAACCACCCAGACAATAATATTTCTTGCGTTTCTCATAAAGGACTTCCTTACCTCAAATTATTAACTTTTTTATATATAGTTTTTTTATTTCCAAAACTCAAGCACGAAAGTTCAGCCGCCCCCAATCACAAAAAGCACCCCCGCGTATATTTGAACTGTCCGATTTTCGGAGGACAGTTCATAGCGACAGGGCTGTTTTTTACGGCCTTATTTTCGCTTGTTTTTGACAATATCCAGAGCGCCGTTCGAAACAATGATGTCGGCGGTGTCGTTGTCGCCGATCTCGCCGCCGATGATTTTGGCGGCCAGCTTGTTTTCCAGCTGCGTTTTAAGCAGACGTTTGAGCGGGCGGGCACCGTAAACCGGATCATAACCGTTGTTGACAATCCAGATAAAGGCTGTGTCGGTAACGCGGAAATGAATATTGCGCGCGGCCAGACGCTTTTCGATCGCGGCAATCTGCAGCTCGGCAATATCCTTGATATTGCTCTTGTCGAGCCGGTGGAAAATCGTTATCTCGTCAATACGGTTGATGAACTCCGGCCGAAACGAAGCCTTGACCACATCCATGATTTTGGCTCTGACTTTTTTCGGATCGTCGGCGCCGGTAGCGTTGCTCAGGATATCCGACCCCAGATTGGAAGTCATGATGATAATGGTGTTTTTGAAGTCTACCGTGCGGCCTTTGCCGTCGGTCAGACGGCCGTCATCCAACACCTGAAGCAAGACGTTGAATATATCGGGATGCGCCTTCTCGACCTCATCAAACAAAATAACCTGATACGGCCGGCGGCGGACGGCCTCGGTCAAAACGCCGCCCTCCTCATAGCCGACATAGCCCGGAGGCGAACCGATGAGTCTGGCAACGGCGTGTTTTTCCATATATTCGGACATATCCACCCGCAGCATGGCCGTCTCGTCATTAAACAAAAATTCCGCCAGAGCCTTGCTCAGCTCGGTTTTGCCGACGCCGGTCGGCCCCAGAAACAGAAACGAACCAATCGGTTGCGAAGCGTCGGAAATACCGGCGCGCGAACGGCGCACCGCATTGGACACGGCGGCAATCGCTTCTTTCTGTCCGATGACGCGCCTGGCCAGATAGTCTTCCATCCGAAGCAGCTTTTCTTTCTCGCCTTCAAGCATTTTGTCAACCGGAACGCCGGTCCATTTTGATACGACGCCGGCAATGTTTTCTTCGGTGACGGTTTCGGAAAAGCTGTTCTTGCGCGTTTCGGCGGAAACCTCGGCGGCTTTGATTTTGTTTTCAAGTTCGGGAATAACGCTGTACTGCAATTCACCGGCGCGTTCAAACCTTCCTTCGCGTTTGGCGATTTCGACTTCTATCCGCGCTTTGTCAAGCTGCTCTTTGAGGCCGGTAAAATCAGCGAGCCCCTGCTTTTCTTCCTTCCATTTGTCCTCCAGCATTTTGGCCTTGGCTTCAAGACCGGAAATTTCATAATTAATCAGCTCGCCGCGCTCCTTGGACTTGGCGTCGGTTTCTTTCTTGAGCGCCTCGCGCTCGATTTTCAGCTGTAAAATCCGGCGGTCAAGCTCGTCAAGTTCTTCCGGCTTGGAATCTATCGCCATCCGCAGCGAACTGGCGGCCTCGTCCATCAGGTCAATTGCCTTGTCGGGCAGGAAACGGTCGCTGATATAGCGGTTGGACAGCGTGGCAGCGGCTATCAGAGCGGAATCCGAGATTTTGACCCCGTGATGAAGCTCGAATTTTTCCTTGATGCCGCGCAAAATCGAAATTGTATCTTCCACGCTCGGCTCGTCAACAAAAACATCCTGAAACCGGCGCGCCAAGGCCGCATCTTTTTCAACATACTTTTTATACTCGTTCAACGTCGTAGCGCCGAGGCAGTGCAGCTCGCCGCGCGCCAAAGCCGGCTTGAGCAGGTTGGAAGCGTCCATTGAACCTTCGGATGCGCCGGCGCCGACAAGCGTATGCATCTCGTCGATAAACAAAATAATATTGCCGGCGGAAGCCTCAACATCCTTGAGCACGGCCTTTAACCTCTCTTCAAACTCGCCACGGAACTTGGCTCCGGCAATCAATGCGCCGAGATCCAGCGACAACAAACGTTTGCCGCGCAGACTCTCCGGCACGTCATTATTGACGATGCGCATGGCCAGCCCCTCGACAATCGCCGTTTTGCCGACTCCGGGCTCGCCGATCAAAACCGGGTTGTTTTTGGTACGGCGCGACAAAACCTGAATGGTGCGGCGGATTTCGTGCTCACGGCCGATAACCGGATCAAGTTTGCCTTCTTTGGCCTTTTGGGTAATGTCGACGGTAAATTTCTTCAAAGCCTCGAAATTGTCTTCCGAACTCTCGCTGTCAGCCACACGCCCTTTACGATAGTCATTAATCGCCTGATTGAGTTTAACGGCGTTAACGCCGCAGGAAGCCAGCAGTTCGGCGGCGCTGCCGGAATTCATGACCATTGCCTGCAAAAGCCGTTCAACCGTCACAAATCTGTCGCCGGATTTGTCGGCTAATTTCTCGGCCTCCATAACCATACTTGTAAATTCCTGATTCATCAGACTCTGCACGGCGCTGCCCTCGACTTTGGGCAGTCTGGCAAATTCGGTTTCAAGCCGGTCGCGGATTTGCGTGACGCTGCCGCCGGATTTCAGCAGCAGATTAAGAACGACATCGTCTTTGCCGTCAAGCATGGCCTTTAGCATATGCAGCGGCGTAATATACTGGTTTTTGTTGGCCGCGGCCAGATTGATGACATCCTGAATAAGTTCTTTGGAACGTGACGTTAACTTTTCAAAATCCATAGTAATCTCCTTCTTTCATATATCAATATAGGAAACGAAAGAGACTAAAATCAAGAACTTTAAATTATTTCTTGAGCAGATTGATGACCGTAATATCGGAAGGCGCCAGCAACCGCATCATCGGCCCCCAGGTTCCCGCGCCGTTGGAAACGTGCAGTCTGACGCCATTGACCTCATAATCGCCGCTCAGAAACTTGTTGGCTTTTTTCACAAAATAATGAAACGGAAAAATCTGGCCGCCGTGCGTATGACCTGACAAGACCAGATCAAAAAGAGACTTGTCCAACTGCTGCGTAATCTCGGGCGTATGCGACAGCAAAATCTTAAAGTCCGTCTCTTTGCTTTTTCCGAGAGCCTGCGGCAGATTTACATAAAAGGTCGGATGCGTATTGGCGGTATAAGCGTCGGGAATGCCGGCAACGTACAAACCGCTGTTGTTTATTTCGACGCCCCGATTGACGAGCAACGGGAAACCCATTTTGCGAAAACGGTAGCTTACCGAACTCAGGCCGCTGTAATATTCATGATTGCCGAGCGACACATAGACGCCGTACGGCGCGGTAAGCCTCTGCAAAGCCGCAAGCTGTTCTTCCATTTTGGTCGCATCGTCGTCGATAATATCTCCGGTCAGCATAATGACGTCGGCGTCGAGGCTGTTGACTTTCTCGATTATTTTGTTAACACGGCTGAGCGGAACCGCACGATTAAGGTGCAAATCGCTCAGATGCACAATTCTCATATCGCGCTCAAGTTTGGAACTCTCAATCGTCAGCTCTCGAATCTGCGGCACCTTAAAACCTTCATAAAAAGCATACAGGCTAACCAATGCGCTGATGACAATCACTATCGTGTTGGCATGTCCCAGCACACTCTGATTTTGGGGATTGAGCGACCATTCGTCACACCCGAACAGACGCGCGCCGTAATAAAGCAGATACCAGAAAATATCGCGGATCATCAGGAAGCAAAAAAGGATAAAGACAAAACCGAACAGCGTATAAGACAGATTATACAGAGTATTATAAACCGCACCGTCGACAATATCCGAATTTTTCAGAAGCCGCACAAACAAAGAAGAAAACCATCCTAACAGGATGATTACCGTTATAACGACTTTGCGCGAAAGCTTCATGCCGCTGTAGCCGATCAGAGTTCTGAGCGTAATGATGGAACAGGCGACAGAGATAATCAAAGAGGCAATAATAAAAAACAATTTTCAAACCCCTGAAACACAAAAAACCTAAATAGAATCAGCCGACCGCGACGCCTGCGGTTTCGTTTTTGTTTTTGGCAGGACGACCGCGTCCTCTCTTTTTGACAGTGGCAACAACTTCTGGCGCTGTTTCGTTCTCAGTCGTCTGAGGATTAATGTCAATAACCTTAAACGTCCGTCTGCGAACAGGGACGATTATCTCGGCGGCATTTTCGTCCGGCAAGGCGGCAGCCGACACAGAATTATTTTCGGCGGCAACCGGCGCTTCGGCCACGGCAGACGTTTCAACAAATTGATTTTCGGCGCGATTGCCGTTATTAAAGCGCTGCTCCTTGCGCTCATTTATTTCGGTCACGATTTTGCGATAATGCTCGGCATACTGACGAAAATTCTCAGCTTCGACATAGTCTGCATTGCCTTGCGCCTCTTTGGCCAGCTCATTGTATTTTTTGATCAGATCAAGTGCCGTACCGCTTATTTTGCCGGCGGAAGAAATACTGTCGAACTTATAGTTAAGCGAATAAATCTGTGAATTATAATTATTGTTGTTTCTGTATTTGTTGTTTTTTCTCATTAATTTATTACCATAAATGTTAGCTCCCATAACCAAAGGGGAGCAGGTTAGCATAAGACCGAAAAATATATTTTGAAAAGCAAAAACGGCACTGAAAAACCAACCCGGCCGCTAAAACATTGCCTATATTATATAATAATTTTCGAAATGCAATCTATTTTTTGAGGATTACACATCTTTTGACGCCGGCAAGATCATTTAAAATTTCTTCACGCCTCAATCCGGCGGCTTCAAAAAGACAAGCCACCGTCTCCGCCTGATTCTCGCCGACTTCCAAATATATCCGACCGCCGACAGTCAAAAGCTCCGGCGCGACTTCGGCAATGCGGCGATAACTGTCCAGGCCGTCCGAACCGCCGTCCAACGCCGGAAGCGGATCATACTCTCTCACCTCGGCGTCCAACGCGGCAATTTCGGCGCTGGCAATATAAGGCGGATTGGAAACAATCATATCAAAACTCTGCCCCAAAGCTGCGACAAAATCATCGTCAAACCAATTGCTCTGCCGAAAAGTTATCCGTTCGGCCACGCCGAGCGCCGCGGCATTTTGCACGGCAATATTCAGCGCCTCGGCAGAAATATCCACCCCGACCCCGCGCAGTTGCGGACACTCTGCCAGCAACGACAGAACGATACAGCCGGAACCGACCCCTAACTCCAACGTAGTGCGGCAATTGTTCCGGCGTGCACCGGCAATCGCCGCCTCAACCAGAATTTCGGTATCGGGACGCGGCGACAAAACATCGCGGCTGACCGCAAAATCATATTTATAAAATCCTCTGTGTCCGATGATTTTATCGGCCGGGACATGGCGACCGCGCAACGCCGTAAATTCTTTGAAACGATTGAGTTGCTCCGGCGTCAGAGGCAAAGGATATGACAAAACCTCCGCAACCTCGCAACCGATGATTTCCGCCAACAACAGTCTGACTTCAAACGCCGAAGTCTCGACTCCCCGCGAAATCAGATTCGCAACAGAATGTTTTATTAACTCTTCAATCTGTAAATTCATTAAAATCTTAATAAAAAAATTTTTTAAGAACGAAAATGTTCTTTTTCGGCAAAATGCGGCACCGTTTTACCTTCGTTGCCCTCTTCTTGATTCCGTCGGCGGACGTTTGCCAAACGAATCGTCATGCGCTGCTCCAAACTGTCAAAATCCCAACCGAGGGCAACCTTCTCCGCAATCGTGCGCAGATCGGTCTCAACCATGGTATATGTCGAAGAATTTTCCACCTTATTCCCTCCGTTGTCTGATCATTATATCATCTTTTGGCACCGATTGCAACCAAAACCAGTGTCTTAAGCTTATCAAAAGACGTTTTTTCAATCTGGCGAATCCGTTCGCGGCTGATATTGAACTTTTGACCGATGTTTTCGAGAGTTTCCGGCTTGTCGGTCAGCAGCCGGTTTTTAATGATATACTGTTCCCGCTCGTTCAAACGACTCAAGCATTTTTGCAAAATCTGCATTTTATAACCGGCTTCCTGACGGCGAGACAGGCTTTCTTCCACGTTTTGCGATCCGTCGACCAGAAAATCTATCCGTTCGCTTTCGTCTTCGTCGGAAACGCTGACATTAAGCGATTTGTCTCCGCCCAAACGACGGTTCATTTCAACGACGTCGGCTTCGTCCACAACCAATTCCCGCGCGATGTCCCTGACAACTTCCGGCTCCAATTCCTTGTTTTCAAAAACACCCAAACGAGCCTTAATGCGACCGAGATTGTAAAACAGTTTTTTCTGCGCAGCTTTGGTTCCCATTTTGACCAAAGACCAAGAGCGCAGAATATAATCATTTATCGAAGCCTTGATCCACCAGATGGCATAGGTGGCAAGACGGACTTTTTTTGACAGGTCAAACTTTTTGACAGCCTGCATCAGACCAAGGTTGGCTTCGGAAATAATATCCAGCAACGGCAGACCGTAACGACGATAGTTAAAGGCGATTTTGGCGGCAAGCCGCAAATGCGAAGTGACCAGCGTCTGCGCGGCCTGCATATTGCCGGTCTGCTGAAAATCCTGAACCAGAGCAATCTCCTGCTCCTCACTCAAAACCGGAAACTTTTTAATCTCTTCCAAATACGCGGCAAGGCTGTTGTCGTTTATCAGTGCCGGCAAATTGGAGGATGTTCTCAAAACAAGTTCTGAACCTTTGCTCATCTTCTCAATATGACCCCTTTTATCTATTCCGCAGGTTTATGACTTATATCTTAATTAAAATAAATCAACCCGAAGAATGAGAAAGGATTGTATTATTTTTTGACAGTTTTTGCAAGTTTATTTTTTATAAATTATAAAGGGTTCAGAGACGTCGGCCGCGGCGGTGTAATTAATGATGTCCACGCGAATTTCGTCTTTAAGCCGATACATCAGCAGGTATACCTTGCGATCAAGAATCGGATTGTCGCTGACGCAAAGCCGCAAATCGGAATCTTTAAGCCCTTCGTTGATTTTGACATAAATCATACGGTTGGCTACCCGGTAGTTATCGCGCGGCACAAAGTCCTCAACCGAAAGCGGTCTGAAATTTTCGACATACTTCAAAGAAAGCAGGCGACGGCGACGCTCGACAACATTTTCTTCCGAAGTTTGCGACTGCAGGGAATCTATCTTGTCACGCACCTGCTTCAAAAGTTCGGCGTTATTGCAGTCAAAAGCGGGAACGACAGCCGGATGTTCCGCTTCTGCCGCCGCAATCTCTTTGACAACCTGCTCCGGAACGCCGAACGCATTATACTGCACTTCAGGCGCCGCGGCTTCCTGAGCCGCCGCACAACCGCTCCACAAAAACAATGCCGCCACAACGAACAGACTGCGCATCGCTCCTCCTAGAAATTGACCGATTTGGGCGTCCGCGGGAACGGAATAACGTCGCGGATGTTGCCGATACCGGTAACCAGCATCATCATACGTTCAAAACCAAGACCAAAACCGGCATGCGGCACCGAACCGTACTTACGCGAATCGAGATACCAGGTATAATCTTCTTCACGCATGCCCATGTCGCGGATTTTTTGCACCAAAACGTCATAACGCTCTTCACGCTGCGAACCGCCGATCAGCTCACCGATGCCCGGTACCAGGACATCCATGGCGGCAACGGTACGCCCGTCATTATTCAGGCGCATATAAAAAGCCTTAATCTCCTTAGGATAATCACGAACGATAACAGGACGTTTGAAATGCACTTCGGCCAGATAGCGTTCATGTTCGGTCTGCATATCAATCCCGAACTCAGGCTTATATTCAAACTTATGTCCGGATTTCTGCATAATTTCAATCGCTTCGGCGTAAGTAATACGCGCGAATCCTTTCTCGACAATGGTATTCAACTTGTCCAACAACCCGGGCTCGACAAATTTGTTAAACAGTTCCAAATCTTCGGAACAATTGTCTATAACATGCCTGACGCAGTAACGAACCATGTCCTCGGCCAGATCCATATCGTCATGAATGTCGGCAAAAGCCATTTCGGGTTCAATCATCCAAAACTCGGCGGCATGACGCGTCGTATTGGAATTTTCGGCACGAAACGTCGGCCCGAAAGTATAAACATCGCCGAGCGCACAGGCATACATCTCGCCATTGAGCTGTCCCGAAACCGTCAGATGCGCTTCTTTACCGAAGAAATCCTGAGAATAGTCGATCTTACCGTCTTTGGTACGAGGCGGATTATTCAAATCCAGCGTGGTCACCTGAAACATCTCGCCGGCTCCCTCGCAATCGGAACCGGTAATAATCGGCGTATGGACATAACGAAAGCCGCGCTCGTTAAAGAATTTGTGAATGGCATACGACAGTTCCGAACGAACGCGGAAAGCCGCACCGTATTTATTGGTACGCGGACGCAAATGCGCAATCGTACGCAGATATTCATCGGTATGTTTTTTCTTTTGCAGCGGAAAATCTTCCGGAGCGAGACTGTAAACGTTCACTTCTGCAGCCACGACTTCATATTTCTGGTTTCCGCCTTTGGATTCCGTCAGTTCGCCCCGGACAGCGACGGAAGAACCCGTTGAAAGTTTTTTGACCTCTTCGTAATTGGAAAGACTGTTATTGGCAATAACCTGGATATTTTTGAGGCAGGAGCCGTCGTTGACTTCGATAAAAGAAAAATCTTTGGCGTCACGGCGAGTTCTTACCCAGCCCTTGACCAAAACTTCCTTCAACGGCGCTTCGGCACGCAAAAGGTCTATTACTTTGGTTCTTTTTAACATTCTATTTTATCCCTGTTATTCGTTTATTCGTACAAGAGGTTACTGCCGGTAACCGGTTGTTCACTATATTACAAGTTTCCTGAGATGTCCAGCATTGACAAACAATATTCTACATATTAGATTCTTCTGTATTGCGAAACCTAAAAAGGAAAGACTCATGAAAAAATCAGCTCTTTTAATGATCATCCCCGCTTTACTGGCCGTTAACGCCTGCACGGCAGATATCGGCACCAACGACTATTACGCCTCTTCGACAGGAGAAGTCAACCGCGCCGCCAAAGGCACGATTTTGAGCGTTCGTCAGGTTACGGTCAAAAGCAACAACAATAACGCCGGCACTCTTATCGGTTCGGCAGCGGGCGGCGTAGCAGGCTCTACCATCGGAGGCGGCAACACGGCACATATTCTGGGTGCCATAGGCGGCGCCGTTATCGGCGGCATTGCCGGAGATGCCGCTCAGGCAGAACTTTCCAAGCAAGCGGCTTACGAATACGTCATTCAACTTGACAACGGAAGCCTGATTACCGTTGTGCAGGGAGCCAACGAACTGCTGATGCCGGGGCAAAAGTGCCTTGTCCTTTACGGCAAACAGGCTCGCGTGATTCCGTATAACCAGTGAAACAAAATCAGAGATCGGAACCTTGCTTTGAAAGCAAGGTTCTTTTTTTGCGACGGCAGCGAGCGTTAATCAATCTGAACCAGTCGTCAATCTGCAAATCCGCCCACAAATCAAGTTTTTCAAAATCGTTAAATTTTTTCCATTGCCGAACCACCTCCTGCAAAAATTCTATCATGCGTTCGACCTGCCGAATATCGCAGATAACGTCAACATAATTGTCCGACCGTTTTGGCTTTGTCATATCGCCTCCTTTTCCGTTATCCCTTTTCAGTCAAAAAGAAAGCCGCCTTTTCAAAGAAAAAGGCGGGCGGATGTTCAGAAACCGTTAGCAATTAGACGGCTCGGCTTATTTTGCCGAAGCATTATTCACCGACATCCGTCCGATACAGACGTAATTGTCGGCATAAATTTTTTGAGTCGCCATGCCGCGACTAATTGCTAAAAGGGTTTCTGACGCCCTGTGCGGCAACACACCGCATTGCCGGACAGTATAAAACAGAGGAATCAATTTGTAAATCGTTATTCGCCGTTCTTAAATGATCCCCATTTTTTGGGCAAGGATCACGGCCTGAGTACGGTTAGTCGCTCCGATGGCTCGCAGCAGCGCATTTATGTGCAGCTTGACGGTTGCCTCGGAAACCCCCATCTCATAGGCGATCTGCTTGTTGGACATTCCCTCGGCCACATAGCTTAACACTTCGGATTGGCGCGCGGTCAAACGCTTGCCGTTGGTACGACGCCCCGAAACGCCGGCATTACCGGCTTCTATAATTGACGGAGGCAGATAAGTCCCGCCGTCGATAATCAGCTTGAGCGCCGAGTTAAGCACTTTCGTATCCATCCTTTTGGAAATGTACCCCGCAACGCCGAGCTCCAGCGCCTTTTTGACGTTTTTGTTTTCGTCAGAAGCCGAAAGTATCACGACACGCGCTTCGGGCGCCGCCTTCCGCAACTCGCGCAGGCCGTCTTCCCATTTCATGCCGGGCATATCCAAATCGACAATGATTAAGTTAAGATTGGGCTCAGAAGCCGCAATTTTTTGCGCCTGAACAAAATCGGCCGCCTGAGAAACAACCGCATTCGGCGCCAGTTTTTCCAAATTCATGCTTAAACCGTCCCGAAACAAAGCATGGTCGTCCGCGATAAGAATCTTCATCTGATTTCTCCTGCACCATAACCGCCAACAGTCCGAGTCCAGCAACCGAAGCCTATCAGGCAAATTTTAAAATCAAGTTAATACTTTAGTTTGCTATATATGAAACAAAGTCCCGAATTTAAAGTACAAATTCAAATTTTTATCTTACAGATACAGACATTCGACGCCGGCTTCCCGAAACATCTCTTCGGAATAAACCAGCTTGTCGCGCCAGCCGCCGACAGGAGCGTTGGGATCCGGTTCAAGCCTGCGGGTAACGACCATTTTGATTCCCGACTGGATAATTGCCCGCGCACAGTCCGGACACGGCATCGCCGTCACGTAAATTACGCAACCTTTGAGCGAAGCTCCGATCAGACAGGCGTTGTAAACGACATTGCGTTCGGCATGTTCAAAAAAATCATATTTGGTCGGCCGTTCCAAACGCTCGGGCTTGTTGTCGTCCACCCCCCGAACCAAACCGTTGTATCCGGTGGAACGTATTTCGCGATCGGGACCGACGACGACCGCTCCGACCTTGGTTGAAGGATCTTTAGACCAGGTTTTGACCAGTTCTGCCACTTCCATAAAACGTTTATGCCATTTTTCGGAAAACATTATTCCCTCCCGTACTGTTTTGTTTCAGCATAGAAGCAACAGTCCGCATTTACAATCAACATTTTGACTTAGCCCCCAAAAAAATACCGTTCGCGACAAATGTTCGTTTTTCTTTGCGGTACGTTTGCAAAAAGCATTGTCTTATTCAAGAGTTTTGCTTGACATCCGATATAAAATAGCCCAAGTTATAGCCAGTGCATTTTTAATTTGTTAGGAGAAAAAAATGAGTGCTATTATTGATATCCACGCAAGAGAAATTATGGACTCCCGCGGTACCCCGACAGTTGAAGCCGAAGTTGTTCTGCAAAGCGGCGCTTTCGGCCGCGCAGCCGTTCCTTCGGGCGCCTCAACCGGTGTTCACGAAGCTGTTGAATTGCGTGACGGAGACAAAAAGCGTTTCGGCGGCAAAGGCGTTCTGAAGGCCGTTGAAAACGTCAACGACAAGATTTATGACGCTTTGGCCGGTTTGGAAGCCGAAGATCAGATCGAAATCGACCGTACCATGATTGACCTTGACGGCACCGAAAACAAAGGCAAACTCGGCGCCAACGCCATGCTGGCCGTTTCGATGGCCGTTGCCAAGGCTCAGGCCGAAGAAGCCGAGCTTCCCTTGTACCGCTATCTCGGCGGCACCATGGCTCGCACTCTGCCGGTTCCGATGATGAACATCCTCAACGGCGGCAAGCATGCCGACAACCCGATTGACATTCAGGAATTCATGATTATGCCGGTCTCCGCGGCAAATATTAAAGAGGCCATTCGTATGGGCGCCGAAATCTTCCAGACTCTGAAAAAGAATCTGAAGGCTGCCGGACACAACACCAACGTCGGCGACGAAGGCGGTTTTGCTCCGAACCTTAAATCTGCCGAAGAAGCCCTGACCTTTATCGTCAACTCGATTAAAGACGCCGGTTACAAACCGGGTGATGATGTTGTTCTGGCCATTGACGCAGCGTCTTCCGAATTTTACAAAGACGGAAAATACGAGATGGAAGGCGAAGGCAAATCTTATACCAACGCTCAAATGGTTGAATTTTATAAAGATTTGTGCAGCCGTTTCCCGATTTTCTCAATTGAAGACGGTATGGCCGAAGATGACTGGGAAGGCTGGAAGATGCTGACCGACGCTCTCGGCGACAAAGTTCAGCTGGTCGGCGACGATTTGTTCGTTACCAATCCGAAACGTCTGGCCATGGGGATTGAAAAAGGCGTTGCCAACTCCATTCTGATTAAAGTCAACCAGATCGGCACCCTGACCGAAACCATGCAGGCCGTTGACCTCGCCCACCGCAACAAATATACCGCCGTATTGTCTCACCGTTCGGGCGAAACCGAAGATGCGACAATCGCCGATATCGCCGTTGCCACCAACTGCGGCCAGATCAAAACCGGATCAATGTCTCGTACCGACCGTATGGCCAAATACAACCAGCTCATCCGCATTGAAGAAGAGCTTGGCGACATGGCCGTTTACGCCGGCAAATCCATTCTGAAAAAATAATTTCAGACAACCGAATGAGAACAGCCCTCGCAAGAGGGCTGTTCTTTTATGCGGCGACAGACAAACGAACTTTCAATCTGACTGCAAACCAGACAATTAGTTTAGTTGTTATTGTTTATATCAAAATCATAGTTAAATATACTGTGTTCACGATGATGGCACATAAATAAAGAAATTATATTTCTTTTGCCGGTTAGAGTGAACGCCATCGTTTCTCCATATGCGACAAAAGAAATATGATATTCTTCAGTCTCATTAAAGCGGGAAACGGGAAAGCGGAGATTTTTTATAATCTCCGCTTTCTGTTCTTATCCCAATTTGGCAATTGCCGTATCTATGCGCCGCAGGGTTTCTTCCCGCCCCAATACAACGGCCAGTTCCGTGGCGCCTCCGGGCGTGGTTTCCTTGCCGCTCAGGGCAATGCGCGCCGGATAAAGAACCTGACCGTTTTTGACGCCGAGTTTTTCGGCCAGCGCCTTGAGGCTTTCAAACAAGGCCTCATTGTTCCACTCTTTTTGATTTTCCAGAACTTTTTTGATTTCCGGCAGATTGGCTTTGGCCACCTCAATATCGGTTTTCATTTTTTTGTTGATATAAAGTTCCGAATCATAATTCGGCAAAGCAATGACAAAATCAATCTGTTCCGGTATCTGAGCCAAAGTTTCGATACGCGGCTGCAGGGCACGGCTCAAGGCTTTGAGGTCGACATGAGCCGGAACATCCTTATAATAAGGCAGCGCCAGTTCATGAAACTTGGCAGCATCCAGCGCGCGGATATATATACCGTTCATCCAGGTCAGTTTGACAATGTCAAAAATAGCCGGAGATTTATTAAGACGGTCAACCGAAAAGATTTTTTCAAGTTCCGAGATAGAGAAAATCTCTTCTTCAGTGCCGGGATTCCAGCCCAGCAAAGCAATGTAATTGATAATCGCTTCGGGCAGATAGCCTTTGGCGACCAAATCCTGAAACGAGGCATCGCCGTTACGCTTGGACAACTTGTGCTGCGCGTCTTTCATTACGGTCGGCAAATGAACGTAAACCGGACGCTGCCAGCCGAAAGTGTCATACATCAGATTGTATTTCGGCGTTGAAGGCAGATATTCGTTGCCGCGGACAACATGGGTGATTTCCATCAAGTGGTCGTCAATAACATTGGCAAAGTTGTAAGTCGGAAAGCCATCGGACTTGAGCAGTACGCCCTCGTCAAGCTCGTCATAATCAATCTCAATAATGCCGTAGACCTTGTCCTCATACTTGGACTTGCCGCTTTTGTTAATGGTCTGGCGGATGACATAGGGTTCGCCGGCGGCAACGCGTCTTTTGGCCTCTTCCAGAGGAATCCGTTTGCAAGGATCTTCAAATTTGCAGATAATCTCATTGCCCTCGTCGTCGACCTGTTCCTCGCGCTCGCCGCAAAAACAATAATGCGCGCCTCCGAGTTCAACCAGCTTGTGAGCATACGGTGCATAAAGGCTCTTGCGCTCAGACTGGACATAAGGGCCATAATTGCCGCCGACGTCCGGACCTTCGTCCCAATTCATGCCGACGGTTTTCAGAGTATTGTAAATAATCTCGGTTGCGCCTTCAACATAACGTTTCTGGTCGGTATCTTCAATACGCAGGATAAAGTCTCCGCCATTGGCCTTGGCAATCAGGTATTCATACAGCGCCGTGCGCAGGTTGCCGATGTGCATATAACCGGTCGGGCTGGGGGCAAAACGGGTACGTGTTTTCATTTTCAGACTCTCTAATAAAAAATTTCAGCTTTGTTTACGATAGCGCAAGCAATTTATTTTCTCAAGAGTTTTTGCGGTGTGTGTTCAGATATTTTCATAAACGCCCGCCGATTTGTACACAGCCCCTCTTGACATACGAATGTCGTATAAAATATGCTGGCTCCGTATATTTATATATACGAGAGATTAATTTACTGAAAAGGAGGAAATATGGTCTACTATCCCAATCCGTTTGACGAAGATGAAGAAGAGCGCCGCCGGCGCCTAGGATCGGCGGCAGACACAGAAACAGAAGAAAGCATTGAACCCAAGCCGATGTCAGAAATGTCAACCCGCGAGGCCGTCGCCGCAGCTTATGACCGACAGCACCCGTACGGCGGAACCGTAACCATGACCGGCCCCTTGGGCAATATCTCTTATTATGACGAAGAGTTAAACAAACCGGCAATTATTAATGCTCCTCAATCCAACAATGAAGAAGCTTCTTATGAATTAGGAACATTAAGTGGCAGAAATGAATCAAATAATAATTACTGTGCCATAGGCGCCGATAAAAGCGGTGGCTACAGTTTTGGAAAATATCAAATAGCAAGTAAACCTGGAACTATGAATGATTATATTAATTATCTGAGTAAAAATGAGCAATATAAACCCTATGCAGATCAATTAAATAAATCTGGAGGAAATCAGGCTGCTGTAAGGGGCTGCAATTCTTTTATTAATAAGTGGAAAGAAATGTGTAAAGATGATAATTTTAATCAAGCTCAAGAAAAATTTATTTTTGATACGCATTTTGAGCCAATCAAAAACAAATTAAATAATATTCCCGGACTTAATATCGAGTCCCGAAGTCCTGTACTTAAAGATGTGATATTTTCATCTGCTGTCCAACATCGTAATAACACACCTAATATTATAAAAAACGCTTTTAATAATTACCCTCGTCTCGCTCAAATGAGTGATGAAGATATAATAAATGGAATATATAATGAAAGAAAAAACACCAACAAATATTTTACTAAATCGTCTCTAGCAGAGCAAAATGCCATACAACAGCGGATGGAAAGGGAAAAAGAAGAAGCGCTTCGGCTTTTAAAATTATATCGTTAATTAAGTTAATCGGTTATTAGACCTGTACAACAGGTCTAATAACCATGTGAATATCTATATAAAAAAGTTATCATTTCTTTTAATTGTGTTTGCCATATCGACGGCGCTATTAACATTGATGACGTTCCACAAGAAAAAACATCATTTTCATTATCAATACAACGCTGACTTTGCGTTGCGATATTATTATAAAATTCTATATAACTTTTTTCTAAAATCCGCCAATTTTTTAGAAGCATTTTTTTTGCATTTTTTTGTTTTTTTAAAGAATAATTCCGCTCAATTAAATCTAATAAAACTTTTCTTAGACATTCGTTTTCTTCATTAGTTATCTGAGCCATTTCAAAATCAGAATAATCTTTATTTTCATTCCATTTATAACTTATACATTTTTCACATAACACCACAGCCTGCCGATTAACTTGTTCAAAATCGGTAAGCGAAAGAGCATCAGAAACTATTGTATTTGCTCCTATTAATAGGACAAACATAAATATTATATACTTCATTTGATTTTCCCAATAAGTTTATAGAATAACACTATCTTATTGCGTAAAATAGGCAAGTATTTTTTATCGTTCTGCTAAATCTGAAGACGAAGAAGAGCGCCGCCGGCGCCTCGGATCGGCGGCAGACACAGAAACAGAAGAAAGCATTGAACCCAAGCCGATGTCAG
>CAYNBB010000010.1:19006-38393 GCA_964395655.1 uncultured Azospirillaceae bacterium | reverse complement strand
CTAACCTTGATTTCTTTGTCTTCCATATGACCTTCGTGATACTTTTTAATCAGCATCAAGATATAATCAATATTGATTTCAACCTGCTTAATCAGTTCAATCTCAAAAACGAGGTCATCATTAACATTGTCTTTTTCTTTGCCTTGTGGGCGCAATTCGTCATAAATCCGTAGATATTGGCTATGATAATCTTGAACATCGCGTTCGGATAAAATTTCTTTTCCTGCAAATTCATCAAATGAAGATAGAATATTTTTTAATCGCAGAATTGCACCATATAGTTTAACAAAACTTCGTTTTTCTTTTTCACTAATGATAAGCTCACCAGCAGGATAATTCTCTTTTAATTCATCAATCAGTTCTTTATAACCTTTGACATATTTCCCTTTGTCATCTGTATAACCATTATAATATTCAGCAAAGGTTTTGAGCAATACGATACCGCCAGCTTCTTTATCGCCAAACAGAGCAAGGCTTTTGTTGGTTGCTTCTTCCAAATTGCGGAAACATACAATATTACCAAAGGCTTTAACAGCATTTAAAATACGGTTAGTTCTTGAAAATGCCTGCAATAATCCTTGCATCCTTAAATTTTTATCCACCCATAGCGTGTTTAAGGTCGTGGCATCAAAACCTGTTAAGAACATATTAACCACAATCAACAGGTCTATTTCGCGGTTTTTCATCCGCATAGATACATCTTTGTAATAATTTTGGAATTTGTCGCTTGATGTGTCGTAAGATGTCCCAAACATTTTGTTGTAGTCATCAATTGCACTTTCCAAAAAATCTCTGTCGCTTTTATCCAACCTGCTGGTATCTTCTGGATTTTCATCAAATACGCCGTCATCGGAATTGTCATCACCATTCATCCCAAAACTGAAAATGGTTGCAACTTTGAGTTTTTGCAAAGGATTTTCAGCCATTTGCTTTCTAAATTCCTCATAGTAGAGTTTTGCAAACGGAATGGAAGAAACGGCAAAAATGGAATTAAATCCTGTTAATCTCACTTTTTGTTTAATTTCATCAATATCTTTGCGATTCTTTGCTTTGGCAATGTCGGCGACATTGGTTAAAATATTATAGCTGTAAGACCTATCATTGCGCATTGTTTTTTGGTTAAAATGTTCCAGAATATAAGAAACAATACGAGATATTCTTTCAGGGGCAGCAAGGGCTTTTTCACGGTTAATGTCCCAAACCTTTGAATCTTTAATATTTTCCTGTTCTTTCATCGTACTAATGTAATCAATACGAAAGGGCAGAACGTTTTTATCAGCAATTGCATCAACAATTGTATATGTATGTAATGGTTTTACTTTATTACCGTTTTCATCAGGTTCGCCACCGAACAATTGTGCTGTTGTTTTAAGGTCTGATTTACAACCAGTATAAGCATTTTCAGCAAATATCGGCGTGCCTGTAAAGCCGAATAGATGATATTTCTTAAAGGCTTTGGTAATAGTCTGATGCATTTCACCAAACTGGCTTCGGTGGCATTCGTCAAAAATTATTACAATATGTTGGTTATAGACGGGATGCTCTTTATTTTGTTTGATGAAACAGGTTAGTTTCTGAATTGTGGTAATGATGATGCGGGCATTGGAATTTTCAAGCTGTTTTTTCAGAACTGCCGTGCTGGTGTTGCTGTTGGCTGCTCCTTTTTCAAACTTGTCATATTCTTTCATTGTTTGGTAATCAAGGTCTTTCCTGTCCACCACAAATAAAACCTTGTCAATAATCGCCATATTTTGAGCGAGTTGTGCCGTTTTGAAAGAGGATAGCGTTTTTCCGCTGCCCGTGGTGTGCCAAATATATCCACCGCCATCAACCGTCCCGTATTGTTTATAATTGCTTGAAATATTGATTTTATTGATAATGCTTTCAGTTGCCACAATCTGATAAGGACGCATTACCATCAGCATTTCATCAGATGTAAAAACGCAATATTTGGTTAAAATGTTTAAAATTGTGTGTTTGGCAAAAAATGTTTTAGCAAAATCAATTAAATCAATAATCGGTTTGTTTTTTCTATCAGCCCACCAAGAGGTAAATTCAAAACTGTTGCTGGTCTTTTTGCCTTTTTTTGAAGATGCTCCCGAGTTTTCACTGATATGAGATTGACGGGTGGTATTGCTGTAATATTTGGTATAAGTGCCATTTGAGATAACAAATATCTGCACAAATTCATATAAACCGCTTCCTGCCCAAAAACTATCGTTTTGATAACGATTAATTTGGTTAAAAGCATCCTTAATATCAACTCCACGGCGTTTTAACTCTATATGTACCAAAGGCAGACCATTAACCAAAACAGTTGCGTCATAGCGATTGGTGCGTGCCCCATCATCTGTCTCATACTGATTGATAACCTGCAAAGTGTTGTTGTGGATGTTGTCTTTATCTATCAGAAGAATATTGCGAAAAGGGCAGTTATCAACGGGTTTTTCATAATAAAGAACTTTTTTGTAATCTTCTTGAATTATCTTGGTCTTTTCTTTAATGCCACAATTAGGATTAGCAATTTCCTGCTTGAAGAATCTGTCCCATTCTTTGTCAGTAAAGTGATAATCATTTAGTTTTTCCAGTTGATGGCGCAAATTATCAATCAGGTCTTTTTCGGAATGAATAGATAAATAATCATATGCCTGATTTTGCAGTTGTTTAATGAACGCTTTTTCTAGGTCTGCCTCGGATTGATATTCGGTCTGTTTGGTTTTCATTCCCTGATATTCGGCAACAACCGTGCTTTCAGGATTTTCCGCTACGACACTAATTTTGTTCATCAATCAACTCCGTATTTAAGCAGCCTCGTCAAAGGTCAGCAGTTTATTTCTGTAATATTCATATTGCTGCCTACGAGCAGTGAGTTCGGCTGGCAAACCTTCTGAAATATCATTAACAAGGCTATCAAACTTATCTAAAATTGCAACAATTCTTTCCTGTTCTTCTATTGGAGGAATGGGAATCATTAGTTTTTTAAATTTATTCATATCTACCGAAGCAAACCCTGATACATTTGTATTATTTTTGCACCATTCATCAATAACAAACATATAATAATAAAAGAATTTCATATCTAACTCATTGTAACGGTTCACTTTTTTTGATAAACAAGTGAACTGTTGATTCGCTAACGAATCAACAGTTATTAAAGCGTGTTCACCAATAGTGGCTGTTGTTGCAACAATAATTGAGTTTGCAGGAAATAATTTACCTCCTTTTACTGCCTGTGGCGTTATATGCTGTATAGAATCATTTAAAATTCTTCCATTCTCTCTTATATCTTCCATTCTAAACCACGGAATTGTTCCATTTTTCCAAAATTCTTTATTGGCTTTTGAGGGGGTATATCCATTTTTAATATCAAATACTTCTGATAGTATTTTCCAATCAATACCCCCCCCCGTTGTATTTTCATCAAAAGTTAGGAGTTTGTTGCGATAATACTCATATTGACGCTTGCGCGCTTCCAGCTCCGCTTCCAGCGCGGTAAAAGCATCCAACACTCTTACAATCTCCTCTTGAACACGAGGATGAGGTACAGGAATTTTAAATTTTGAATATTGAGAAATCCATTGACGAGCGTGGTCCTGTGGGGAATAATGTATTTCACCCATTGCATATAAAACATATTTAAATATACCGTCAAAATCAGGTTTAGGTCTTAACATTTTCATTGCAGAAGACTTAACTTTAAAATTAAAGTCAACCCAATGATAAGATGTTGTAAAATCATCAAATATAATTACAGGATTTTTTTACTGGCTTTATAAATACCATCTTTTTCAAATGTATATCCAAGGATAAATGTTTGTCCTGCTGTTAATACAGGAGTATCTGCATTACTATCATACCTTGCGGATTTTACAATATAACGAGTTGGCTGCTCATAATCTAAAATATCACCAAGTTCCTTATATTCAACCCCATTCGGGCAATATTGTTTTATCAAATCATCAATCTTACTCATCTTTATTGCCCTCCAATTTTAGAACCTGAATAAACTTTTCTTTTAAATCAGTATTCCATTTCAAGTCTAATAGTTGTGATTGTATGCTTAATAATTTTTCTTTTACTACTGTATATTCTTCTTCATTCTCAACAGAAGAAATCTCTGTGCTTAAATCTTGTAACGTTTCGCCAATATTAGATAATGGTTGATATCCTAAACCTTGTATTATCCCATATACATTACAAACCAAATCACTAATATCTTTATCAAATAAAATCTTTGCTTCTTCACAAAAATTATAAAACTTTTGAATGATAGACAGTAATTCTTTTGTATTGAAAACTCTTTCTTGGGAAGTTCCTACTCTATTTGGAAGTTTTACCTCAAAACTTGTTTCTGTGTAATTTACAAATTGATTATACGTCTTGAAAAAATTAGTATAGAACTCCAATCTATGAGGATATAAAGCATTCCATTGTTGTAATTCTATATCTTTTTTTCTCAAATAATTTTGCCACCATAAAATTCCGATAGTGCTTAAAATACTAAAAACAAGCGCAATAATTGCTGTCCAATCCGTTCCTGTATCAATAACAAGTTTATCATTTATAATTCTTACAATCTCTTCTTTTTGAACTATTTCATTCATCTTTATTCCCTTTATTATTGACCATATTTTCTAACTCTAAAAAGTAGTCAAAATCGCTGTGATAAAGCCTATCTTGAATAATACGGTATTTTTCAAACTCTGTTTCAGCGTGCTGTTTAGCCAATTCTGCGGATATTTTTCCTGCTCCTTGCAAAATATCTCTACGCGTTAATCTTAACAAACCATCTAATTGAGACGCCCAATCTTCCATTGTCATCGGCATATTTCTTTCGGCTTGTGCCTCCGCCAAATCAAGATATGCGTTGACAATACGCCCCATTGCCCGCAATTCTTCCTCGGTTAAATAATTTTTGGCAACGCTTACATCATATTTGTGAATTTTGCTTTGTGGTGCACCTTCCCAAGTGGTTAGCCCCATATGCTCTTTGTTGGCATCGGCACGATTATAAATAACTTCCGCTGCCGTTTGCCCGTGAATAGCCCAATGCAGTTTATTTTGTACCTTTGCAAAAAACTCTTGCGTTGTCTTTGATTTAGCATCGTAATCAACACTTGTGGCGTAAATATCCGTTATTTTTTGATAGAACATCCGTTCGGACATACGAATTTCTCTAATCCGTTGCAGTTGTTCTTCAAAATATTTCTTTGTTAAGATTGAACCACCTCGTTTAATGCGTTCATCATCCATCGCATAGGCTTTTATGGTGTATTGTTCAATAATATCATTTGCCCATTTGCGAAATTGCACAGCCTTTGGGGAATCAACTTTATTACCAACCGCAATGATGGCCTTTAAATTATAGTGATTTGTTTCGTATGTTTTTCCATCAGCGGCAGTTATTCTAAATTTTTGAATAACTGAATCTTCATCCAACTCCATATCTCTAAAAATTTTTTTAAGATGATAGTTAATTGTATTTGTTTCCACATTATACAAAACACCCATCATCTTTTGTGTCAGCCATACATTTTCATCAGCATAAATTGCCTCAATACCGCTCTCTCCCGTAGCAGTAATAAAGGTAAGATATTCAGCGGCAGAGCTTCTGATTGTAATTTCCTTTTTTTTAGTCATTACGCCACTCCTTCCAAATCTGCTACAATAGCGTCTATTTGTCGGCGTAGCTCGTTTTGCTTGGCTACAATCTGCTTGATTTGCTCGTTTAAAACCTTAATATCAATTTTTTCTCGGGTATCTTTCTGCTCAACATAGGAAGAAACGGAGATATTATAATCATTTTCGCCGATTTTATCATTTTTAACCAATTTGCAGAAGTGTTCAACGTCTTCTCTTTTAATGTAAGTATCCAAAATCTTGGCAATATTATCATCAGAAAGTTTATTTTTATTACCCGAATGAACAAACTCATTGCTGGCATCAATGAATAAAACGCCATTGTCTTTCTTGCTTTTTTTCAAAACAATGATGCAGGTTGCAATACTCACACCAAAGAATAAGTTGGCGGGAAGCTGAATCACACAATCAACAAAGTTATTATCAATCAGATATTTACGAATTTTTTGCTCTGCCCCGCCGCGATATAAAACCCCAGGAAATTCTACGATTGCCGCTGTTCCGTCTGCTGCCAGCCAATTAAGCATATGCATGGTAAAAGCAAGGTCTGCTTTGCTGCGTGGAGCTAAAACACCCGCAGGAGAATAACGCGGGTCATTGATTAAAATGGGATTGCTGTCTCCTGCCCAAGAGATTGAATATGGAGGATTAGAAACAATTGCTTCAAAAGGTTCATCATCCCAATGTTTGGGGTCGGTTAAGGTATCACCCAAAGCAATATCAAATTTTTCATAATTAATATTGTGCAAAAACATATTGATACGGCAGAGATTATAAGTCGTAATGTTGATTTCCTGACCATAGAATCCGTCTTTTACATTTTCCTGCCCCAAAATTTTGGCAAATTTCAACAGCAACGAGCCCGAACCACAGGCAGGGTCATAAACCTTGTTTACCGATGTTTTTCCAACCAATGTAATTTTTGCCAAAAGTTCAGAAACTTCTTGTGGCGTAAAAAACTCACCTCCTGATTTTCCTGCACTGCTGGCGTACATTGTCATCAGGAACTCATAAGCATCACCAAAAGCATCTATGGTATTATCGGTAAAATTGCCAAGCTTTAATTCATTGATAGAAGCTAAAATCTTAACCAGTTTTTCGTTTCTCTTTTGAACAGTTGCTCCTAGTTTATTGCTATTAACATCAATATCAGCAAACAATCCTTTGAAATCGTCTTCACTGGCTGTTCCCTGTGCGGAGGCTTCAATATCGCGGAACGCCTTACTTAATGTTTCATTGAGATTGGGATTATTTTTGGCTTTCTTCTGCACATTTTGAAACAATTCACTGGGCAAAATGAAAAAACCTTTGGTAGAAACGGCATAGTCTCTGGCAGTTTCGGCGTTTTCATCAGTTTCTTTGGTATAATCATAGTCAGCAATACCGCTTTCTTTTTGCAATTTATTGATGTAAGCCGTGATGTTTTCAGAGATAAAACGATAGAACAGAATTCCCAACACATAGGATTTGAAATCCCAACCGTCAACACTGCCTCGCAAATCATTGGCAATTTGCCAAATAACTCTGTGTAATTCTGCTCTCTCTTGTTCCTTGGTCATTTTTTACCACCTTTATAGTCAATATTTTGAGTTATTATAAAGCGGAAGAGTTAAAATAGGATAAAAACGAAACCAGAGCTTTGAAACTCTGGTTTTGTAAGTGAAATTAAAAGAACTTTTGATTGTTTTTATGTCAGTAAATCGTAGCCGATGCCTCCTTTCGCTCCAAGGTCACGTAACATAGACTCAAAGTCAGGATTCTCTGAAAGCATTGCAAAATCTAATACTTTCCAATTAGTGAAAGAAGATTCGGTATTTAGGTCTGCCCCATAATGAATTAAAAGTGATACAATATAAAAATCGGCAAAATAGCAAGCAATCATCAAGGGGCTGATGCTAAAATTTCCCTCAATATTTGGATTAGCTCCATTTTTGAGCAAGCACTCAACAACAAATTTTTGATGTGAGAGCACCGCAAAATAAAGGGCTGTTTCTCCGAAAATATTGGCGTGATTAATTTCGGTTCCTAGATTGACTAATTTGTCAATCATATAACATTTTTGTTTTTCAGAAATATGAGGATTACACACTATTGCCATAAGTAGGGTATAAGAAAACTGACATTTTCTTCTGGCAGAACGTCTGGTTAATAGGGCATTGATTGCTTGAAAATTTTGGCAATTATAGCATATATTCAAAATATTTTCGTTATCATCTCTGAAATAGCGTCTTTTGTACAGTGGATTGGTAAGGCAGATATCTTTAATTTGTTGGAAAGAATATTGACTTTTCTTTATCTCTAATTCCGAAAATTCTTCATCAAAATCTATATCTTCATCTATTATAAGTTCTTCATCTTCATTCATTTTTTCTCCTTCATAATGATATTTTTTAATGTATTCACTAATTTAACTTGCCAGTTTAACATATATTTTTCCTGATTTAGTTTAAAATATAAGGTTAAAAGGGATGCAATACTTGGAGGTTTATTTTGATAAATTAATGTTCCAAGATAATTACTACATCTATTAAGGTATTTTGAACTAAAATCACGGAAACTGTTTGTTTTTCCTTCATGAATAAGTTCTTTGGCAATTTGTAGCAATAGATTTAACTGTATATTTCTATCTGTTTTCTCCATATATTTCCTTATGTGGTGCTATATTTATTTATCAAATTATTTTTCTTTTTTCTGATAGATGAGCTGATTTGAGCCAAAACTCACTTCGTTTCGTTTTGCCTAAAAACATCGCAATCTATCAGATTGCTCGTTTTTTCTTTTTTTTCTAAAGCTGATAGGAATAAATTTTTTTTAATAACTTATTTTATAAAGAGTTATTTAATTTAGGTATTTCCGTTTAGATTTGCTCTTTTTACCCAACGTGCAAGGGTAAAAATATATAGAGCACTAGCATTTCCGCCTGAGTTTGCTTTCTTGTTTCGGTTATATTAAGTATGATTCCTTAAAATCCGCACACCGCCAGTGCGAACCTTCTACCTGCTTTTACGGTTGGTACATTTAAAATCCGAACAAGAACCAAATTTTAAATGCTGGGGTTATCAATGAGCACAGATATTGCCCCGATTTCTAACTGACATCATCAGCCGTGCCCTATTTATATTCCGCCAGCCGCCTTTGGAGGGGTTATTTTGCGGTGCTTATACCAATGGATAAGTCTTCATAGGTTTTCAGTTCGTTCCCTGCGTGAGGGTGCCTCTAAAAAGGCCTGTTTTCCCGTTTTCATAATACAAAAAATAATTTTTGCAATTGGTATGTCATTTATAATTTGATAGTATCACATCAGCTTTTTGCGATGCAAAATTATTCTGATAAACTTATTTATCAAAATACTCAAAAATTTATTTTTTTTGATGTTTCCTACTAATATGCTGATTTTATTTAATAAAAAAAGTTCGCAGAAATTTGACTTTTAAAAACTTTTAATGTAATATCTATTTCATTCAATGAGGTGTCATTATCCTCTTTTTCTTAAAATACATATCCATATTTATATTCAGAATTGCAAATATAGTTTCAACTTCCATATGGGGTAACTATGATTTGCACAAATTACCAAAATCAAAATAAAGAAACAAAAAAAGCAGTTGAATCTGGTGAAGATATTTTCCAGTTGTTGTTTTTGTTGTTAGAAATTGAATTACAAAAACAGGTAAATTAGGAGTATGGGTATGAAAGCGGTTATATTAGCAAGAGTTTCAACGGAGATGCAGCAAGATGGTTTTTCTCTTGATGCTCAACTGGATAGGCTGAGAAACTATTGCTCAATAAAAGGTCTTGAAATAGCAAAAGAATTTACCGTTGTTGAAAGTTCTTTCCACGGCAAGAGAACCAAGTTTTATGAAGTAGTTAATTACATCAAACGGCAAAGCAAACTGACTGCTCTTGTGGTTGATGCTGTTGATAGGGTACAGAGAACCTTTAACGAATTTCCGATGCTTTTGGAACTTGTTAAAAGAGAAAAATTAGCTCTTCATTTCTTCAAAGAGGGACTAGTAATTGATAAGAATTTCAAAAGTTCTGATTTGGCAATGTGGCAGATACAGATTATGGCTGCCAATATGTTTGTCAATGCCACTCGTGACCACGTTAAAAAATCCGAAGAATTAATGCTCAAAGAGGGACTTTTACCTGGTCCTGCTCCGATTGGTTATTTAAATACCAAAGATGAAAGTGGAAAAAAGACTGTAATCATTGACCCTGACCGTGGTCCATTGATTAAAAAATTATTTGAAGAATATGCAACAGGGCTGTTCTCAATGGATGAGCTGGTTAAAAAATCCAAAGGTTGGGGGTTAAGAAACCGTAAGAGTGGTAATCCTATTTCCAAATCCCAGTTTGCGAATATTTTGCAGAATCCATTTTACTATGGGGTAATGTATTATAACAAAGAGTATCATCCCCATTGTTATGAAAAACTTATCTCCAAGGAACTGTTTGACAAATGCACAGAAGTGCGGACTGGAAAATTCAAACGAACTTCAAAACATACCAAAGAACCCTACATTTTCAGAGGATTGGTTCGCTGCAAACACTGCGGATGTTTGCTTTCGCCATACACCAAGAAGGATAAGTATGTCTATTTGCGACACACCGACCTGAAAAACTGCGAACACTGCAACAATGTCAGTGAAAAAGTTCTATTGAAAGATGTTGAGAAACATCTTTCATCAATTCATTTTGATGACGATTTGAAGAGTGCTTTGGCAATTCGTTTGAAAAAACAATATGAAGCAACTCACGGTAATACTTATTACCAGTTGGAAAAGAATCGGAATGAACTGGCTGATGTTGAAGAAAATCAGAAGAAACTTTTGGATTTGTTGATTGCTGGAACTGTTCCTGCCGATGTTTATCGCAGCAAGAATGCTGAATATGAAACAGCAAAAATTGAGCTCCAAGTCAAGATTGAGAAATTGCAGACCCCAGATACCTCTGTGGAAAGAGCTATTGATAAGGTATTGAATTTCAGCCAAAATTCTTTTGCAATTTTCAAAAGTTCGCAAATTGAAGAAAAAAGGCGTATTTTAAATATCGTTTTTGCGAACTTTTTGATGGATGGAAAAAATCCTGAAATATCAATGAGAAAAAACTTCAAGCTCCTATCAAAAATAGGAGCTTGTGAAGATTGGTGCCCTGGAGAAGACTCGAACTTCCACTGGCTGAGCCAACATGCACCTGAAGCATGCGCGTCTACCAATTCCGCCACCAGGGCATCAGACTTAATTCAGAAGAATTAATCTGCAATAGCGAGTGTTTGTATAACCCGTTTTTTTTTATTAGTCAAGAAACTTATTTAAATATCCGTACGAATCTAACAATAAAAAGCAGCCCAGAAAGATTCTGTATATGACAAACGGCAGAAACGTAGATTTTTGGAGCCACCACATCACAATATATATGGCGATAATTGAGGCGCCGAAAGAGTAGGTAACGCCGTCAATTGCCGTGATAATGTCGGCCAGTTCGTTGTTTCGATACATTGCAAAAGCAACCAGAATCGCCGCGGCAATAATAGCCGGTATCGACAACAGCATCGAAAATTTGGCCGCTTCCCGACGTTCCATGCCCAGAAAACGTGCCATGGTTACGGTAATGCCGGAACGACTTGTTCCCGGAATTAATGCCAGACATTGCGCACTGCCGATTAGAAAAGCGTCTAATGCCGTCAGATGATCGATTTTGCGGATGGTCATGCCGATTTTGTCGGCGATATAAAGCAACAGGCCGTAGCCCAGTATTGTCCATCCGATGATTTTTGAATCGCGCAGCCATTCCGTGCCCGTGTTCTCAAGTGCGAATCCGGCAATAACGATAGGGAACGTTCCGATTGTTATCAGCCAGAACAAACGGGCGTCCGGATTTTTGAACGAGGGGATAAAACGGGTTTTAAACAGGCCTTTGACAATTCTCCAGATGTCTTCCGAGAAATAAACCATCACGGCAAGAATCGAACCGACGTGGACGGCAACATCCAACGCCAACCCTTGATCCGGAAAAGCGGTGTATTTGGCAAACAAAATCAGATGACCGGACGAACTGACAGGCAGAAATTCGGTGATTCCCTGTAAAGCGGAAAGCAGAAAAACTTGCAGCAAATTGGTCACGGCTTTATATTCTTTCGGGAGCCAGACCCAATGCCGTACAAATTCTTTTTTTGAGAGCGAGCGGTGAAATCGGTTTAACCAAATATTCCTGAATGCCGAGACCCTTGGCGTCCAGAACGGTTCTTTCTTTGGTGTCAACGGTAATCATGATGATCGGCGTCGTACCTCCGTTTTGGGCATGTCCGCCGCTGCGCAACTCTTTGGCCAAATCCAGGCCGTTTTGTTTGGGCATCTGTTGATCAAGCAGTATTACGTCAATTTTGAAACTGCGCAACAGTTCCAAAGCTTCTTCGGTGGTGCTGGCTTCTTTAGTATTTTTGATGCCGATTTGATAAAGAGCCGTTTTGGTAAAGGTGCGCGAAAATTTGTCATCATCTACAATCAGGCAGACAACAGAGTCCCAAACTATCTGTTTATGTGTGTTTTCATTCATGCGAAACCTCTCTTTGTAAGGCTGTTCATTCTCATACTACAATATTCGTTTACAAAGTAAAACAAAAATCGTCGTTGTTGTTTATATTTAGCAGCGATGCCGGGCGGAATTTGATTCCGTACAGGGCAGCTCCCCAATGCAGATGCGGTCCCGTGGCGCGACCTGTTTGTCCGACCAGGCCGATTATGTCGCCTTGGTGAACTTTGTCGCCGCGGGCTGCACGGATTTCCTTGAGATGGGCGTAAATTGTATGCAAGCCGTAGCCGTGGTCGATGACGACAACGTTGCCGGAATAAAACAGGTCGGGCATTGCCAAGACAACAACTCCGTCCGAAGAGGCTTTTACAGGCGTGCCTTCTTTGGCGGCAATGTCAGTGCCGGCATGCGGGTTTCGTTTGATTCCGTTCATAATCCGCTGGCCGCCGAATTTGCCGCTGATGCGCCCTTCGACCGGCTGTATAAAGCCTTTTTTCCAGTACGGCGTGTTATTTTTGGTTGCCAGAGCCGCGCGCAGCAATTTTTGTTCGATTTCAATATCGCGCAGATCGGTATCGGACGGTGTTACTTTGCGCGGTGCGATGCCTTTGATGTTTTGGATATCCCAATCGCCTTCGGAAACGCTAAGTTTGCGAGAAGTGTAGACATTATCTTCGTTTATAAAGGTAATTTCGGAATCGGCTTTTTCATCACGTCCGAAAGCCAGCAGAAAACGACCGTCTTTGTCGCTGACAAGTTCGTCGTTTCCGTTCAGAACTACCCGCATTCCGGGTTCGGCGGTGCCGGTCAGAATTTCACCCTGACGCAATTGGCCGCAGAGTTCGGTTGCCTGGGCGGCTGTGTTGAGCAAAACAATGCTAAAAATTAAAAAGATCCGTTTGAAGTTCATTGTCTTTTCCCGTTTTGGAGCTGTGTTTTTTTGAATCGGAATATGTTTTTGCGGCCGTGCCGACGGAAAGGCTTCCGTCACAGAAACGAATTTCAAGATGCGGCGCTTTTTGTGCCTGCGGCAGGTTATAAACGGTTCGGCCGTTTTGATCTTTGATCCAGGCGAAGCCGCGTTTTAAGACTGCTTCAACCGAAACAGATTCCAACCTTAGCAGAAGATTATTTAAATTTTCTTGATTTTTTTCAAAAATGGTTTTGATGTAATATGGTTTTAAGCCTGTAAGCTCAAGTCGGCTGTGTTTGTTTTGCAGCAGATTTCTGAACGCCATGTTCAAACGCTCAATTCTGTCATCAAGTTTTTGAGACGCTTCGGCGAGTATTTGTTCAAGGTTGGGAATGCCGCGTGCCAATCCCTGCAAAATATTGCATTTTTCGGAAATAAAACGAATGCCGGCATTAAGCAGGCGGAGATGCAACGTTTGCGTTCGAGCCAAAAGTTCGGTGCGGACGGGAACCGCAAATTCGGCGGCACCGGTCGGCGTCGGAGCGCGTTTGTCGGCAACATAGTCAATCAGCATGGTGTCGGTTTCGTGTCCGACGGCGGATATAACCGGTATTTCCGAGGCATATACGGCGCGGATGACAGCTTCTTCGTTGAAACACCACAAATCTTCCAGACTGCCGCCGCCGCGTGCAACAATCAAAACGTCGGGGCGCTGTTCAAGGCGGTTGAAACCGTTAATCGCTTCGGCAATTTTGAGTTCAGCGCCGGTGCCCTGAACCGGTGTCGGCCAGATCAGGATGCGTGAGGGAAAACGGTCGCGCACGCGATGGATGATGTCACGGATAACGGCGCCGCCGGTCGAAGTAACAACGCCGATGATGCGCGGCAGAAAAGGAATCGGTTTTTTGTGCGCGGCGTCAAACAGGCCTTCGGCGGCGAACTTTTTTTTGCGTTCTTCAAGAAGTTTGAGAAGGGCGCCGGTACCGGCAATTTCCATGGCATCAATTACAACCTGATATGAGGATTTTCCGGGAAAAGTGGTGATGCGGCCGGTAACGACGACTTCCAGCCCGTCTTCGGGTTTGAGGCTGAGCGTTGAGGCGACGCCGCGCCAGATGACGGCTGAAAGAACGGCATTTTCGTCTTTGAGCGAAAGATACCAGTGTCCGGAATCGGCGCGTTTGGCACCGAAGATTTCGCCTTTGATACGAACTTTGCTGAATGTCGTTTCGACGCAGCGTTTGATTTCGGCCGAAATTTCGGTGACCGAAAATTCAGGAAGTTCTGCCTGCGGTCGTTCCATAAGCTCAAACATGTCCTGCATCAGTCAACCTCCAGCAGGCTGCGACTGAAGTCGCCTGCGTTAAAGGTATCAAGGTCGTCAATTCCCTCACCGACGCCGACGTATAATATCGGCAAAGCGGTTTCGGCCGCAATCGCCGCCAGGACGCCGCCCTTGGCGCTGCCGTCCAGTTTGTTGACAATCACGCCACTGACATTGACGGCTTCTTTGAAGGTTTTGGCCTGATCAAGCGCGTTTTGGCCGGAGGTGGCGTCCAGGCACAGCCAAATATGATGCGGCGCGTCGGGAAGCACTTTTTTGATAACGCGGACGACTTTTTTTAGTTCGTCCATAAGACCGGTTTTGTTTTGCAGGCGGCCGGCGGTGTCAATGAAAACGATGTCGTCTTTTTGCTTTAACGCTTCATTCAAACCTTCAAAGCACAGACCGGCGGCATCGCAACCCGCAGCGCCGAACCAGACGCGGATGCCGCTGCGCTCACCCCAGATTTTGAGCTGTTCGACGGCGGCGGCGCGAAAAGTATCGGCGGCGATACAGGATATTCGTCGGCCTTTGAATTTGGCGGCGAGTTTGCCGATGGTCGTGGTTTTGCCGGCACCGTTAACGCCGACAAACAGGACGACTTCCGGCTTATGGGTATCCAGCGACACGGAGCTTTGACAGGGCGAAAGAATCGTTTCTATTTCTTCTGCCAGAGCCCTGCGGACAGCATTTTCTTCAATGCCTTTGTCAAATTTGCGTCCGGCAAACCGTCCGATGATTCGAGCGCTTGCCCGAATGCCCATGTCGGTTGAAATCAGAAGTTCTTCCAACTTGTCGAGGCTTTCGGCGGACAGTCTTCCGGTACTGAATATGCCGCTCAGGCCGGAGCTGATTTTGGCGGAAGACTTTTGCAGTCCCAAGCCCAGTTTCTTAAACCAGTTATTCATCGGAACAGTCTCCCTGTTCGCGCAGAATGCGGGCACGTTCGCGACGGATTTCCACAGGAACCTGAGGCATCAGCGCGGCCGGTGTTCCGGGGCGTTCGGAATACGGGAAAACATGCAGCTTTTCGATACCGGCTTCCCGAACCAATCGAACGGTATTTTGGAACTGTTCTTCGGTTTCGGTCGGAAAACCGCAAATGAAGTCGGATCCAAAAGTTGCATCCGGTCGTGCCTGACGCAGTTTTCGGCAGAGACTTATAACGTCTTCGCGGGTGTGGCGGCGTTTCATGCGCTTGAGAATCATGTTATCGCCCGACTGAGTCGAGAAATGAAAGTGCGGACGGATGTTTTTGCAGTTTTGTACCAGTTCGACGAATTCATCGTCTATGGCCGCCGGATCAAGCGAACCGAATTGCAAAGACGGCAGTTCGGGGATTTGTTCAAGAATATGGCGAACCAACCGGCTGAACGAAGGCTGATATGAACAGGCGTCAATGCCGGTGAGGCAGATTTCCGCATAACCTTCGGCAAGAAGCCGGCGGATTTGGGCGATGATTTCTGATTCGGGAACCGATCGATTGGCTCCGCGGGCATAGGGGACGATGCAGTACGTGCATCGATGGTTGCACCCTTGCTGTATTTGTACAAAAGCGCGATGACGACCTTCAAAGTCGGTAATCAGGTATTTGTCGTAGCCGTCATAATCAAAAATATTGCCGACAATCGTTTTTTCGGTCAGCGGAGCGGCAAGATATTTTTCGATTTCGGCTTTTTCTTTATTGCCCAAGACCAGATCGACTTCTTCCATTTGCGCAAATTTGTCCGGGGCAATTTGCGCGGCGCAGCCGGTGACGACAATGCGGGCATCGGGATGTTCGCGGCGCAGCTTGCGAATGGTTTGGCGGCACTGACGTTCGGCTTCGCCGGTAACGGCACAGGTATTGACAATAATCAAATTATCAATTGCCGCAAGTTTTTCTTTGAGAACTTCGGATTCATAACTGTTGATTCGGCAGCCCAAGGTAACGACTTCAACCATGGCGCGCCTTTACCAGGGATAACCGTAAATGCAGCGTTGCGGCGTTTTTTCGCAGTCAACCGGGCTTTCGTATTGAGCATGGCGCTCCGGCGTAAATTCGCCGACGGAGCAGGCGGCAAGCGACAGGAAAAGAAAGGTTGTTATTATCAGTTTCATTTCAGAAGCCCCAGAAACGAGCCGCAGTCATGACAACCGAGCTCCAGAGAACAAACAAAAGGCACAAGATGCCGGCTTTGGCCAGAAAACTCAGCCAGACGCTTTTGTCGTAATTGGCGGCGCTGCGCCAGATTCCGAGAGTGATGTTCCACGAATAAGCTGCCAGCACCAGAAGGCCGGAGACATACCATAACGTCCAGAAAATACTCATCTTGGATGAATAAATCGGATGAAAATGGTACATGAAAAAGTTATAAATGCTGCCGGTCGGAATATAGCCGGACAACAGTCTTTCAAAAAGTTTGACAGCCAGTCTGATGACAATGAGTCCCAGAACGCCGAATTTCCAAAACGTGGCGGCGAGCGAAAGCTCTCCTTTAAAAAGTTTTGCCAACATGAGTTCCTCTTTTTAGCCAATCGTTGTTTCCATATTGCCGAATTGTGGCGCTTTTTTGCAAATTAAGCAAGCAAAAAAGGAGTGTTTCTAACAATTGGCAACATTGACTGCGAGGCCGCCCAGAGAGGTTTCCTTATATTTGTTGTTCATATCGTAACCGGTGCGATACATGGTTTTGATGACGCTGTCGAGACTGACAAAATGTTCGCCGTCGCCGCGCATGGCCAGCCTGGCCGAGTTGACAGCTTTGACCGCGCCCATGGCATTACGTTCGATACAGGGAACCTGAACAAGGCCGCCGACCGGATCGCAGGTCAGGCCGAGATTGTGTTCCATGGCAATTTCGGCAGCGTCTTCAATCTGACGCGGCGTTCCGCCCATGGCGGCGGCAAGTCCCGCGGCAGCCATAGAGCAGGCGACGCCGATTTCTCCCTGACAGCCGACTTCGGCTCCCGAGATTGAAGCATTGGTGCGATAAAGGCTGCATATTGCCGAAGCCGTAGTCAAAAACTTGATGATGCCTTCTTCAACCGCGTAGGGCGATTTGGCCGAGGCAAAACGTTCGTAGTAGCGGATGACGGCGGGTATGACGCCGGCCGAGCCCATGGTGGGTGCCGTGACAATCTGGCCGCCGGCGGCATTTTCTTCTGCAACGGCAAAACCCCAGAGATTTATCCAGTCGATGATCATCAGCGGATCCATGTCGTTGGCAAGAAATTTTTCTTCCAGTCTGGCAAAGATTTCCGCGGCACGGCGTTTGATGCCGAGGCCGCCCGGCAAGATACCGCGGGCGCGGATGCCACGCTCAAGCGAGGCCTGCATCACACGATGGATTTTTAAAATTCCTTCACGAACTTCTCGTTCATTTTTGAGCGAAGCTTCGTTTTGTATGACAATTTCGGAAATATCAAGTTCGTATTTTTCGCATTGTTCAAGCAGTTCGCGGCAAGAGTCGAACTGATGCGGCACATTATAGGGTTCGCGTTCAATTCGCTTTGAAATTTCGTCGCGTCGGGCGATCGTGCCGCCGCCGACAGAGAAATAAACTTCTTCAAGCAAGAGTTTTCCCGCGGCATCGTAGGCCGAAAATTTCATGCCGTTAGAATGCTCGGGCAGGAAGGTGTCTTTGGCAAAAACAATGTCCTGAGAAAGGTTGAACGGAACAGCCTTTTGCTGTCCGAGGTGCAGAATATTGTCACGTTCCACGGCAACGACATACGGTTTTTCCGAATCAATCGCTTCGGCTTCCAGGCCCATCAGACCGTAAACAATCGCTTTGACGGTGCCGTGTCCGACGCCGGTCAGAGCCAGTGAGCCGTACAGTGTGATTTCGACGCGTTCGGTTTGTTCAAACTTTTTTTCCGCTTTGAGGTTGTCGAGGTACCTTTTGGCCGCACGCATCGGACCGACGGTATGAGAACTTGAGGGGCCTATGCCGATAGAAAAAATTTCAAAAAAACTGTAGTACATTTTATAAGTGAATCCTGATTTCTTTATATGGTTTTGTGCCTAGTTTCTGCAAAGCGGAAGCAATATATTCGGACAATTCTCCCCATTCGCTCCAGCGGTCGATAAACTCTTTGGCTCGCTGCGGAGATTTGGAAAGCTGAACGTCGATCGTTTCACGAAGCAACTTATGCATGACTTCATCCATTTTGGCAAAGTTTATTTCCAACTTTTGCTCAGAATTAAAACGAATCGCCCCGTTTTCGAACAGGAAATTGAAATGAATCAAATCTCCGACGCGGTGCGGTTGGATAAGCTGCGGTTTGGCTTTGAGCAACAGTCGAACGATCCAGGTGGCGTAAACCTCTTTCAGGGTTCGTTCGCTGATAATGCCGGCTTTGACATATTCGGGCATGAAAGTTATAGAGACGACGTCAGCTTTGTTTTCTTCGATAACGTGGTTATAAATACCGAGGGCATTTTGATAAGAACTGTCGGGGCCGAGAGAGTGGCCGTTTTCATGTCCGATGACAAAAATATGCTCGGCCTCGGGGTTATAATACTGATGCAACTCCGGCGAGACCAGTGCGTCGAGCATTCTGCGCGTACGTTCAGGGTCGACGGTCATGCGTACCTGACGGTGATAGACATTGCGTCGTCCGCCGCCGAGCTTGATTGACAATTTGTCGTTATTGGGCAGGTTTTGGGCTGTGGTAATGCCGCCGCGGCATTGGGCATAGTCGCCCTGCAAGGCTGCTAGGTCAACGTCAACCATGGTTTGTTTGAGTTCATCGCCGGAGGCAATGTTTTGTTTGTAGCGGTCGGCAAAAGGCATCATTTTGGCCAGGTTTTTCATCTGTTCTTTGAACGTCAGCAGCAGGTCGGTGCCTTTTTTGTTGACGATGCCGACGCGGACACCGAGCATGTCTTTGGGGGTGACTTCAATCCCGGCTTCGGTCAGCATCGCACTCAGACGCTGGTTGTCGCAGACAGTGGGCGTCATTTCATCGTCATAGTTTTCGCGGCTCAGCGT
>CAYNBB010000010.1:0-18906 GCA_964395655.1 uncultured Azospirillaceae bacterium | reverse complement strand
GGTTGTCGCAGACAGTGGGCGTCATTTCATCGTCATAGTTTTCGCGGCTCAGCGTAAATTCAAGCGGCGTGTCCTGCATAACGGCCCAGTGTTTGTCAGCCAACTGATCCATATCTTCGTTGTTTTGCAGCAAAGCCTGAACCTGCCAGCCGAGGTAATCATTAAAAGCATGATTTGTCGAGTAATGGGCGGCGAGTTCCAATTCATTGGCAACTTTGGAGAAAAGCGGCGCAAAATATTCCGTGTAATCTATCGCTTTGAGTTCGTCGCCGAAACGGCGTACCATCGTGCGGGCAGAAACAATTTTGCGCACTTCTTCGGTTTTGCCTTGCTCAAGCATACGAAGCAAAATTGCGTGAAATTCTTCAACGCTTAGATCGGCAGGATAAAAATTGCGTCCTTTATAGCCGTGGACACCTTTGAATATTTCGACCGGTTCTGGATCTATGCCGTTCAGGCCGGCGACACCGTTTAGCGAGTTAAACAGGCGCAGGGCTTTTGCCGCATGCGAATTTGTTTGAGCCGCTTTTTCAAGACCGGCTTTAAGGCTGAGGTTCAGCGGATGGTCTTGTTCCAGCGCGGCGTCATTCATCATCCGGGCGGCGCGCACGAGATGCGTCAGCGCTTTCTTGTCGCCTTCGGCCAGCTCGCGGTATCCTGAAAAGTTCTCGTCTATCATATTAAAAATTTGAAGCCGGTTTTCAAAAATCGAATCGAGGAAGTTTTCGGAAAGCGCTATTTCATATCCATTAATCTGCATCGTTTATCTCCACTGTTCTGAAACGGTATATTTTCATGTCGTCGGACCAATAAGTCGGACTGAGGCCGGCTTTGATTTTGAGGTTGGTAAGAAATTCCTTTTTGTCGGGCAGTTGTTTCCAAACCGAGGGCAGGAACAGTCCCTGACGGTTGCCGTCGCGAACAACCAGTCCGTCAATACCGGGTTTGAGCTGCGCAAGAAGATCTTCTTCGTTTTTGCTTTCGATGCGTTCATAACCCGTCAAAAGAGAAATGTTAAAATCGGTAGTTTTGAGCTCTTCGGCGGTTAACGGAGGAAAACGGCTGTCTTTCAGTGCCGCCTGACGGGCATTGTCAGCCAAATCCAGCGCAATGGCGCGATTGGGCAGCAATGATCCGATACACCCGCGCAACTCGCCGTTTTGCGTCAGCGTTACAAAAGAAGCTCCTTTGTTAAACAGAACGTCGGGATAGTCGTCGCGTTCGGGTGTGAAATGTTTGCCGACCACTGCGCGTTCAAGCGCAGTGGCGGTGATGCCGAGCAGAGCGGCTTTGTTGTGCTTGGCGAAAAAGCGCAGGTTTTCGGCTTCCTGTTCAAGCGCCGGAAGTTTTTCCTCTTCGGCAGGTTGCCTGCTGAACATCCAGGCAGCATAGCCGACGACGCTGCTCATTTCTCCGGTAACATTGCCGGAATTGGTGATGTCGAGCAGCTGTGGTTTGAGACCGAAAGAGCGAGCCAGCAGCATGGCTGTGTTAATTCCGGTCGCGCCGCAGGAGCGATGTTCGTCAAGCGGTTGCCCTTCGGCTATCATGGTCGCGGTTTCGCCGTCAATTCGGGCGGCCGTTCGGGAGTCGAGGTAATGCGACAGATCAGCCGAGATGATGAGCAGCGAATCGTTTTTTTGCAGATACGGTGTCAGCGCGTCGGCAATCTTTTGCGGTTCGGTGTGTCCGTAGACCATCGGAATGATGCTGAATTTGTCAAGCGTCTTTTGCAAAAAAGGAAGTTGAACTTCCAGCGCGTGTTCGTCGCGGTGGGCGCGGTCGTTGATTGCAAAGTTCGGTTTGGCGGCCAGTTCTGCGGTGATTTTGGAATCGACGGGGATTTCGCCTAACGGCGTTTTAAAGTTTTTTGCGGAAGAAAGAGCCGCTCCCTTCAGCGGTACCCGGTGTGACGGACCGAGCAGAAACACTTTTTTGATTTGTTTTCTGAACGGCAGGATTTTTTGATACGCATGAGCTGCGACTTTGGCCGAATAGAGATAGCCGGCGTGCGGCACAATCAGGATATGCGGCCGTTTGTTCAGGCTTGGCGGCACCATTTCGAGATAGCCGTCGATATCTTTTTGCAGCTGGTAGACGTCGGCCGGATAAAAAAGGCCGGCTACGGCAGCTTCTCTGCTCGGATTCATGTCTTCGTCCCTCAGGGCATAGTCGGTGATTGTTTCGTTATTGGAAGATATATAGGTGCGGATGAAGTAAATGTTAAGAACGACGACGGCAATTGTAATTGTCACAATCAAAATATATTTGGGCAGACTGGCACGGTCAATCTCAAATTTTTCAAACATAACGGAAACTCCCCGACGCAAATACAGAATCGATAGGGATATTATTATATACGGCTTTTAATTTTTTGCTAACAGATTGTAAAATTCGGCAAAATCTTTGAGCCAGACGATGTCGGCGGAACGAGGCTCGTTTTCGCCGAACAGCGGGGCGTTGACGCGTATCGGCAGCGCACGGGCAGCCAGTGCGCAATCGCTGTCCTGATTGCTGTCGCCGACCATCCAGACGTCTTGCGGATTGATTTCCTGCGGCGAAAGCAGGCCGCGGAGCGTATGGAAGATATGATCGGGCCATGGTTTGTCGCGCGGGGCTTCGTGTCCCGGCGTGATTCTGGAAAAAAGCGAAGGATCATACAACAACGGCAATTCAATTTCGAGAAGTTGCGGATCTTTGTTGGTCATAATCATAAGTTCGACGCCGTCGTCTTTGAGCAGGCGCAAGACCTTGTCCGCGCCGGAGAAGGATTTGACCATGGACGGAATCAGCTTTTTGTAAATTTCGACGTAACGGGCATACGCCGGGCGCCAGTCGGTGCCGAATATATTGGCAAAGTTGTCCCACAGCGAAAGTTTGTCGTCGCGCCTGCGTTTCATCTGCTCCCAGCCGGGCAGGCCGTATTCTTCAAGCGTCTTGCCGACTGCTGCGACAACAATGTCTCGATTGTCGGACAACGTTCCGTCCCAGTCAAACAAAACGTATTTTACCTTTGACAACTCAGGGGGCATTTATTTGCCTTTTCCGATTATTTTTTTGCCGCCGAGATAAGGTCTGAGTTTGAGCGGAATATTAACCGTGCCGTCAGCGTTCTGATGATTCTCAATAAACGGAACCAGGGCGCGCGGCGTGGCAATTCCGGTATTGTTCAGAGTGTGAACATATTTGACTTTGCCGTCGGCATTGTCGCGGTAGCGCAGATTGGTGCGGCGCGCCTGCCAGTCGGTAATGTTGGAGCAGGAATGAGTCTCGCGGTAGCAGTTTTGCGACGGAACCCAGGCTTCAAGGTCATATTGGCGGTATTTGGGGGCGCCCATGTCGCCGGTGCAGATGTCCAAAACCTGATAGGGCAGTTCCAAATCCTGCAAAACTTCTTCGGAAATGGCGAGCAGTTTCTGATGCCATTTTTCGCTTTCGGCAATGTCGTTTTTGCAGATGACGAACTGTTCGGTTTTCATAAACTGGTGAACGCGAACAAGACCGCGGGTGTCTTTGCCGGCGGCTCCTGCTTCGCGGCGGAAGCAGGGTGAGAATCCGGCGTAGAGAATCGGCAATTCGTTTTCGGTCAGAATTTCGTCGGCGCGCAAAGAGTTGAGAATCAGCTCGGCAGTGCCGGACAAGTACAGATCATCTGCCGGCATATAGTAGATTTCGTCACGCGAGAACGGCAGATATCCCTGACCGTAGAGCGGTTTTTCCTTTGACAGCGCGGGTACGGTGATGACCGTAAAACCATGACTGCGCAGTTTGTCCAAAACCATCATGTGAATTGCCAGTTCAAGCTGGGCAAGGTCGTTTTTGATGGCATAGGTGCGCGAGCCGGAGACTTTGGCAATGCGTTCCATTTCCGACCAGTCGTTCAGTTCCATCAGTTCAACATGGTCGCGCGGGGTAAAGTCGAATTTGCGCGGTTCGCCGACTTTGCGGATAACGACGTTGCCGCTTTCATCCGGAGCAACCGGGCAGTCCGGGCTCGGGTAGTTGGGCATTTTAAGCATTTGCAGTTCGAAATCGGCTTCAATGACGGTCAATTCTTCCTGTTCTTTTTTGAGCTTTTCGCCAAGCGCCTTGCTCTTGGCAATAATGGCGGGGCGTTCTTCGGCTGAAGCTGACTTGATAGAGTTGCTCAACCGGTTTTTTTCTTCGGCCAGCGCCTGCGACGAGGTCTTGAGTTTGTTCATCTCAAGATATGTTGACACCAGTTTGTCGACGTTTTCCGGGGAGAAGCCTTTTTTAGCCAAGCTGTCTTTGACCTGTTGCTGATTGTCGATGATGAATTTGATGTCTAACATATTCGCTGTCCTAAAAAATTATTGATTTAACCGGTTAAACAGAGTATCTATTATTGCAAATAAATTCAACATAAAAATAAGGAATATCACTAAATGTTTGAAGGAAAAACGATTTTGACCGGCGTCAAGCCGACCGGAACTCCTCATCTCGGAAATTATCTCGGCGCCATCAAGCCGGCGATCAGGCTCGGTCAAAAGACAATCGCCCAAGGCGGAAAGCATTTTATGTTTATTGCCGATTATCATGCGATCAACGCCGAAAAAAATCCTGTCGTTTTGAAACAGAAAATGAAGGAAATCGCCTGTATTTATCTGGCTGGCGGACTGGATCCGAAAAAATCTTATTTTTATCGGCAGTCGGATATTCCCGAGATTCCGGAGATTACAACGATTTTATACGCCTACACTCCGAAAGGTTTTATGAACAAGGCGCATGCCTACAAGGCCGCGGTTGACAAAAACCGTGCTGCCGGAAAGCCGGACGACGACGGTATCAACATGGGGCTTTATACTTATCCGACCTTGATGGCAGCGGATATTTTGTCTTATGATACCGACGTGGTTCCGGTCGGAAAAGATCAGGTTCAACATGTGGAAATCGCCCGCGATATTGCCGGAGCGATTAATGCCCATTACGAAAAAGAACTGCTGCGCCTGCCCGAGTATTATGTCGACGATCAGGTGGCCGTGGTTCCCGGAATTGACGGACGAAAGATGAGCAAGTCGTACGGTAACGTGATTCCTTTGTTTGAAGACGACAAGGCGATAAAAAAAGCGATTTTTTCCATAAAAACGGATTCTCGTCCTTTGGAGGAGCCGAAAAATCCCGATGAGATCTTGGTTTACGAGATATACAAATCCATTGCGACGCCGGTGCAACTTCAGGAAATGGGCGACGGTCTGCGTGAGGGAAAACTCGGCTACGGACATATCAAAAACATGTTGCTGGATGCGGTTATTGCCGAAGTCGGAGCGGCCAGGGAAAAATATAACTACTATATGAATCATTATGACGAGGTCGAGGCGATGCTTGAAGAAGGCGCCGCCAGAGCGCGTCCGGCGGCGCAGGCAGTGCTCAAAAGGCTGAAAGACGCGGTGTTTGGGAGATAGAATTTGAAAAAATATCTGTTTTTGGGACTGCTGATAGTTTCTCTCGGCGTTTTGGGCGCGCGGGTGTGGTATGTGCATTCGGCCTGTTCCGACAGAGCGGCGCCGGCGGAACTTGTACGATGGCTTGAAAATCCGGAGATGAATGTTTTTGAGGTCGGAGAGAAGTCTTTTTATGTGCAGGAGGCCATCGGATCTCAGGGAATTACATTGGCTTATCCCAAACTGTTCAAAGGAAATTTTTGTCTTGGTTTTGATTTGATGAGCCTGACTTCGGAGGCAGATATCCGTCTGCGCTTCGGTAAGGGAAACGGCGTTTATGAGACGGAAATGAAATTTTCGGACAAGACCAGCAGGGTCAAATTTTATAAGAACAATATTCTTGTTTTGGAGAAAGACGCAGTACAGATTCAGCCGGATGTCTTTTATAATTTTATGCTGCGGCGGGAAGGCCGTTTTTTTTCTTTTGCAGTTGACAATCAGGAAATTCTCCGGGTCGAAACCGATGATTTGCCGGTTGCGGTACAGTTGAGCGTTACCGGGTTTCCCGATAATCCGGCAGCCGTTGAAATAATGGACTGGAGTTTGCGGAACTGAACAAAAAACCCGTTTTTGAAAAACGGGTTTTTTGATGCATAATTTAATTTATTTGTTCGCTGAGACCATGGCAACGGCCTGGTCGGAATATTCCTTAATCTTTTCGGCGCTGAAACGCAAGTCGCGATGTTCGCTTTCGGACAGGCGCGGAAAGATAACTTTGTGAATGCCGCGTTTCCCGACGACGGTCGGCAATGAAACGCAGACGTCTTCGACGCCTTCGACTTCGTCGTGATTGGACGAGACGGTTAAAATCGCATATTCGTTGTTGCTGATTGCCTGACAGATGCGGCAGAGCGCGCCGGCAATGCCGAAATAGGTGGCGCCTTTGCCGTCGATAATCTTATAGGCCGAATTGCGAACGCAGTCGTCGATATGCGCTTTGATATCCGGGGTAAAAGGTTTGTTGACGACACGAGCCAATTCTTCAATCTGAACCGAACCGGCGTCGCCGTTGGACCAGACCAAAACTTCGCTGTCGCCGTGTTCGCCGAGAACGTAGGCGTGAATCGACTGCGGCGAAACGCCGAGATGATAACCGAGCAGAGTGCGGAAGCGTGAGGTGTCCAGCACGGTGCCCGAGCCGATGACGCGTTCTTTGGGGAAGCCTGAAAGCTTGAGGGCAACTTCGGTCATGATGTCTGCCGGATTTGAGGTGATCAGCAAAATGGTATCGGGCGCGACTTTGGCGACTTCGGGAATAATGCTTTCGAAAATCTTGACATTGCGGCCGAGCAGGTCGATGCGGGTTTCTCCGGGCTTCTGATTGGCACCGGCGGTTACGATGACAACGTCGGCTCCTTCAAGATCCTGATAAGTTCCGGCTTTAACTTTATTTGCATAAGCAAACGGCGCGGCATGGGCAATGTCCATGGCTTCGGCCTGAGCCTTTTTTTCATTAGCGTCAATTAAAACAACTTTTCTGGCAACGCCTTTCATTACCAAAGCAAAGGCGGTTGCGCTGCCGACGGAGCCGGCGCCTATGATGCCTACTTTCATCTTTTCTCCTTAAAGTTCGTCCTGCCGGCACTTAAAGCGTTTTTCTGCGATTTATAAAATTAATGTACTTTTTTGTATACTGAAATTTTATTTGCCTTGCAAAACACTTTATCAGTGCACGCCGCCCAAACTTTTTTAATATGGGGCATAAGCCCTTTCTGTTAATTCCTAATTTTTTCCGCTGATATATATAGTTGTTTTTTTACAGGAAGCAACAAAAAAAGACCGCTTTTTACGGCGGTCTTCGGTAACAAAAATTTGCGAAATATTTCTATTCGACGATTGTTTCATCCTGACCGGCAGTCGCTTCGGGATCGGTTTCGACAATATTCTCGTCAACATTTTCGCCGGCGGCTTCCGATTCTGTCGTTTCTTCAGCCTGAGCCGCGTTTTCTTCGGCAACGGGTTCTTGGTCGACGACGACAACGTCTTCTTCGGCAACAACGGCGCCGTCGGCGTTTTCTTCAACGACAATGCCTTCTTCGACGGTCACGACTTCAGGTTCGGCAATGATGGCGGGCTTTCTTATCATCTGGCCGATGATGAGCAGGACAACGATAATCAAAACGACATAAAATATTTTTTTCATGCTAAAAATCTCCAACGGGTTGAAACTGTATTAACCTTATGATTAGTCCGGCGCTTTGTCAATGAATTTTCTTTTATCTGACGCCGAAACGATTGCCGGAGGCGTAGTGCCTGAGTCCCACGGCATATATTTTTACGGCGAGCAGGAAAAAGACGATGCTGCCAAACAGCATTGTCAGAAATGCGGTCGTCGAATGTTCCTTTATCAGTTCAACCGGGTAAAGCGACAGAAAACCGGCCGGAATAACCGTCAGGAAAACGATTTTGTACCATCCGGTAAAAATGGAAGCAGGTTGTGAACCAAAAGTCAGAAAAGCCATGAAGACGTTGTCGCCGAGCCGCTGAGTGTCGGCAGCAAAAAATGTCAGCGACGAAAGAATTACCCGCAGCGCATACATGATGACAAAGGCGAGCAGGCTGGCTAAGAGAAATAAGCCGAAGTTGGTCCAGGTTACATGGCCGGAAATGAAAAACATCAGAAAACCGGTGACGTAGTCGCCCCAGTCGGCAAAAGTCGATTCCGAAAGCGAAACCATGAACAGGCTGTTGCGCGGCGAGACCAAAAAGTTGTCCAGACTGCCGTTGTCAATAAATTCGGGCAGCAGCTGGACGCCGCGGGCAAACAGAGCAAAAGTGGCAAAGGCGTTGTTCATGACGCCGAACAGCAGCGCCATGTTGTCGAAGTTCCAGCCGTTTATGGTGCCTTTGTTTTCGAAAATTACCCACCACATGAAAATAAGTGACAGGTTGTTGACTGTCATCATAAAGACATTGACAATCGCGTCGCCCTTGCTCAAAAAGGCGGTTTTGAGATTGCTTTTCTGAACAAACAGAAACAGTTTGAGCATATTTGAGAATTTATCCGCCATAGACGTTGACCTTTTTGTTGAGTTTGGCATAGGCATAACCGATAAAGACCAGAATCAGCGATACCCAGAAAACATTGAGTAAAACGGCTTCGCACAGGTTGATCCACGAAAAATCGTAAACCAGTTTGATGGTCAGGTAATAAATCGAGTAAAACGGCGTCCATTTGGCGATGTCGACGAACCATTCGGGATAAATGCTCAAAGGGAAAATCGCGCCGCCGAAGATAAAGGCAAGACGCTCAAAAGCCATGGCCAGCGTGCGGATGCTGTGGAGCCACAGCGTGCACAGGCCGATGCCGGCATAAAACAGGACGTTAATGCAGGAAGACAGCCAGCACATTAGGACAATCAGCGGAAACTGCCACCATTCAAACGGCGGCGTGCCGGTGAGCGCAAACGTTACGATGCTGCCGAGCAGCCCCATCAGCAGAAACGAGACGCTCATGTTGCCGAGGCCTTCGCAATAGCGCATCAGGAAAAACGACACCGGCTTGTTGATGTAGTAAGCCATGGTTCCGGATCGGATGTCGTCAAACAAAATGCGTTCCATTTTGGGCGAGGACAGTATGATCATCTCAGCCAGCAGCAAATACCAGATGAAGGTCGAGTTGAGGCCGCTTACATTGTCCTGCAGGCCGATGACTTTCCACAGACGGTTGTATATGAACAGCAAAATGAACAGAAAGAACAGCAATCCCGAAAGGTTGGCCTTGCGGCTCCAGGCCTGTTTGAACGAAAGGCCGAAGAGGGTACGGTATTTGGCCGAAGAGTCAGTCACGCTTGTAAATCTCCTTGATGATTTCTTCCATCGGCGGATTTTCGACCGTCATGTCGGTGACGTGATGCTTGCGGACGAGTTCGTCCAGCACCTTTTTGACGGGAATTTCCGCGGTGTTGACGATACGTTTGATCTTTTCACCGGAATCGGTGGTGATCTCGACGTATTTTTTGTTCAGGTAGGATTCTTTGAGCCGCTCAAGGGAATCGTCAAAAATTATTTTGCCTTTGTTGATAATGATGACGCGGTTGCAGACTTTTTCCATGTCGTCGGTGTCGTGCGAGGTCAGAAGCAAGGTGGTGTCTTCTTCCAGCGCCTGTTTCTTGATCAGGTCCCGGATAATTTCCTTGGCGGTGACGTCAAGGCCGATGGTGGGTTCGTCAAGGAACAAAATTTGCGGTTTGTGCAACAGCGAAGCGACGATTTCGCAACGCATGCGCTGGCCGAGAGACAAAGAGCGGGTGGGCGAATTCAGCAGATCGCGGATTTCAAAAAGTCTGACCAGTCTGGAGAGGCGACGTTTGAAAGCGATTTCGTCCAGATTATAGATTTTTCCCATCAGCGCAAAGCTGTCCAGTACCGGCAGGTTGTACCACAGCTGTGAACGCTGGCCGAAAACGGTACCGATGTCGTAAGCTATTTTGTTGCGGTTTTCCCACGGAACAAGCCCTTTTATCAATGCAGTTCCCGAGGTCGGGTACAGAATGGAGGAAAGCATTTTGATGGTGGTGGACTTTCCGGCGCCGTTCGGTCCGATAAAAGCGACGCGCTCTCCCTTTTCGATGTTGAAAGAGATTTTGTCAACGGCTGTTATCGTCTTGTATTCGGGGAAAAAAAGTTTTTTCAGGCCGCTGCCGTTTTTTTTGAGCTTGAATTTTTTGGTAAGCAGCTTAACTTCAATAATGCCAGTCATTTTTATCCACCTTTCAATCAGCCTTAAAGTATAAGTTTTTTGCGCCTTAAAGCAAGTTTTATTTAGGACTGATGTGCGTTTTTTTAAAATAATGCTTGTCAAACCGGATAAATTTGTGCTAACAAATCAATCACGGGTCGGCTTGATCCGATTTAATTTGTTTTAATTTTTTTGAGGTTTATCATATGACTGATACAGCAAACCGCGTTAAGAAAATCGTTGCAGAGCATCTTGGCGTAGAAGAATCTAAAGTTACCGAAAACGCCAGCTTTATCGACGATTTGGGCGCCGACAGCCTGGATACAGTAGAATTGGTTATGGCTTTCGAAGAAGAATTCGGTTGCGAAATTCCTGACGAAGCCGCAGAAAAAATTCTTACCGTAAAAGATGCTATCGATTATCTTTCTAAGAATGCTTAAGTCTGTATGACTTTGGAAATATTGTGAAACTCGCTCATGTTCCTATAAGCGAGTTTCATTCTTATGTAGTGGATGCTAACAATTGAGGAGACTTGTATGAGAAGAGTTGTTGTAACCGGTATGGGTATCGTTTCTCCTCTCGGCCGCGGTGTCGAGCATAACTGGAAAAGCCTGTTGGACGGGAAATCCGGAATCAGAAAAATTGAAAATGTTGATTTGAAAGATATTCCCGTGACCGTTGCCGGTCAGGTGCCTTGGGGCGACGGGGCGCATGAATTTAATCCCGATACGGTTTTGGCGCCGAAAGATCAGAAGAAAAACGACAAGTTCATTCTTTACGGTCTGGCTGCCGGCGGCGATGCTCTTGAGGATGCAGGTTGGAATCCTGAGACCGCCGACGAAGAGGAGAAATATCGTGCCGGCGTGATGATGGGTTCCGGTATCGGCGGTTTGCAGACGATTTACGAAAATTCGGTTTCTTTCAACGAAAGCGGAATGAAACGTATCTCGCCGTTTTTTATTCCGTCATGTCTGATTAACCTGATTTCGGGCAACCTGTCTATCAAATACGGTCTCAAAGGTCCGAATCACGCTTGTGTTACGGCTTGTTCAACCGGAACGCACGCTATCGGCGACGCGGCGGCTATGATTGTTCGCGGCGATGCCGATCTGATGGTGGCCGGCGGTGCGGAATCGGCTGTTAATGTTTTGGGATTGTCCGGTTTTGCAAGAATGAAAGCGATTACTTCCGATTTTAACGATACGCCGGAAAAAGCCTCTCGTCCGTGGGACAAGGCTCGCAGCGGGTTTGTCATGGGCGAGGGTGCCGGAGCGTTGGTGTTGGAAGAATATGAACATGCCAAAAAGCGCGGTGCCAAGATTTATGCGGAAGTTGTCGGCTACGGCATGAGCGGTGACGCTTATCATATTACCGCTCCTTCGGGTGACGGTGCTTACCGCGCCATGAAAATGGCTGCCGAGCATGCTGCCGAGCACGGTGTTAAGCTTTCGGATATCGGTTATATCAACGCGCACGGAACTTCTACGCCGGCCGGCGACGTCGGCGAGGCAATGGCCGTCAAACGCCTGTTCGGCGATGAAGGAATTAAGAACGTTTCGATGTCTTCCACCAAATCGGCAGTCGGGCATTTGCTCGGTGCAGCCGGAGCGGTTGAAGCTGTTTATTCGATTATGGCTTTACAGACGCAGACTTGTCCGCCGACTTTGAATCTCGATAATCCCGAAGAGGAGTTGGCTGATTTTGATTTGGTTCCGTTAAAGGCCAAAAAGCGCGAAATCAAAGCCGTAATGTCCAATTCATTCGGTTTCGGCGGAACGAATTCTTCCGTCATTTTCAAGAAAATCTAATTTAATGAGCTCCCTTCAACGTGTCAAAGCGTCGGAGGGAGTTTTTTTTTGTTTGCAGGTAACAATATGAAAAAGCTTATTATTTTATTGTTTTTAACGGTTGTGATTATTGTTGCCAAAGTTAAGATTTGGGTTTATGAACCGGGACATTTGGAAAAAAACGTGCAAACGATTGTCTCCAAAGGAATGTCGGTGTCCGGGATAGCCGAGCAACTCAAGGCGGCAGGGGTTATCGAAAAACCATGGCTTTTTCGGCTGGCGGCGCGTTATTATCGTCTGGATACCAGTATAAAGGCCGGAGAATATGAGTTTACCCCGCATATTTCGATGTTTGAGGCTATTAAGAAAATGGCTCGCGGCGAGGTTATGTATCGAAGGATTACCGTTCCCGAAGGATTGACGACCAAGCAAATTCTCGACATTATTGACGGAGACGATAATCTGCACGGCGAAATTTCGTTGCGGCCGGGTGAAGGGGAACTTTTGCCCGAAACGTACAGTTTTGTTTACGGCGATACGAAGGACAGCATTATCCGGCAAGCGCAGGAAGCTATGAAGAAAACGGTAGCCGAAGCGTGGGAGCAGAGAGCGGAAGGACTGCCAATCAAGAACAGTGCGGAGTTGTTGGTGCTGGCGTCGATTGTGGAAAAGGAAACCGGCGTTGCCGAAGAACGCGCTCTGGTCGCTTCCGTATTCGTTAATCGGCTGCGCAAGGGAATGCGGTTGCAGACAGATCCGACGGTTATTTATGCTTTAACCTCCGGGCAGACAGATCTTGATCGGGCATTGACAAGGAAGGATCTGGAAGTGGACAGTCCCTACAATACCTATAAATATTACGGATTGCCGCCGAAACCGATTTGCAATCCGGGACGAGCTTCTTTGTCGGCTGCGGCAAATCCGGAAATTAGCGATTACCTCTATTTTGTGGCAAGCGGTGTCGGCGGTCATAATTTTGCAAAATCACTGAACGAGCATAACAAAAATGTCAGCCGATGGAAGAAGATTCGTAATCCGTAATTTTTTTCTTGTTTTGGGATGAAAAATCATGTAGCGTATATTCAATACATGATTTTTAAGATATAGATATAACTAACATAATGTTTAACCAAAACTGCATGACTATGAATGTTTTTCGTAAGTTGGCGTATTTGACGGAGCTTTTCGGCTACGTGGGGATGCGCATGGTGATTACTCCGCCGGAGATTTACCGTCGGGATTTGGCTCTGCGCCGCGAACAAGTGTATCGCAGCGAAAAAGCAAAATTTCTGAAAAAACAACCGCAGCGTCGGGGAATAAGAGGAAAATAATCTAAAACAATACGTTATGGAACGCAGAGAAATTTTAGAAAAGTTGGTTCTTATTGTTCGTCGCGTCACTCTTAAAGACGGTCTTGAGCATCTTAACGAAGAAGACGATTTTCAAGAGACGTTTGGTATGGACAGTCTGGATATGATGTTGATGGCCATTCGTTGTGAAAAAGAATTTAAGGTAGTTTTTTCCGGAGAGGAGTTCAAAATCAAAAAGGTCGGTGATTTAGTCGACTTTATTCAGGGGTTTTACTAAAACATAATTTTTATGAAAAAAACAAAAATAAGCGAAGAAATTGTCGCCTTGGTAAAACAAAAGGCCGAAGCCTCTTCGGAAGTGAAGCCGGAAAGTGATTTGAAAAATGAATTGGGTTTAGACAGTCTGGATTTGTTCGAAATTTTTCTGGATTGCGAATCGATTTATGATATTGCTCTCGGAGAAGGCGTCGATGAAGTGAAGACCGTGCAGGATTTAACAGATCTTGTTTTGAAGAAAGTTCAAAGTTAAACATTTCAGGCAGGAGCGTTTGTTCTTTTGAGAACAGACGCTTTTGTTTTTTGGGGATCAGGCCTGACCTGCGGTTTCCATCATCATAGGATAGAGCGCTTGTCTGGGTTCCATTCCTTTGGTCAGAACAACTTTGAAAATCGGGTACATGCGTTCGCATTCGTTAATGGCAATGTCGATAATTTGAGAAAGTCGGTCTTCAAAGGCTTCTTCATTTTGGTGCATGAAAATAGAATGTTTGAACACGGGGGTGTTTTGCTCGGTCCAGTAGGAAAAATGTCCGACCCACAATTCTTCGTTAATCAAAGCCAGAAGTTCAAAAATTTTGCTACGATTTTCGATTTTGTTTTCGATATCCATCAGACAGGAAATGTGCATGCACCGCATGTTGGCTTCCCATGCGAAAAAGAGAAGCATATTGCTCCATTTGCCCTGAACTTCGACGACGACTTCATTGGCATTGCGGCGTTCGAGTTCAAATGACTTTGATAAAAAAATGTTTTCGACAAGGTCGATAGGGTTGGGTTGCGGGGCGAATTTCTGTGCCAGTTGCATTTCGTTACTCCGAAACAGAGGTTGGGCTTTGATGAAAACAGCATAACAACGGCGAGTCGGTAAATTCAACCTCGCGAGTCGAGTTTTCCACTTAATTCACAGATGTGGATAAAATTTATTTTGCAAAATCATTGTAAAACAACATGTTATCTGAAAAATATTTTTTTTATTTTTTTAGATGTGGATATAATTTTTTTTATTAATATAGTGTTAGTAAATTAATTTTCGGCGCGAGGTGCGAATGACAGGTTTTGAATTTCCGGATATATCTCCGATTATGTTTTCGGTCGGACCTCTTGCTGTCCGCTGGTATTCGATGGCTTATCTGATCGGAATTATTTTCGGTTGGCTGATGATTAACCGCAACGTCGGAAAAAATCAGCTCGGTCTTGAAAAAGCGCAGGTTGAAGATTTTATTTTTTATCTTACTTTCGGAATTATCATCGGCGGGCGGCTCGGTTACGCTATTTTTTACGGCGGCAGCGCCATGTGGATGCAACCGTGGCACTTGTTGGAAATCTGGAAAGGCGGGATGTCTTTTCACGGGGGCGTTGTCGGCGTTGTTGTCGCAATTTGGCTTTATTCCCGCAAAATCAGGTACAGTTTTCTGCGTCTGACCGATTTGACGGTTTTGTATGCGCCGCTGGGTATTTTTCTCGGACGGTTGGCCAACTTTGCCAACGACGAGTTGTGGGGGCGCGTAACAACGGTGCCGTGGGCGGTTCGTTTTCCTTCCGGCGGGTATGTGCCGCGTCATCCATCCCAGTTGTACGAGGCCTTTTTTGAGGGATTGTTAATGTTTGTGCTGTTGAACTGGCTGTGGCGGTTTCCGCGCGTACGCAATGCAAAAGGTTTGGTCTCGGCTGTTTTTGTGGTTTGTTACGGTTGTTTCCGGATTGCGATGGAGCAGTTTCGGGAGCCGGATGCTCAGCTCGGGTTCTTTTGGGGACATGTTACCATGGGGCAGATGTTGTCGGTGCCGTTGATTGTCGCAGGAGCGGTTGTTTTTTGGCGGGCATGGCGGAGCTCAGAGGCTTAAGCCTTGGAAGTGACGTTGTGGCTGAAACTGCGGGTTTTTTGCAGTATTTTGTGGGCGCGAACCAAAACTTCAAAGGCTGTCAGATCCTGACGTTTTTTTTCTGAAACGGCTCCGGAAATTGTCAGTTTCAACGCTTTTTTATGCGGAGAGTATTCGAAAAGAGAGGAAGCAACGGCTCGGCGGATAATTTCTATCCGTTCAAAAGTTTCGTTTTTATCGAGATTTTTGTAGAAGATGACAAATTCATCGGGGCTGTAGCGATAGATTGAATCTGCTTTTTCCAGTTCCAGCAGTTTGGCCGTTATCAGCTTAATCAAGGTGTATTGGACGGTTTTGCCAAAGTTGGCGGCCAGTTTGTCGTAGTCGTCGATGCTGACAATGCCGAGGCTGTATTTGAGCGGAAATTTTTTGGCATGAATAATAAAAGAATTGCGACTGAACAGTCCGGTGAGCGGATCATGATAGGTTTCGAGATAAATGTTCTGCGTTATCGACAACAGCAGACAGAGGACTGCGCCGAGAAAAAAAATCGTCAAGCCCGACGACGAGGCGGAGTAATAAAGCCCGCAGCCACAGAAAAGTCCTGAGAAAAAGGCGTTGTAGTTCCAGATGTCGCCGTAGCGGACGGCATTGACGAAAGTGCATATGCCCAAGACCAAAAATAAGCAAAGTGACGACAAATTAAAGCTGCTTTCCGTCAAGCCTGCCGAAATGTTCAGATTTATTCCGGCGCGGCTCAGGTGTTCGGCCACGGCATATTCGGCAAAGAAGCCGAGCAGAAGGGCAACGGTGTTTTGCGAGAGAAAGCGCCGATTTGGCCAAAAGTAAAAAAACAGCAGGTTGAACGGCAACAAAACGCTCAGATTCTGATAAGCGGCGGAGGCGGCATAGGTTTCGCCGCCGACGCTTTTGAGTAAATTTATCAGAATATAGGCGACAACAATACTCAGAATGGAAAAAAGCGCTTTGCTAAGGTTGAAATAGAGCAGGATGATCGTTCCGGCAAAACTGAAAATATAGAAGAAAACGTGCATGCCGCTAAGAGTGCCTTCGCTGAAAGGGGCTCCGAGACAGAACCACAGCAGCGCCGTCCCGAATAAAACGGCGGGCAACAACATGTGCGCGACGAGCGGAATTATTTTTTCTGCCAGAGCCAGTTTCTGCATTATCCTGTAAGCCTCAGACTTTTGTTAAAACCGGAGTTCAGTATAAAGCCGAATGGTTAAATTTTATTTACACATTTGAGAATGGAGCTGTCACCGTAGGAATAAAAGCGGTAACCGTTTTCAATCGCGTGGCGGTATGCTTTTTGCATGCGTTCCGTTCCGGCGACGGCACAGACCAACATGAACAAAGTGGATTTGGGCAGGTGAAAATTGGTTATCAGCATGTCTATGATTTTGAATTTGTACCCCGGCGTGATAAAAATATCCGTCTCGTCGGCATAGGAATGCAGTATTCCCTGATTGTCGGCGGCGGTTTCGAGCAGACGCAAAGAAGTGGTACCCACGGCAATAACGCGTTTGCCGTTTTTCTTGGCTTCGTTTATGACATCGACGGCATCCTGCGTGATAATGCCGTATTCGGCGTGCATTTTATGGTCTTTGGTGTCTTCTGTTTTGACAGGAAGAAACGTTCCGGCGCCGACGTGCAGCGTCAGAAAAACTTCCCGGACGCCTTTTTCGCGCAGTTTCTGTAGGACGTTTTCGGTAAAATGAAGCCCCGCGGTCGGCGCGGCGACCGCACCTTCGTGTCGGGCATAGACCGTCTGATAGTTTTCGTTGTCATTAAAACGGTGCCACAGGGAATAGGGTTGCGGGCGCTCACGCTTGATATAGGGCGGCAGCGGCATAAAGCCGAATTGTTCAAGTTTGCGGCCGAGTTCGGACGGAGAACAGTTAAAGGATACGAGTACGCCGTCTTCGGCATTTTTTTCAATAACCACGGCGGCAAAGTCGGATTGCTCGGCAGAAACGGTGTCCGTGTAGAATTTGATGACGTCGTTGGGTTTGAGACGTTTGGAATTTTTGATGAAAGCCATCCATTGAATGCCGTCTACCGGACGATAAAGCGTCAGTTCAACCAGAGCTTCGCCGCGTGCGCCGTAGAGACGGGCAGGAATGACTTTGGTGTCGTTGAAGACCAGAACGTCGCCTTCGTTGAGAAGATCGGGCAGTTCGTAAAAATGACGATCGGAGATTTTTTCTTCTTCCGAAAGATCCAGCAATTTGGAAGCGTCACGCGGATGTGCGGGCTCTGAAGCAATGCATTCTTTAGGCAGGTCGAAGTCAAAAATGTCTACTTTCATACACGGTTCCTTGATGTTTTGTATTCGGGATTTTTTATAGTATAAGTCAGATATGAAAACAAGAGGAAAAATCAGGCATCGTCAATTCGCAGTTTTGATAGGCGAATTATTATAAAAATGCAACCGTGGATAAGTATTGTTGTGCTTTACAGATATTATAAATTCTACTATTACTGGTAAAACAGTAAAAGGAATTGCCATGCTTAACAAAAAAGATCTGAATAATCTCGAAGGTGTCTTTATGCTTTCTGCGGTGAACAACTTCGGAGGAAAACGAAAAGCGTCCGAAGCATTGGGCACTTCCATCGATACAATCAGCAAATATATTGAGAATCTGGAAGCAACTCTGGGAGTGAAGCTGATCTATTCCGATGATCGCGGAACCAAGCTGACGGTCGACGGGCGCCGCATTTTGAAATGTATGGCGAAAATGGACGAGGCTTTGTACGACATTTATAAAATGTCCGGGGATCGGAGGAAGGTTCGGGGTGAAGTACGAGTGGCAATGAATCTGGGTGTTCGAGCCTATATGAGGGGATCCGGACTGAAAGAATTTTTTGAAAAATATCCGGAACTTTCGGTGGTGGTTGTTGCGACAGACGGAGATCCGGATATGCGGAATCATTCTTTTGATTTGGGTATTTGCTACGATTTGGCTCCGGACAGTAATTTGGTTTTGATATGCCGTAAGAAAATTCTCTGCGGTTTTTTTGCGTCGGCGGAGTATTTGGCCAAACACGGTTATCCGAAGGATCGGGAAGACATGATGAAGAATCATAAAGTTATAATCAAATATCATTCGAATACCATGACCAATGCGTGGAAAGGGATTTTGGATGAAGCCGTGTATAAAGTGTATGGCTCAAACAGTTTGTGGGATATAAACGACGTCGTGCGCAACGGCGTCGGGATTGGAGTTATGCCATTGTATTTTGCCGAAGACGGAATTGTCTGTCTGGATAACATCAAATGCCCTCATGATTTGTATTTTAATCTGGTGGCGCGTGCCGATACCAAAGATATTCCGAAAAACCGGGCCGTTATTGATTTTTATAAAGAACAGCTGGAAGCGATGTAGGCGTCATGCACCGGCTCGCTTGATCCAGTGTAAAAACTTCGTTTTTAGGCTGTAAACTGACTGATTTTGATAAATCGTTTATTTTCCATAAAACTTCAAGATGGTTTTTTATAAATGCTTTACAGTTTGCTATATATCTGTTCCTGATCTGTCCCCC
>CAYNBB010000009.1:0-42978 GCA_964395655.1 uncultured Azospirillaceae bacterium | reverse complement strand
CCCGGCATATAAGGTACAAATACAACAAAACCCCGGATTTCTCCGGGGTTTGAAATGGTGCTCGGGGACGGGATCGAACCGCCGACACGAGGATTTTCAGTCCTCTGCTCTACCAACTGAGCTACCCGAGCATCGGTCATCGGAGAGGTTTATAACCGATATTTTTTCCGATGTCCAGCAAAAAGAATACATTGTGTAGAATTTTTTATACAATCCGTATAAAATTAGCTGAAATGCAGAGATTGTGCTGCCGGTCAGTAATTTGCTTCTTTAACGGCCTTGTCTGTCGCAAAGTCTGCCGTCCTTTCCGTCGTGCGGTTGACGCTGGACAGGAATTCGTCAAAATAATGGTTATCGTATAAATACTTGCCGCCATAAGCCAGACCGAGCAGCGCGGCGATGATAACAAGAATTTTCATGTCTTTTTCCTCCGTTAAGGCTATATTCAAACCTTTTCATAAAATGATTAAAATTTGTATAAAGAAACGACCCGAGCGCTGATATCGGCACCGGGGTCGTTTCTTTTGAGGTTTATAAGCGGACCTGATTAGGCGGCTTTTTTAGCCTTTTTTGCTGCAAATTCGTTCATGGTCTTGATGACATAATCCAGATCTTCATTGTCCAGATACGGGGTCATCGGGATAGACAGAACGGTTTTTGACAGTTTTTCACAAACCGGCAGGCTGCGGGTATTCCACTTGGCATAAGCGGTCTGGGTGTTGACCGGCCGCGGATAGTAAGCGCCGCAGGGAACGCCGTTTTCTCTGAGGTAGTTCATCAGTTCGTCGCGGTCTTCGCAGTGAACGGTGTAGAGCGCATAGGCAGATTTGCAGTTGTCAAGAATCCGTTGTTTGCCGAAATAGCTGTCGAGCTCGTTGTCATAGCGGCTGGCAACGCGGAAACGGTCTTTAAGTTCCTGATCAAAAACAGTCAGCTTCTGAAGCAGAACGGCACCTTGGAAAGAATTCATACGGCCGGTCATGCCGAGGCGGATGTTGTCATAATGGTCTTCCGGGCTCATACCGTGAACGCGGCAGGATTTTACCAGTTCATTTTCTTCGTTGGAGTTAGTGAAAACTGCGCCGCCGTCTCCGTAACAGCCCAGAGGTTTGGTCGGATAAAAAGACGTCGCTGTCATGTCGGCAATGGAGCCGGCCTTTTTGCCTTTGTAAACAGAGCCGTAAGACTGGCAGGAGTCGGACAATACCTTCATACCGTTGGCATGAGCGATTTTGATGATTTCGTCATAGTCGCAGGGAGAACCGAAAATGTCGACCGCAACAACGGCTTTCAGATTAAGCTTGCCTTCTTTTTTGACTTCGTCGATGGCACGCTGCAGATCTTTGGGATCCATGTTATAAGTATCGGGATCGGAATCGACAAAAACCGGAGTGGCGCCGAGCAGAACCGGAGCTTCCGCCGAAGCAACAAACGTAAAGGAAGAAACAAAAACGGCGTCGCCGGGCTTAACGTCCCAGGCCATCAGAGCCAGTGTCAGGGCATCCGTACCGGAACCGCATGTCGAGCAGTATTTTGTGCCGGAATACTGAGCAAGTTTTTCATCAAGTTCTTTGGTCTCCGGCCCCTGGCAGTAGGCACCGTGATTCAGGATATTTTTAAAAGCGTCGAGAAACTTGTCCTGACCGATAACGTTCTGCGAGGTTTTGCAGTCAAAAAGCATAATGGGTTTTGCAGGTTTGTTCATCTTATTGCGTCCTTATAAATGTTTTCACTGTTGCCGATGATATGAGAGAATGTCCGACAATGCAAAACACAAAAAATTTCCGCTTTGTAACATTATCGCCATAGATTTTGAAATTTGTTGATTTAACAAAATATAATGATATATTAACTTGCAAGTTTAATTATACAGAGAGGGCGATGTGAACAAACGTCTGAAATATGCGGTCAGCTGTGCCGCGTTGCTAATGCTTGGAGCTTGTGCTTTTGACGGAAGGCTCCAGCGTCCGGAGGCTGAGGCGGATCCGTATGAGGCAGTTAACCGCAAAATTTTTTCTTTCAACGAAGGGTTTTATGAGAATGTTATGTTTCCGATCGCCCGCGGTTACCGCAAGATAACCACGCCTTTTGCTCGCGAGCGGGTTCGGGGAGTCGTTTCCAACCTTCAGGAGCCGGTTTCGGCAGCCAATCACCTGTTGCAGCTCGAATTTGCCGATTCTCTGCGGAATTTGGGACGTTTTGCTCTTAACACTACTCTTGGTCTCGGCGGTATGTTTGACGTGGCGCAGGGGTGGAAGCTTGAACCGAAGAAAACCGGCTTCAATGAGACGATGGCCAGTTGGTGCGTAGCCGAAGGACCGTATCTGGTCGTTCCGTTTTTAGGAGCCAGTTCGCCGCGCGGCGTGACCGGAACATTGGTTGATGCGGCTGCCGATCCGGTTTATTGGGTAACCTATAAAGACGCCAATATACGTGACAAGATCAATTATTCGTATTCCGCCGTCAAATATACCGCTCTTGCCGAAGCATATATGGATCTCTATGACGATCTGAAACGCAATTCTGTTGATTTTTATTCGACCATGCGTTCGGCTTATCGGCAAAACCAGAGCAAATACAAATGTCGTTTTGCAACGACAAACGATTCGCAAAGCTACGATTTTGACTTTGGCGTTGAAGACGAAGATATGACAGATTCAGAATAGGAGATATCAGATGACTAAAAACTTTTTGAAAATTGCATGTGTTGCTGTTTTGCTGTTCGCCGGGAGCGCCCGCGCCGAAATTGACGGCGTCAAAGCCGAAAATTTTGTAAAAGACGTAACTGCCGAAGGAATTGAAGACATTATCAATGCCAATGTTTCTCAGGCCGAAAAAGATGCCCGCTTTGCCAAATTGTTTAACGAAGCGCTTGATTTGGATTTTATCGGTCAGTTTGTTCTCGGCCGCAACTGGAAAGTAGCCACGCCGGAACAGCGCAAGGAGTTTATCAAAGTATACCGTCAGCTCAATGTCAGCACCTGGTCTAAGCGTTTTGACGAATTTAAGGGTAAAAACTTTATTTTCAAAGGTACGTCGCCTTCCAATTCCAAGGGGCAGATTTTTGTAAATTCGGTTGTGCCGATGGATCAGGGAGAGCCGGCCAAAGTTGTTTGGCGCGTTCGTGAAAAGGCCGGAAGTTACAAGATTGTTGACATCATTATCGAAAATGTCAGCCTGGCGATTACCGCCCGTAACGAATATACCGCCTTTATCAAGAACAATCCCGGCGGTATAGACGCTCTGATTGCCAATCTGAAAAGCAAAATCTAAAGAAAAGCCGCTCAATAGAGCGGCTTATACATTAGAAGACAGACTCTTCTGATCACTAATCACTGATCTCTAATAACTCTCTCCTTGTCATGCCGAACTTGTTTCGGCATCTCCAAGATTCCGGCTCTGAAAGCGCACTCAAAAGGCTGGCGCTTTTGCTGCTTCCGCAGACGTACGCTTTGCGGCCGGAATGACATTCTTACCTTCATGGTCGTCCTCGTGCCTGAGCGAAGCGAAGAATAGACACGAGGATCCAGGTTAATTATACAGCTATACAGATTCCTGGATTCCGGCTCTGAAAGCGCACTCAAAAGGCTGGCGCTTTTGCTGCTTCCGCAGACGTGCGCTTTGCGGCCGGAATGACACTAAAGGGAAGGCACATCACGAAACTATTTTAAGCCCGTGGCTTAAAATAGTTTCAATATCGCCTGTGATGCCTGGGAGGCGAGAGAGAGGGAATTGACGGCGAGTTGCTGGCGGGTCTGGAGCGCGAGCATGTTGGCGCTTTCCTCGTTCATATCGGCCAGCGTCAGTTTGTCGGCACCCTCGGTCAGAATATTAATCAGATTTTGCGTAAAATCCTGCCGGTTTTGCACAATCGAATAATTGTTGCCGAGTTCCCCGGAATAGCTGCGCAACGTCAAAATCGCGCTTCGTACCTGTTCTATCGAAACCTCGACGTCGTCAAACGACGTCCAGTTTGCTTCCTGCAAACCAATGTTGGCGGAAGATATATCCTTGCCCGCGATCGAATAACCCGTTGTCCTGTACTCGTTAAAATTCACGTCGAGCGTGTCGGCTTTGAGCAGATTTATGCCCTTGTATGAGGCGTCGTTAATCAGCATGTCATATTGATTCAAAATCTCGTTGTACTGCGCCGCATACGCGGAATTTACAGAATTGCTACCGCTTCCGCCGCCGGCGGAATAAGGCGTAAACGTAACAGTTATTGTTCCGCCGGTCTTAACCGCGTTTAACAATGCGGAAGTATCATAATTCGGAATGTCAGTCACGTCTTCGGAATATTTGGCCGAAGTCGTATGATATGTATATTTGACACTGCCGCCGTACGGATTATCGGCATCGAAATTGCCTACTGTGCTATTTGAACTAAATGTCAGATCTTTAAGGTTCATAATTTTGACCGAGCCGTCGTTACCGACGGCGGTCACTATGCCCGCGGCTGTCTTGCTTCCGTCATAATCTTCGGCTGACCCCCAGGTCTTGTCTGTGTACATAACATCGCCGATTTTCGGAGAGCTTCCGGAAGCGTCAAAGCAATTTTCTACAGTCTGAAAACTACGAACGTAGATGTAGATAGATAAGCTTCCAGGATTGTGGATCCGGTTGCCATTATTCACATCGAGACCCCAAAAATAATTACTACACTCGGAAGACGACCAATAATAGCCATTTGTTAAAGTTGCAGCCTCGGCGCCCTTATCAGCAAGGGTTGCAAGAGCATTGTTGATTATCGTTTTATTTGCACCCGTGGCACCGGATATACCTGTTCCCGAGATCATGGCCGACGGATCAATTCCGTAAACATCCATCCATTCACCAATGGATGGAAGGTACCAATTGCTCTGGCCGAAATCTCCGTTTTTGTCGCCGACGTAAAACTGATTGGCCGCCGTTGCCGCAAGCGCATCGGCGCCGATTTGATCCAGCATCGCCTGCGTATTGCCTTTGCCGTCATACAAAGCTTCATCACGGAACCATATCTTTTGCGAGCCCGTGCCGTTGACCTTGATACCTTCCGTGTTATCCAACGTAACGCTCGCGCCGTTCTTTGCGGCAATGCCGTATACCTGCTCGCCGCTTACTTCTATGTTGAGGTTTTTTATGTCTGCACTCGCGCCCGTTCCGTCAACCGAAATCGCCGCTTCGCCGGCTGACGACGCGTTATACGTCAGTTTATGACCGTTGCCGTCTAACACGACATTCGCAGCCGTTATGTTCAGAGAAGTGTCTAACGTAATGTCTCCGCCCAGCGCAATTTTGGCTCCGGCCGAAATTGCGCTTTGCAAATCCGCCGCGGTCGACACGACGCGGAAACCTTCCGCTTCCAGCTCTTCAACGCTTTTGCCGGAACTTCCGCCGCCAAGCGTTTTAACCGGATTTTCCAACGCCTGGTTGCCGACAGCCTGTAATTGCTCCAAAAGGTTTAGACCGGCTTCGATACCTTCGTTGGCGGCTTTTATCGTCTGGACAGCCTGTCCCATACTGTCCAGTAACGCGTCAAGATCACTCGCGCGGTTCGTCAAAGAACGCGCCGTATAGTACGAGCTCGGATTGTCGATCGCGGAATTGACCTTGTTCCCCGTCGACAAGCGCTCCTGCGTCAAATCTACCTGCTTGCTGATGTTCTGCAGGCTCAGTAAATTTGTCCTCATGCTCGCGTTTAGGCTGATCTTACTCGTCATTTCCTTTGTCTTTTATTTTGATCACACGTTACAAAAACAATATACAATCAATTGTCGCCTTTTGCCAGAAATACAGATAATTTATCCACAACCTTTTTACAATCGGCAACAAACCGAAAATTTAAAACAGTCTGCAAATGTGATTGGTGATTAGGAATTAGTTATTAGTAATTAGTGATTAGAAGAAGGATGTTCTCTCTTTACAGTCTTTCTCGGGCTTGCCCCGAGAACCCAAATCAATAATATGGCTTTACGTTTTTCTTTGGATCCTCGTGTCTATTCCTCCGGCCTGCGGCCTTCGGGCACGAGGACGACCTTGGAGGTAAGAATGTCATTCCGGCGAAGGACGGAATGTCACTAAAGGAGAGACACCGCCCGAGAAAGACATAAAAAAAGAAGTACCGGAGAATCATATTAAACATAAAAAATTATCCCGAAAATTGCTATCGCAATCTTCGGGATTTTTTTACTGTCCAATTTCCAGGGAACAGATTAGAAAAGGGCGGCCTTAATACTAACACAAGTCACGAATCACACATCACTTGTCAACGCTCGGCATGGTGGCTTCTTTGACCATTGCCGCGACAAAGTCTTCAACCTTCATCGTCTCTTGTTTTTCGGAGCCGAGGCGGCGGATTGTGACGGTGCCGTTTTCTTTTTCTTTGGCGCCGACAATCGCAATCACCGGAACTTTCTGCATCGACAATTCGCGAATTTTGTAGTTGATTTTCTCGTTGCGCAAATCGGCGCGGGCATACAGTCCGGCGGTGCGCAGCTTTTGGGTGATTTCTTCAGCGTAACCGTCAATGTCGCTGACAATCGGGCAGACCACAACCGGTTCCGGCGACAGCCACAACGGCAACTTGCCGGCATGGTTTTCAATCAGGATTCCGAGGAAACGCTCGATTGAACCGAACAACGCGCGGTGCAACATGACCGGCTGGTGCTTTTCACCGTCTTCGCCGATGTAGGAGATGTCAAAACGCTGCGGCAGGTTCATATCGACCTGAATAGTGCCGCACTGCCACTCGCGGCCGATGGCGTCTTTGAGGATGAATTCGAGTTTCGGTCCGTAGAAAGCGCCTTCGCCGGCGTTGATTTCGTACTTGTAACCATGGCTTTCCAGCGCGTTGGCCAGTGCATTTTCGCAAATGTCCCAGATTTCGTCTGAGCCGATGCGGTAGATGCTGTCCGGACGCGTCGACAGATAAATTTTAACATCATTGAAGCCGAAGTCTTTGTAAATATCCAAAATCAGCTTCAGAGTGGTAATGCATTCTTCCTCCATTTGCTCAGGCGTGCAGAAGATATGCGCATCGTCCTGCGTAAATTCGCGAACGCGCATCAATCCCATCAGCGAACCGGAAGCCTCATAGCGGTTGACCATACCGAACTCGGCCATGCGTAGCGGCAGGTCGCGGTAAGACTTGACGCCCTGTTTATAAACCAGCAGGCCGCCGGGGCAGTTCATCGGCTTGACGCAGAACATCTTCTCGTCTTCGGTTTTGCCGGAATAGTTGTGCGCGCCGTATTTGTCCCAGTGGCCGGAAGTTTCCCACAGGCAACGATCCATAATGCGCGGCGTGGCAATTTCGATATAACCGTTGTTCTCCTGACGCTTGCGCATGTATTCGATCAGCTTGCGATAAATCTTGTAGCCTTTGTCATGCCAGAAAACGGCGCCCGGCGCATACTCCGGTTCAAAATGGAACAAGTCCATTTCTCTGCCGATTTTGCGATGATCTCGTTTTTCGGCCTCTTCAAGCATTTTGAGGTATTCGTCCAATTCTTTCTTGGAAGTCCAGGCCGTAGCGTAAATCCTTTGCAGCATTTCTTTGGAAGAGTCGCCGCGCCAATAGGCTCCGGCAACTTTCATCAGTTTGAAGGCGTCGCCGATTTTGCCGGTCGAGGGGACGTGCGGTCCGCGGCACAAATCGGTGAAATTACCCTGCCGATACAGCGAAATGACTTCCGATTCCGGCAGGTCTTCAATAATTTCGGCCTTGTAATGTTCGCCCATGTCTTTGAAGTATTTGATGGCTTCGTTGCGCGGCAGAACAAAACGTTCGACTTTTTCGTCGCGTTTGACAATCTCGTGCATTTTGGCCTCAATTTTGGCAAAGTCTTCGGTCGTAAAAGGCTCTTTGCGCGCAAAGTCATAATAAAAGCCGTTTTCAATGGCCGGACCGATGGTGACCTGAACATCTTTCCACAATTCTTTGATCGCTTCGGCCATAACGTGCGAACAACTGTGGCGGATGATGTGGAGCCCTTCTTTATCCTTGCCGGTGACGATGGTCACGGTTGCGTCGGTAGTGATAGGAGTGCTCAGATCCTGCGTTGTTCCGTTAACGGTGACGGCCAAAGCGGCCTTGGCAAGAGACGAACTGATTTTATTTGCGACGTCAAAACCGTTGACCCCGCTCTCCATATCCAGAATGCTTCCATCTGGCAATTTAATCGCAACCATATTAAAAATCCTTGTTTGTTAATTTAACATTCTGCTATTTAGAAGTCCTGAAAACGAAGGATTTTTAAATACAAAAATCCCCGGCAGCGCGACTTCAAATAACCAAAAAAACGCTGCCTTAAACTGTGTTATTTAGTGAGGAGCTCCTCATATACGGCAATAGTCTTATCACACATCTTCTGTTTTGTGAAGTTGTCTTTTACATTTTTTATTGCCGCTTTGCCGATTTTGGCCTTTTCTTTCTGCGGAAGATCAAGCGCCCAGTCAATCGCGTCGGCCAGAGCCTGGCTGTCCTGCGCGTCGTAAAGTTTGCCGGTGACGCCGTCGATCGTGTTTTCAAGCGAACCGCCGATATTGGAAGCGATAACGATTTTGCCCATGGCCTGGCCTTCGATTGCGGCGCGGCCGAAAGCTTCGGGTTCGATTGCCGTAGATAAGACAACGTCGGAAACCATCAGCAGAGCCGGAATGTCAAAACTGTGGCCGATAAACTGTACACGGTCGAGCACGCCGAGTTTTTTGGCCAGTGCGCGCAGGGAATCGGTATAAGAAACACGCCCTTGATCGGAACCGACAATCAGACAGTGATAGTTGGTGTTTTGGGTTTGGGACAGCGCCTCAATCAGTTTGTGCTGGCCTTTCCAGTGCGTCACGCGGCCGATGAGGGAAATAATCGGTTTGTCTTCGGGAATGTTGTTGTCTTTGATCGCAGCGATAATCCGTTGCTGGGATACGTTTTCGGGTGAGAATTTTTCAGTGCTGACGCAACGGTGGATTAAACGGATATTGCTTTCGTCAATCTTATAATTTTTCAGCATATGATTTTTGATGTGATTGGAAATGGCAATCACCAATTCACCGTATGTCATAACCCGGTTATACAGCTTCTTGATGCCCAAAGGGCCAAGGCCGTACGTGCCGTGAAACGTCGTCATAAAATGAACGCCGGCTTTTTTGGCTGCCCAATACGCGCTCCAGGCCGGAGCACGTGACCGTGCGTGCACGATGTTGATGCCGTTGTCTTTGATGATTTTTTCGAGCTTTTTATAATTAAGATAAAGCTTTATCGGATTCTTAGTCTTCAGATCCAGCGCAAAATGAGGAATTTGAGCTTTTTCCAGCTCATAGGTCAGGCGACCGCCTTTGGAAGCGACAAAATTCTTAATTCCTCTGGCCTTGAGTTCGGTTGCGATTTCTATCGTTCCGGCTTCTACGCCGCCGTGTTCCAATTCCGGCAGAACTTGCAAAACCACAGGTTTGATTTTCTGGTCTTTAGACATTTCTATTCCTTAAGTCCTCGTTATTTGTTTCAAAACTCATAATTGCCGCCAAGATACAACAGATTTTGTTTTTCGCCAAGAGCTATTCCTCAAAAATAAACAAATTCCTTTGTATTAGTCATGTTGAATTAGGGCGTCGGCCGATTATTTAAATGAAAAAGCTCTGGTTTGGGGAGAAACGGAATGTCTGAAAGTTTTAAACATTATTTTCTGCGGCGCCTGTGGTGGGTGGTCTTGGCCGTTATTCTGGTTTTGGCGGCATATTTTGCGGAACCTCGCGATGCCGGTTCGGCAGCTCTCGGAACGACGCCCGAAATTGAGCTTAACGTGGTGCCGCTTCAAAAGAAGGATGTTTCGGCTTCAACCGCTTATATCGGATATATCACGCCGATTCATCAGGTTTCGCTGGTGCCCAATGTCAGCGGCTATATTTCCGAGATCTGGGTCGAGGGCGGGCAGGATGTCAAAACCGGCGACAACCTGCTGATGATAGACCGGCGCGAATACAAGGCCGCATACGAAGCGGCGGTGGCAGCGCGCAATCAGGCCAAAGCCGAATTCAACAATGCCAAAGTTTATTTTGACCGCATCAAAAAAGCCGGTTCCAAAGCGGTTTCCAAAACCGAATACGATTCCGCACAGGCTCAGTTTCTGGCCGCCGAGGCTTCTTTGGCTGCGGCCGAAGCCGATATGGAAAAAGCCAAGGTCATGCTGGACTATACGTTGCTTCAGGCCTCTATCGACGGTACCGTCGGCAATGTCGCGCTGACGCCGGGGAATTATGTGGCGCCGGGCTCGGGCGCCTTATTGTCTATCGTGCAGTATGATCCGATTCGCGTCGTTTTTTCGATCAGCGACAAAGAATATCTGGATCTGCTTAATTCGGGAACTCCGTTGCTTGAAAATCAGAAAATCAGACTCCGGCTGGCCGATGGCAAATTATACAAAGAAGACGGGATTTTTCAGTTTGCCGACAACAAGATTAACAATTCGACCAATTCAATCGCGGTCTACGCCGATTTCAAAAATCCCGGCAAAGAACTGGTTGCCAATGCTTATGTCGACGTTTTGCTCGAAAAGGAATACAAAGATGCGTTTCTGATTGAGCAGAATCATGCGACGCTGACGCCGGAAGGCATCTTTGCCTATATTATTCGCGACAAACGTCTTGTCAAAACCAAACTCGACGTCTTGGCCTCTGTCGGCAACAGTTATGTCGTCGGCAACAAGTTCGGCGACGGCGAATATCTGGTGATTGACAAAGTGCCGTCAATTACGTCGCAGACCAAAGTTAAAATCAGGATTCAGCCGCAGCAGGAGCATAAGTAAATGTTTTCACAATACTTTATCGACAAGCCGCGTTTTGCCGGCGTTATTGCCATTATTATGGTTTTGCTGGGACTTTTGGCAATAGCGGTTTTGCCGGTTTCACAGTATCCGCAGATTACGCCGCCGCAGATCGTCGTCAGTACGACTTATCCGGGAGCCGGCGCGCAGGTGCTGGTCGATACCGTGGCCGTCCCGATAGAAAACAAGATCAACGGTGTCGAAAACATGCTTTATATGTCTTCCACCTCGGACGACAGCGGCGCTTATAATCTGACCATCACTTTTAACGTTGGTACGGACAAGGACATTGCTCAGGTTAAAGTGCAAAATCGTTTGCAGCAGGTTATGTCGCAGCTGCCGGCAGCTGTAACGCAGGAGGGGGTTGACGTTACGACAAGGTCGTCCAACATGCTGGCGATGATGGTATTGCGTTCGCCGGAGAGAACTTATAACGATTTGTATCTGAGCAATTATGCCTATACCAATATCAAAGACGTTCTGGCGCGTATTCCGGGCGTCGGCGACGTTTCGATTTACGGACCGCAGTACAGCATGCGTATTTGGCTCAATCCTCAGAAACTTTCTTCTCTCGGCCTGAGCAGCGCCGATGTTGCGACGGCAATAGAAAATCAGAATATTCAGGCTTCCATCGGCAGCGTCGGTGCCGCACCGAGCGGCAAAGACAGTCTGATGGTTTTGTCGCTTGATGCCAAAGGCCTGCTTAATACCGTTGATGATTTTGAGCGGATAATTCTGACCACGACCAAAGAGGGCGGAATTGTTCGCCTCAAGGATGTTGCACGTATTGAGCTCGGAGCAGACACCTATGCCATGCAGTCGCATTTTGACAACGCTCCGGCAGTGGTTATTGCCCTCAGTCAGCTGCCCAACTCCAATTCTTTGAACATTATGAAAAATGTCAAAAAAGAACTTGCCGAAATGCGCAAAACCTTTCCCGAAGACGTTGAACTGACCGTCGGTTATGATTCGACGGATTATGTCAAGGCCTCAATTGCCAGCATTGTCGAAACGCTGATAATCACTTTCAGCCTTGTCGTGCTGGTCACTTATATTTTTTTGCAGCGTGCCAAAACGACGCTGATTCCGCTGATTACGATACCGGTATCTTTGGTCGCGACTTTTGCGGTCATTTATTTGCTGGGTTTCGATATTAATATTCTGACGCTGTTTGCAATGATTCTGGCCATCGGTCTGGTAGTTGACGATGCCATTATCGTGGTGGAGCGGGTTCAGTATCTGATGCAGTACGAAAAACTTGATTCTAAGGCCGCCAGCATCAAAGGCATGCAACAGATTGCCAGCGCGATTATAGCCACCACTTTTGTATTGTTGTCGATTTTTATTCCGGTCGGCCTGATGGCAGGCATCACCGGCAAAATCTATCAACAGTTTGCGGTGACGATTTCGACCGCGATTGTTTTTTCGGCTTTTAACGCCCTGACGTTGTCTCCCGCCTTGTGTGCGATTTTTCTGCGCGGCGACAAACAGGAAGATGCCGGCGGACTTTTCAAATGGTTTAACGACACGATCGAGTTTTTTAAGGACAAATATTTGGATATGGTCGGTTTCTTTTCCAAACACGTTATGATAACGGTTCTTGTTACGGTCGGAACGATAGCGCTTATTCTGCTTGGTTTCCGGATAACCGCGACTTCGTTTCTGCCGGAGGAAGATCAGGGCATTATCTTTGCCAATATTCAGTTGCCGGATACCGCCGGCATTAATCAGACGGAAGCCGTTTTGGCGGAAGTAACGGCGCGAGCTCTCAAATTGGACGGAGTCAAATATTTTATTTCCGTAGCCGGATACAGCATGCTCGGAGGCAGCGGAGAGAATGTTGCGTTAGGCGTGGTCGGTCTGCAGCCGTGGAATGAACGAACGTCCAAAAAACTCTCGATTGAGGCGTTGACGGCGCGTCTGATAGAAACCTTTGCCGACATTAAGGACGCACAGATAAATTTCTTTGCGCCGCCGTCGATTCCCGGTGTCGGTCAGAGCAACGGCCTCTCGCTTGAACTTTTGACCAACAACGGTTCAATAACTCCGAGCCGGTTGTTTGAAACGATGGAGAAGTTTCTCGGAAAATTGAACGAAAATCCGGATATAGCTTACGCTTTTTCGACGTTTACGGCCGATACGCCGCATATCTATCTGGATATCGACCGTACCAAACTGGAGTCTTATCAGATTCCGGTCGGCACGTTGTTTTCGGCGCTGCAAAGCAATCTCGGTTCGCGTTATATCAACAACATAACGCTCAGCGGCCAGGTCAATGAGGTGATTATTCAGGCGGATTTTCCGTATCGCAAAAATATCAGCGATGTCGAAAACATGTATATCCGCTCGCAAACGGGAGCGATGATAAAACTCAAAAGTTTTGCCGATGTAAACATCAGTATTTCGCCCAAAATTATCTATCGTTACAATATGTACACTTCGGCTGCCGTTACGGCACAGAGCAATCCCGGTGTAAGCACCGGAACCGCAATCGATTCCATTGTCGAACTGGCGTCCGAAATGCTTTCCGGAGAATATCAGATTGCTTGGACCGGCCTGAGCCTGCAGGAAGTGGAAACAGCAGGTCTGGCCGCGTTTCTGATCGCCTTGGCTCTGATTTTCTGTTATCTTTTTCTGGTTGCGCTCTACGAAAGTTGGATGTTGGCTTTTGCGGTCATGTTTTCAACCGTTTTCGCAATTCTCGGGGCAATCGTCGGATTGCATCTGATGAGTCAGCCTCTGAGCATTTATGCACAGTTGGGCCTGATAATGCTGATTGGCTTGGCAGCCAAAAACGCCATCCTGATTGTCGAGTTTACCAAGGCTTACCGCGACGACGGAGCATCGATTCTCGAAGCGTCTGTCAAAGGGGCGGGCGAAAGGTTCCGCGCTGTTTTGATGACGGCCTTGACGTTTATTCTCGGCGTCTTTCCGATGATTGTTGCCACCGGTGCCGGCGCGTCGAGCCAGATTGCCATCGGAACTTCCGTCTTTTACGGCATGATTGCCGCTACCTTTGTCGGCATAGTTTTTATTCCGGCTCTGTTTGCCGTGTTTGAAACGATCAAGGAAAAAAGCGGTCATGGAACGTATGAACGGGAAGTTCAGCGACAAACCGAAGAACAAGGCAACCCGCTAGGAATATCGTATACGCCGGATAATAATGCGGGGAAGGAGAAGTAAAATGTCAAAAAATTTTTTGTTCGGGACTTGTCTGCTCCTGCTTGCTTCCTGTTCGGTCGGTCCGGATTACCGACGGCCTGATTTTTACAGTGATGCACGTCTGCAAAAAAGTCTGAATCTCAAACCGGGCGTGCGCCATGTCTCTTTGTACTGGTATCGTGATTTCAACGATCAGGTGTTAAACGGTCTGATTGAAGACGGCTTAAGACAAAGTACCGACGTCAAAATAGCCATCGAGAAAATGCGGCAGGCACGGCAGAATTTGCGGATAAACAGCGTAAAATATCTGCCGACAGTCGATGCCGCCGGATCGTATTATTATCTTAAGGATTCGCGCGCCTATACAGGCGAGCCGTTGTCAACCGACTATTTTCAGCTCGGGCTTGATGCCGCCTGGGAAATCGATATCTGGGGCGGCGGCCGCCGCCTGACCGAGCAGTCTAAGGCTTTGTTTGCCGCCGCCAGTGCAAACCTGCAAAACGTGCAGCTGGCATTGACAGCAGAGATCGCCTCAATCTATGTGCAGCTGCGGCAGGCGCAGGAACTACTGCATAATGCGCGTCGTAACGAAGCTTTGCAAAGCGGACTTTATGACTTGGTCAAACAAAAATACGAGGCCGGTTTGACGGATGATGTCAGTCTTAATCAGGCCTTTTATTTGCTTTCCGAAACCCGAGAGGCTATCCCTCGGCTGGAAGCCTCGGTCAATACCTTGCAAAATTCTTTGGCGACGCTGACGTCAAAACTGCCCGGAGAAATTGACGGCCGTCTGGCGCATGACGAAACCAACCTGGTCAGGCAGCCGCTGCGTTATGATACGTCGCGGCTTTATGAACTGCCGGTCAGTGTTATCCGCAATCGTCCCGACATTCGTGCACTCGAATATCGTCTGATGGCACAGAATGCGGCGATCGGGCAGGCGATTGCGGATTTGTTTCCCAATGTCAGCCTGAACGCGTTTTGGGGGTATCAGTCCAAAAACATGTCGTCGTTGATCGGCGGTGGCAGCAACACCTATAATTATTCTCCGGCAATCAAACTTCCGATTTTCCATTGGGGGGCGCTGGTCAACAATGTTGAACTGCAAAAATCTCTTACCCGCGAAAATGCGTTGCAGTATAAACAGGGGATTCTGAACGCTTCTGCAGAAATAAAAAATGCTGCCGACAATGTTGAAAAAGAATATCGGCGCAACCGCGAAGCCGAAAAATCGCTTGCTTCTCAGCAGAAAGTTGCGGATCTTACCAATGTAAGATATAAAAACGGTCTGGTCGATTTCAGTGAGGTTCTGACTGCACAGCAAAATCTGATCAATGCCCAAAACAGCCGCATAGAAAGCAATGCCGATATTTATAACTATATTATCAGTTTTTATAAAGCGGTCGGCGGCGGTTATGACATCAGTAATATTCCGGATACCCGAAAGGCTGGACGAGGTGCGGCCGGCGCGATTTGTAAAGGTTGATGTTGGTAATCTCCGGGATGTCGTGGTTGCGCATCCAATAGCCTTTGGACTTCATACACTTGCTGTAATTTGCGGGACTGATGTCGTCGTCGTCATAACGTGAGTTGACGATCAGCGGCTGCGCGCCTTCATACGGAAGGTAAGTTGCCCAAATTCCTTTGCTGGAATTCCAGTCGGCGCGTGTATTGAGTTTGGTTTCTTCGGAATAAAACCAAGTACGAAAATCCGGCATCAGCTTAAATTCTTTTGCCGAAAGCAGGCATTCCGCATGGTCGGACGAAAACTTCTGAACGCCGGTGTGGGGCTTTTCCCAATGATAAACAACCTGTCCGCTGCCTTTGGAAAGGTATGTGCAGGAGCTCAAAATTGCGGTCAGTGCCAAAATACAGATTTTGTTTGTCATCATTCAGAGCCTTTAGAAATCGAGGTTTGCATAATGTTTGGCCGGCAGAATCCCGCGGATGTTGTCTTTGAGGATGTCTTTGAAAGACGGGCGCGATTTTATTTTGGAATACCAAAGTTTGGCACTCTTAAAGTCTTCCCACGGCACGCCGCCGAGATAGTCTATAATCGATAAATGCGCCGCCGCCGATAAATCGGCGAGCGAGATTGTGTCTGCAGCCAAATATTGCCTGCGCTCCAGCAGCCATTCAATATATTCAAGGTGAAAAACCAAATTGTTAAGGCCGATTTTCAGGATTCGCGAGTCCGGCGCTTTTCCGGTGGCAAATCGTTTGTGAACTTTCTCCTGCACGATGTTTCGGTAAACTTCGCGCAGAAACTTATGGTCAAACCAGTCCGTCAGGCGGCGGATTTCAGCCCTTTGTCTGCCGTCGCCGAAAATCAGCGGAATGTCGGGAATGCTTTCTTCCAGATATTCGGCAATAGGATAGTCTCCGGCAATTACATTGCCGTCATTTAAAAAAATCGGAAGCTCGCCGGCCGGATTAAGCTTAAAAACGTCTTCCGACAATTTCCAGGGGTCTTCTTCCCGGAGAATAAACAGCATTTTCTTTTCGCCCATAAGCAGGCGAATTTTGCGCGATGCTGCCGAAACCGGATGATGAATAAGTAAAACCATTGACGCTGCCCCAAATTTATAATTCTGTATTATATTAATAGCAGATTCGCAATAGGTCAACAGAGCTTTGTCATTTATCAGCTTTTTCGAGGTCGAAGGTCGGCGGAACCACGCCCTGCGCATTTTTTTCAAACTCGGCGATCATTCGGGCGACGCCGTCCGAAAAAGCCTTACGGTTGTTGTCGTCTTCCAGATAGCGTGTCAGTTTCTGAGCCAGCATTTTACGTTCGCGCGAGAGCTTGGATATGCCGATAAACATCGGAAGCTGCCACAGCGTTTGCCGGGCGACGGAAATTTGTTCGCGTAGACCGAGTTTGATTGCTTCAATCAATCCGTAATAATGGCTGGCCAGAATATAGTCGGCCTGGCGGGTAAACAGCTTTTCGAACATTTCGTAAGGTGTGTCTGCCGTTTCGATATTAAACTGTTTAAGCTGATTATTGACGTAGTCGCTGTATACTTCATGGGCAATTTTTACGCCTTTGAGCTTGCGCAGATCATCGGTTGATTTGACCTCGTTAACACGATCCGGCAGCATAAAGACGGTAATCGGATTGTTGATTGCCGCCGGATAAATAAGTTCCAGCCCGCGAAACATTTCGGTTTGGTGATAGGCGCCGAGAATTACGTCGATTTCTCCTTTGCGGACTTCCTGTATCAGTGTCGGAAAATCTTTTTTCTGAGTGTCGTAAAAAACGCGCAGATTGTTTTCTTTGGCCAGCGTTTCAAACATCGGTGCAAAGATTGATGTAAATTTTCCGTGTATTTTTTCTTCCGGATGTTCGACATAACCGAACGGAGCATAGTCCAGAAAACCCGTGATATGAACATCGCGGCGTTTTTGCGGATGCTTGTCTTCGTAACGGACAAATGCCTGAGCCGATATAGCGCAGGTGATCGGCAGAACGAAGGCTAAAATCCATAATCCGAGTTTGTTCATCTTTACTGTCCACAATTTAAAAATATTTACGTTTCGGTAACTTAATTTTGATATTATGATAACGTAATATCGTTAAAAAATATTTTATTTTTAGGATTTGAATTTAAATGAACATCTCACAAAACTATGCGCAGAATGATATGTCGGGAATGGGGCAGTCGGAACTTGAGAGCCGCGCTCTGATTCGCACCGCATCGTCATTAAACCAAATTAAGGAACATTGGGAAGAGTGCAAGGGTGAGCTGGACGAAGCATTAGAAAAAAATCGCAAATTATGGACAATTATCGCGGCCGCAATGAATGAGGCCGACTGTCCGCAGCCGCAGGAAGTTAAAAAGAATATATTAAATCTGGCGGTGTTTGTATTCCAAAGAACCATGGAAATATCAGCCGAACCTGAGCCTCAAAAGCTCGATATCCTTATCAACATTAACATGAACATCGCCAAAGGGCTTTCAGGCAACGTCTGAGAGCGCTACATTCTGGTTTCCCGTTGAGGATACCGGTTGAGGAGAAGTTTGTCGTGACCGGCGCGGAAATATTTTCCCGCCGGTTTCAGGTAACGTCGGTTGTCCCAGTTGTCGATAATCCTCGAAATAACCTTTCTTTGTCGCGGCGCTCCGATATTGGCATAATTGATCAGTGTCAGGTCGTTAAGGCAGTATTGCGCGGTTTCCGGTTTCATCATGTATACTCCTTTCTCGCTGATATAAAAAATATAGGAAATTGTATCGGCAGGGAAAGGGAGCTTACACCTAATCGGTATATAAACATTGGGGTAGGGATAAACCCCGGGCAAATTTTCACCTTATGCAAAAAAAAGGTTGACGAAAGAAATTTATTATATTATTTATCTTTTCACAAACACGATGGGGGTATGGCGGAACTGGTAGACGCGCTAGACTCAAAATCTTGTGGCCTCAGGCCGTGTCAGTTCAAGTCTGACTACCCCTACCATTTTGAAAAACCTTGGTATTTTGTCAAGGTTTTTTGTTTTTGTTGTCGCTTTATTCTGACTTTTACGCGCATTTATCCACACGTTAGAATCAAATACTTAGCATATATAGTCAGAATGAAAAATCAGAACATATAAAGAACATAGGCTATAAAAAAGCCCCGATTCTTTTCGGGGCTCATAATCGTTAGGCAACAGCTTTTTTAATTGTTAAAAGCTTTTGTTTCAGCTCGTCATTTTCAGCCGTAAGCTGGTGAAAACTCTCAAAAGTCTTCCGGTTATGGCTGGCGTACCAGCTCCAAAGACAACGTATCAGGTCGTCATCGCTGACTTCGCCGAAGAAGTTTGCTTGTTCGGCTGCCGTGACAATATCTGCAATCGCCTCGCGGACTGCCGAGACGGCGCATTTCTTCACTATTCCGCCGATGGCTTTAAGAGCCCCGCGGTCTTGCGTTAAAGAAACTGCTGTATTTTGTTTCAATGCCGCTTCCATTCGATTAAAGGCAGCGATAAACTTTTCTTTCCACTCTGCCGCTTTTTCTCCGGTAAACCCCCATAACCAAAAACATCCAACCGTCGCGGGTTATATCGTAGTATGTTCTTTTTTCGCCTTTTTGGTCGAGATATTCAACGGGCGCAAAATTGCGCGCGTTAAAATCTTTGCTGCATTTCAATAGCTTAATGGAGCGCAACACGTCACGGTGACGCTTACCGAAGCAGTCGGCAACGGTTAAAGAATCTGTGGTTACCTGATTGTTATCGTTAATTTTGACTAATTCGTTCATTTTCTGTTTTCCTTTTTCTATAAGCTCCTCAAATCCGTTGAGGTGTCGGGAGCTAGAAACATGAAAACAGACACGCGGAGTTATTCAGATATATCCTCGCACTCCCGACAAAGGGGATGGACTCACTAAGCCGATATAAGTAGGCCGACAGGTATTCAGTATATTTCCTATTCTCATCCATCAAATAGGCATAAAAAACGCCAATCTTTCGGGGGCGGTATATATCCGCTGTTTTATTGAGTTTCTAGCTCAATTCCGACATTACCCCGCAAAAGTTAAAAAATCAATAATAATTTTATTTTTGTTCTTTTTCGGCCTTTAACCGCCCTTCCAAAGCAACCATTGATAAGGCCGATGTATTGGCCTTGTAAAAGCGGTTAAAGGTGGATTCGTCCGTGTGGCCGGTAATTGAGATAATCGCATCGCTGGGGACGCCGGCTTCGGCGTAGGCTGTGCTGGCCGTATGCCGCATTTGTTTGAATATAATCTTAATCCCTATTTTGTCGCTGAAACGTTGGAAGTGCCGCGCGAGGCGGTCTTTGGTGAAACTACCGTATTCATCTGCAATTATGTAATCGTCTTTTGCGAGCACCTCTTGCCAAAGGTGTTGAGGTATCGGGACAATAACCCGTTGGCCGGTTTTGTTTTGCACAAAATCGAAAAAATAAAAACCGTTTTTCTCAACAATGTGCTCTTTGCGCAGGCGGCGAATATCTCCGACACGCTGCGCCAGATAATAGTTCAATTCAAGAGCCAAGGCGAGATAATCGCGTTTTTCTTCCCGGGCGCGCCGGATGAACTCTTGCATATTTTCGAGCTGGATAATTTCTTTTTTAGGCTTCGGCTTTGGTAGACGCAGGTTGCTAAAAGGATTATTGCCCGAAACAATTCCTTTGCGAATTCCGAAATTATAAAGCATTTTAAGAGTTGTTATGCAAGCCAATCCCCGATACGCTCCGCGCTTTTCTGCGATACTTTCATATAAGTTAAGGGCAGCCTGTCCGGTAAACGTATTGAGCGGGACTTCTTTAAGCATTTTTTTTGATTTTGCGGCTTGTATTTCCGATAAAATATTGTATGAATAAAGATAATATTTTTGGGTGTCTTCGGCCAGTTTAAGATAATTTTTGCTTTTAATATATTCCGCCCACAAGTGTTCAAGCGAAGCCGGAACAAAATTATTGCATTGAACTTTGAAATTTTTCAACTTTTGATAAAGCGCAAAGGCTTCCCTACAGGCTATCAGATAATCACAGCCCAAAGAATACGAGCGCTTCATATCGCAACCCTCCGGCAACAATCTCGCCGGAAGGTTGAAATAGTATGCAACGCGCCCGTCTTTGAGCCGTTTTTTTATCATGTAGGGAATCTTCATTTACGCTCCTATGCAAAATTCCACTCTTCGTCGTTAAGATTTTCCAGCGCATTATTGTCTTTCGCAAACCGGTATAACTTTACTTTTTTTGAAAAAGATTTTATTTCAAGTTTGCCCTGAACGACATATTTGTTAAGTGTCCGATTGTCCGTCCCGGGCTTGAGTTTAAGAGCTGTTTTTATTTTGTCAGCGGTTACAAATCCGTCATCACTCATCTTTTCTCCTTTTATCAGTCTCTATAAATTATTTTTCCAACCTTGGGGGCAGTAATAGTCCAAACCCCAAGTCCCAATATCTCGCGCGGGGTGAACCTCGAGCCTTTCTTTGCAATCGTAACAATAAGAGCATTTTATTGCTTCGCACCTTCTAAAGCGCGGCTGTTGCTCTTCCTTCGTGCTGTCGCCAATAACCGGATAATCTTTACTCATTACTACTTTCCTCCGCCATTTTGATAGTTGCATCTGCATATTTTTTATACGCCCTTACTAGCGGTATATTTTTGACAGTTGAATCAGCTGTTAAAATTGTCAAAATTCCGTTTAAGTTGGCAACAAGAACTAAAATTATGAAAATATTTAGTAAAATAAATATTCCGTATAAACAAAGACTTACGTCATTGTCGCTGTCTTGCGCCCAAACAGCTGAGATGAGGAGTGCGCCTATAGTGGCTGAAATAAAGTCAAACATTTTGTTCTCGTAAAGGTTGTTGTTAAAGTTCAGGCGGCGGGGCATTCCCGCCGCCGCGTTAATTATTTAGACATTTGGTTTGACAGGTTATAAAGGGACTGCAAGCCGATGGCGTCAAAGGGATTGGCAGAGTTAGCACCAGAGCCGCCCGCGACAATCATGCTTGCAGGAAATTCGACAGAGGCAACGGCCTGCGCGATACCGACCTTTGTTTTGTAGTCCCATTCAGCCTTTTCCTGCGGGGTTAAACCGGCAGACACTTTTAAGCGGTTAGCTTCTGCCTGAGCCTTACCCTCGGCCAAAATCTTTTTGGCGTCATATTCGGCCTTTTCTGCGTTCAGCTTTGATACATCACGATTTTTAGCGGCCTCTGTTGTTTCAACAATGGCTTTCGCCTTGGCGTCTGCCTCAGCCTGTGCGACGGCGGCCTTACCTTGTTCGGTAATCGTGATTGTATCTTGACGGGCTTTTTCGGCCTGAGAGCGGGCGAGAACCGCTTTTTGCTCAGCTTCTTTCTGCGCGTCAATAATTTTCAGGATTTTTTCTTCCGGCTGGGGATCACCCATTACAACCTGCTGAATTTCAATGCCGTATTCGTTAAGAAGATTTTTGCCAATGATTTTGGGCTTGCCGTTCTCGTCGGTGCGGACTTTGGCTAAGCGGTATTTTGTGCCGTCCGGCATTTTGACATCTTCATAAAAGACCTCATAAGCGCCGTTCTGCAACTGTCCCTCTAAAACGCGAGCAATTTCCGGCTTGCGGGCTGAATATGTATCCGAGGCGGTAAACATAGGAGCGGTTTTGTTTGACAAGACATCAATAGTATTCTTTTTAATAAGATTTTCGACGACATTATCATAAGAGCCGAAGTCTTTATGCAGCCGCAGGCGTGTCTTTTCGTCGCTGGGAAGGCGGAATTTGACGCTGCCGGAGAAGGTGACTTTGGCGCCGTCAGACATTGTTGTTACTTCTTTGAAGTCAATATCGCCGGAAACCTTATAAGTCGATATATCGGCAAAACCGTCCCAGTACATGCCGGGCTCGCTGATAATAGACATTTCGCCCGTTCCGGGTGCTTGGCGGATTTTATACTCCGCATAGTCATTTGAGTCCAACAGATTGAAAGCGATAATCAATAAGATAGCGCCTGCAATTCCGCCAAGAGTTAATTTTACATTATACATTGTTTTACCTTTCATTTAATCTTTTTAAAATCATTTTTAACTTTTTTGACAGAGCGAAAAACACCCGCAAAAATCGGCTTAAACAGCCAACAAAAGCAAAATAATAAAATGAAAATTGTCAGATATCTGAACCGCATATCAAATGATCCTTTATCAAAGGCGGGGCGGTGATAAAAGTACTATAACAAATTGCAAAGTCCGCCCCGAAAAGGTTAAAGTGTTTTGACGAACTCTTTGAGTGTGTCAAAGGCGTTTTTGTCCCAATGGTCTTTTTTGAGCTTGTCGAGCTCGTCGCAGATGATCTGTTTGTTGCTCTTTGCAAAGGGATTTTTCCCCTCGTCCATAGAAAGCGCCAAAGCAGCTACTACGGCTGCAAGTTCAGCCATATGGTCTTTTTTTCTTTTTCCAAATCCAAACATATTTTCCTCCTTTGGGTTAAGATGTTAAAACAAGTCCAATTAGGCAGTTCATTCATCTGCGCAGGTTATTCGGCGGCGCAGATGATTTCGCCGCAGCGGTTGATATAACCACCGGTGCGGGCTTTCTGCGCCTTTTCGCCGCAGCGGTTGATATAACCACCGGTGCGGGCTTTCTGCGCCTTTTGGCGCAAAAGGCGGATTTCGCGTTCGCAGGAAATGCAGAACCTGCTGTTCGGCGCAAAGGCTTCGGCCGGATATTCGCGTCCGCATTTGGGGCAGACAAAGGTCGATTTGCCGCCGTTGGAATATTTTTTGATTAGGCTGAGCTCGAACCGCGAAAAAGACGTTTCGTATTCTTCGCCAATTGTCAGGCAGATTGCCGCTTTGACGATTTCAGTAGACACAAAGGCTTTATTTATTTGCTCCAGATTTGTTTCGCGCAGTGCGCGGTGGCGATGAGCAACCATAGCCCGCAGCTCTTTCTGCATTTCTTCCAGTGTAAAGCCTGATTCTCTGATATACCAGCGGGCGGCTGTTTCTAAAACTTCTTGCATGGCTATTCCTTCGGTAATTTGGGCAGTGGCATAAAGTGGGTGATGTCCTGATCGCAGAGCATGAACTCATGGCCGCTCCAAGTGGCGATGTCGACGATATATTTGCTGATGTGCTGTGTCGTGCCGGGTTTGTCGATGTGGCGCAGATTATGCCGCACAATCAGAAAATCGTCGTATTGGAACTCGTCGGCCGGTTTGTTTCCCGGGTAGGGCAGCCAAACGTCGCGCGGCCGGTTGAAACTCTTGTTTAAATGGCTGCGCTCGGCGAGAATCAACGTATTGAGCGCTTCGCTCATGCAGGCAATTTCATAGTCTGCGGTGGCGGCAGTTTTTTTGCCGCGCGCAACCAAGTTGGGGTAAATTGCTTTGCGCATGGCAATTTCGCGTCTGACGCAATCAATCTGACTGTCAATGAGCTTAGCTTTAGCTGCAATGTCATTCATGGCGCGCCTACCAGCAAAATACAAAGATAATTGCCGCGGCCGAGCAGATTGCCGCGCAGGCGTTGTTTTTGAGATGCTGAAACAAGTTTAACATGACATCTTGGGCGGCCGACATGACATTTGCAGGTCGGCGATATTGTTTTTGTCTGGCGCGGGCAGCGGCAACTTCCGAGTTTAACGCCGACCAACGGATTGTCATCTCGTCAAATTCCAAGCCCGAATAATTATTGTAGTCATACATAGCACTTTCTCCTGCTGTTGTTCATTTGTGAACAAATATATATTGCATGTTTGCAATATGTCAAGCATAAATGCAATATTTTTATTTCAAAAATGAAATATTATAGGCACGGCCAAAAAAATACCGCCCGAAGGCGGTGTATTTGGTGGAAAAGATTGGTTATACGCGGCGGCCGTTCCAGATGTAGATAACTTTGCCGATGATTTGGCAGCCGTCCTGAAGCGGAAAGTCGCCGTAACGCGCATTGTCTGATTTGACGGTGATGCCGGACGGACCGATCTGAATGCGTTTGATGACAATGCTTGATGCTATGCGGATAAGATAAATGCCGTCGGAACTGACAAAATTGTTGGAGGTGTCGACCCAGACGCGGTCGCCGTCATTTATTGTCGGCTCCATGGAATCGCCGGCGGCGCGAATTAATTTGACATTTGTCGGGGAAATATTGGTTATCTCTTTGAATTCCTGAAACGGAATGTTTAAGCTGCCGATTCGGTTTTCGGAAAAATTTTCGATTCCGTCGCCGCAACAGGCGGTGGCGTCAATAATGTCAATGCGAACCGTGTCGGCGGTCGTGAACTTCTTTGCCGTTTCGGAAAGTTTGTCATACAACGCTGCGGCCATTGTTATGAGAGGCGGCTCGAAAAGCTCGGCATCCGTCGTTAATTCTTCTTCTTCAATGCCGAGCAGGGCGGACAGCTTTTTGCGCGCCATTTCGTTGAGGCGATCGGGAACATTGTAGTGTACGAATTTATACAGATATGCCGAGTTCATGCCGATCATGTTTGAGGCGGCATTTAAAGATATTTTTCTTTCTTTTAATTTATCCTCAATAAGTTTGCGGATGTCATCTTGCGTCTTCATCGTAGTAACTCCTGATGTTGCATGATATAGCATTTTTGCAATATTGTAAAATAAAATTTTATTTCAAAAATGAATTGACTTTTGTTGCATATATGCAATAAACTGTGAACGAAAGGAACTAGAAATGCTTAAACGTGATTTTGTTCATATCGTCGATTTGTTTCTGGCTGCAACAGGCATGTCTCAAACGGCGTTGGGAATATTATCTTTGGAAGATCCCAGCTTTATTTTGAAGCTTCGCCGCGGACGTGAGCCACGCGAAGCGACGCGGCAGAAGGTCATTGATTTTATGCGTGCATATGTTGCAGCGCACGGAATTGATTTTGATGTGGAGGGCGTCTGAATGCGTAAGTTGTGGATATATTGTTTAATTTGTGTCGGGGCGGTGGCCGACTGGGCGCTCCCCGACGACATTGAGGAGTATTAGCATGAGAAAGAGAGAACCATTGCTGCCGCCGTTGGCGGAAGCCGACAATGATCCGAAGAATATTGATTTGGCCGTAGACAGACTGCGCTCTCTGATTGAGCGCATCGAAAGACTGGAAGAAGAAAAAGCCGCCATTGCCTCTGACATTCGCGACATTTTTGCCGAAGCCAAATCTGCCGGCTTCGACGTTAAAATCATGCGCATCGTTATCAAACTGCGCAAGATGAGCGCCGCCGACCGCGACGAACAGGAACTCCTGCTTGAGGCTTATCGCAAAGCCCTGGACATTTGCCCTCCCGGTAGCTCCCGGTGCAGCCGGCAGCCGATAGGCCTGCTTCGAGCGGTGGCGCAACCTGTGGGAGGGCTCATCTGCCAGGATAAGGGGCGGTGAGGACGTAAGCAGGGAAAAGCAGGGCGGCCGGCATTTTTTTTACATGGAGGTGAAATATGGAATTGGAATGGTTGATCAAACACGAACGTGAATTGGAAGAATTGATTTCCGAACGAAAGCAACGAGAACAAGATGCTTTTGAGCGTATGCGGGCAGCCGTTTTGACAGAAAAGTTTAAGCGGCATACTGTCGACAGCGTTTGGGGGTTGATGCAAAGAGTCGAGTATCGCAATAGAGATTGGGGCGTTACCGAAAAGACGGCGCATTATAAAGGGGTCAAAATTTTTGACGAAGCCCGAATTCGCGAACTGTGGAATTTGGCGGAGGCGGTATATTCGGACAAAGAGCGTGTACGCTAAATTATTTGTGGGGCGAAGTGACAGAATTCATGCGCAAATCATTTGCAATCCCGGACAGGGTATTTGACATTCTCGACGATTATCCGGAAGAGATCGAGATTGAAGTTTTGCGCGCAGTGCGCGCTTATTGTCGCTACTGGGATACCCACCGCACGGATGAGGGATTTGATTTTGATCCGATGTCTATTCAGGCGCAGCGGGTGTTTTTCCGGATATATGACGAGCTTTTGGAAAATAACCAAAAATATTATGCAAAATGTGCCGCGATGAGAGATAATGCTCTTGCCGGGGTGAAAATTGTTCAGTCGAAAAAGCGTCTGAACAAGCGAAATCGGCGCTATTACGAGAAACACAAGAAGCGCATTTTGGAAAATCGCAGAAAGCGTTATCAGACAAGGGATTGCGAGGGTAGAACGGCGCAAAAAGCGTCTGAACAATTTTCGGAAAAACGACTGAACAATTCGGAAAAACGTCTGAACAAAACGACTGAACAATTTGACGCAGGCTTAGAAACTCTAAGCTCAGCTGAAAATTCAGCAATTGCTGACAGGATAACTGGTTTAAATAACACTCTCTCACTACGTTCGGTAGTGTTATTGGAAGAGGGGTTTGGGGAGAAGCCAAGTTATCCACAGGGTGATTGTGGACAAGTCGGAAGCCCGGGATTCCCGGCAAGCGGTTTGCCGGGCAGTAAGGCAGGCCAAACAGGGGGCTCGGCCCCTGTTTGCAGTAAGACAGTTGGGGATGCCGCTGCCGCGGCGGCAGTGGGGCAGTGGGGCAGTAAGGCAGCCGGGCAGTCCGGCTACCGGGCAGGTGGCAGTTGCAGTTCGGCGCCGCCTGACGGGGCGCCTCAATCCGGCGGCAGTTCGCCGCCGCGCTCGGCAAGGAATGTTTGTGCGGCGGGTTCTGCGGCTAAGCCGTGGCCGGAAATTTGGAAATCAGCACCGCATTCGCCGGGACCGGACGAAGTCAAAATCACCAAAAAATTCAAAATCGATTTTGCTGACCCGGCATTCAAGCCCTATCACCGGGCGGACAGAATGGTCGTGTACGGCTTGGAGCATTGGTTACGGCGGGAACTTATCGGGCGCTCTGTTGAGAAAACATGGCTGGCGCAACAAATCGATAAGTTCCACCGCAGGCATGGTAAGCTAAACATTTTAATGGGGGTTGACGATGAATGAACAATATGTGACGCCGCGGGAAGTCGAAGATCAGGGATACCGGCGATCTCATGGCCGCGTTTACAAAATGAACACGCTTGAGCGTTACGCCGCCGCCGGGTATCTGGATTATGGCAATTTTTCGGCGACAGACAAAGTTTCAGCCGGCAACCGGCTATATACCGATTTTTATCTGGGCGGTCTCTGCCCGGTGGGCTCATCCGACATTGCGCGGATTAGGGTTGACGGTTGCGGAAAATTTGACGAAAGCGACGGCAGATTATACCATCGCCATTGCTACGAGCTGGCAATGGCGGCTGTTCCGCAGGAATTTTGGCCGGTGGTGCGGCGGGTGTGCGTCGAAGACGAACCTTTGAATGTCCGCGGGGCGGGGTTGTTTGTGCGGAAAGAGCTTTATGCCCTTCGCCGAGATCTGAATCGCGGCCTCGAGCGATTGGTCGGTTTTTACAAAAAAAAGAGAATGCAACTCTTGAAAAGTGATAATAAATAACAATATCTCAAGCCGGTACAATTGACAAAAGGAGGCCGAACAATGAGCTGGGTTTTGGGATATTATCTGGTTTTGCACGGGGCGGGGTTGTGGCGGTATCGGCGGGAACCGCGGCGAGCGGCGTTTGTCTGTTTGCTGGAAGCGCCGATTTTATGGGGCTTGTGGCATTAAAATAATTTTTTTGAAAAAAAGTGTTGACATGTTACCAAAAGTAACATATAATAGAGGTATAAAGGGAAGCCAAAGGGGCAGGCCTTAAAATTCTAAAGGAGATTTAAAATGAAACTTGATTACAGCAAAAGATACACTGACAAACGCGGTTCCGCAATTCTTAAGGGTATCACGGCTAACGGCGACACAGGGTTTTTCAGACGCGAGCTTCCGGACGGCAAGCCGGTAACTTGGGCAGATTATGACGCGGGGTGCGGCGGGTGTCCATACTGGAGTTATCAAAATTCCAGAACTTTAAACATTGTTGAGATTGACGCAGAATGATAGAGTTGTTAAAGGTGTCGAATTCGACACCTTACGCGGTAGAAAGGGGGGTAAAATGTCTAAAGTCGGATATTTGACGGCGGCGGAATATCGCGCAATCAGGCAAACGCTGGGTATGACGCAGGCCGAAGCAAAAGAATTTCATAAAGTCAAAAATATCATGACGATTAAACGCTGGGAAAAGGGCACAAGCCGAGTTTCTGAACTCGCGTGCGACAAGATTATGGCGTTGTTCGAGCGGGTTAACTGGTCAATCAATCAGGCGCTGGAGCAGGCGCGGAAACTTCCGGCGGCCGAGTGCGAGGTTGTTTTGGTCGTCTATCCGGACGCTTGCTATTCTAAATTTGCGATCGGCTTTGAAGGCTTGCCGAACTCGGTACACCGGGCGATGATACAACGAACATACGTTGCGTTGCGCGAGCTTGGATATTCGGCCGGGGTTGTTGAGTTCAACCCGCAGGATTATTTGACGTATCTGGCGGCGCGCAGCTTAACGGACAGCCAGGACAACCGTGGCGCATGGGCGTGCGATTACCGGAGCCGGTTTTTGAAAAATTAACAGCGCAGTTATTTGATGCTTGACAAGTGTTACACCTAGTGATATATATTTTGTATGATGAAAAAGTGTGTTCATCAAACAGCATATAATCCCTGCGGCCGATTTTATTGCGGTGGCGGGGTTTTCTTACTCGAAAATGCGCGCACGCGATAATTTTATAAGCGCAAGTGCTTGAAAAATAAGCACTTGCGAGCGATTGTCGCAACGCGAATAAATGGTATATTTGGGCTCCGAATTTGATAATTCGGGGCTTTTTTGTTGGGAAAACGGGAAAATGGCAAAAAGCAGGGATGAGTATATGTCCGAATTTCGGAAATGGGGCTTGCTCGGCGGTCGTCCGCGCGCTTTTAAGTCGCCCAAGGGTATGGCCGAAAAAATAGCGGAATGGCTGGAGGCCTCGGAAGGCAGGTTGTGCGAGACGGTCAGCAAGAAAGGAGACATTGTCGAAATCAACTCACCTGCGCCGCTGTTGATCGAAAGCTTTTGCGATTTTTGCGGAATTACCAAGCAAACTTTTTACGAATATGCCAAAAAGCCGGAATATCAGCCTTTGACTGACTATGTGCGCCAGAAAGTTGAAAAATATTTAGCCGAGACTTGCGTCGAGGGCAAGCCGGGGAACAAGGCTGATTTTATTCTCAAGAACGCCTTCGGTGACGCGTGGAAAGAAAAGACTGAAGTGACGTTGAATCCGGTGTCGGGGATTAAAATAGAGGTGGCTGATGGGGAAGGTGCTTAGCCTTAAGATCGCGCGCCCGTTTTTGCCGCTGATTAATGAAAACCGGCGATATAAATTTTATTACGGCGGCCGCGGCGGTGGAAAATCTTATGCTTTTGCCGACGCGCTACTGGTGCGCGGGCTGAAGGACAAGCTGTTTATCGTTTGCTTGCGCGAAATTCAGGACAGTATCAAGGATTCTGTTCACAAGCTGCTGTCTGACCGCATATCACACTATCAGCTTGAGGAATACGACGTTAAGGAAAGTGAGATAGTTAATCGCCTCAATGGCACGCGCTTTATTTTCAAAGGCCTGCGCGATCAAGACCCGCAGAAGATTAAATCTCTTGAGGGCGCGGACATCGCATGGATCGAGGAAGGGCAGACGATCACAAAGAAAAGCTGGGAGATTCTCGACCCGACTATCCGCAAAAACGGTTCGGAAATTTGGATATCGATGAACCGCGAGGAAGACAACGATCCGCTGTGGACTTTGGTCGGCAACAAGCCGGATGAGCGGACGTTGGTGCACAAGGTTAATTATTACGACAACCCCTTTTGCCCGGAAGAACTCAAAATTCAGGCCGAACGATGCCGCGCAACAGATTATGACAATTATCTGCATATCTGGGAGGGCGAGCCGGTTAGCCAGGGCGACAAGAAACTTATCGGGTCGGCGGCGGTAAAGAGGGCGCTGGACTGTGTAATCGACAACGCGAACAATACCATGCCGCTGGTTGTAGGAGTAGACCCGGCCAGATTTGGAGATGACAAAACGGCAATCTGTCGTCGTCGCGGGCGTCAGGCTTACAAAATAGTGACTTATGCAAAGCTCAGTACGGTTCAGGTGGCCAATATCGTCACCTCAATTATTCGCGACGAAAGGCCGTTGCGGGTAAATATCGATGTCGGCGGTCTAGGCGCTGGTGTTGTCGACATTTTGTGGGATCGTGGTTTCAACGATACCGTGCGGCCGGTGAACTTCGGCAGCGAGGCGCAGGACAAAGAAAGGTTTGGCAACCGGCGCGCGGAAATGTGGTCGAGGGTTAATGAATGGCTTAACGGCGAATTGCCGGTCTCTGTGACAGACCCAGAGGGACTGTTAATGTCTGATTTGACGGCGCCGGAAAAAAAGTATGATCACTTGAGCCGGTTGTTGCTCGAAAAAAAAGAGGACATAAAAAAACGCCTCGGCCGCTCAACTGATGTCGGCGACGCGCTTGCGCTGACGTTCGCAGAACATGTTTATACGTCAGAAATGCCGGGCGGCCGGAGCGATAGTGACCTATGGGTCGATGATAACGTTTATATGTGATGACGGGAGCCGAGCGCTCCCTTTTTTATGGAGGAAAAAAATGAGCGGTGTATTTTCTAAACCAAAGATGCCGGCTGTCGTGCAGGAAGTTGAGACGCCGGAGGTTGTGGATACCTCGGACAAGACAAAAGGTGAAGAGAAATCGCGTCGCAAACGTCGCGGCGTGGCCAGCCAGATTTATGCCGGTTCGGACTTGTCGGGTATCCAGACAAACAAGACGAGTTTGGGGGCGTAATGGAAGAGCGCGTCCAATATCTGACTAAAAGGCTTGCCCGGCTGAAAGCTGAGCGCCAGCCGTGGGAAGCGGTATGGGACAAGGCAGCCGAGCTTTGCGCGGTCAACTCAAAAATATATGTTAAGGACGAGCGCGGCCGTTTGTTCTCACGAACGTTTGACGGCACGGCAAAAAATGCACTTAATTCATTCGCGGCCAGCTTAAAATCGGTGTTGATTCCTACAAACGCCGTCTGGCACCGGCTGAAACCGGCCAATCCGGCGCTGGAAAACAATGACACCGTGCGCCGGTATCTGGAATATGTCCGCGATATGCTGTTTAAATATCGTTATGCTCCGGACAGCAGGTTTGCCTCGGAAAGCACAGTGCAACTTCGGCAGATGGGCATTTACGGCCAGGCGGCGTGGCTGGTCGAGGATAATATCGGGCAGGGAATCAGTTATCGGTCTATTCCGGTCAACGAAGCATATGCCGATATGAACAATCGCGGTATTGTCGACACGGTTTATCGGGAATATGAAATGAGCGCCCGGCAGGCCGTGTCTGAGTTTGGAAAGCTGGCAACTAAGGAAATAACGGAAGCGGCCGATCGCGATCCGGATCGAAAAATGCGATTTTTGCATGCGGTGGAGCCGCGCAAAGATCTTGACGTGCGCAAAAAAGATTTTAGAGGGATGCCGTTTGCCAGTTATAACGTTGATCTCGACAATAACAAACTGATCTATGAGGGCGGGTATAGGGTCATGCCGTACATGTTCCCGCACTACATGTCAATTGCAGGGTCAGCATACGGATATTCCCCGGCACTGCAGGCGTTCCAAGACATTTTGAGTATTAATGAGATGGCAAAAACCAACCTGCGGGCAGGGCAACTCCAAGTCAGGCCGACAATACTGGTGGGCAACGGCGTTAAAGACGCGTCGCGGATAGGTATGTCAGGAGCAATCGTCAAGGGGCTGGATTCAAACGGCAAACCTCAGGCAGTGCCGCTTCAACTCGGCGGGAATCCGAGCTTTACGCTCGAACTTCAAAACCGAATTCAGGAAATAATCGAACGGGCTTTTCTTGTCCCGTTGTTCCAGAGCCTGACGCAAGTTAAGGATGCTACGGCTTACGAAGTTCAGCAACGTGTCCAGGAGAAGGCAATGTTGCTGGCGCCGACTTCTGAGCTGATTTCAAGCGAATGGCTGGTCGGCAATATCCGTCGCGAGATTGATATTTTGAGCCAATACGGTGTTTTGGACGATGTGCCGGACGAGCTGATGTATGATGGTTCAATGGCAATTGAGTTCGAAAGCCCGGCCGTTCATATGCAGCAATCGGCAACAATCAACGGATTGATGGAGTGGATGCAAAGCGTCATGGGGATGGCTCAGGTTGATCCGGCGGTTCTTGATATTGTTGATTTTCAGGCAGCGGCGCGCAAGATTGCCGATTATCGCGACGTTTCAACAGAGATTATCCGTTCGCCGGAAGCTGCCGCACAACTCGGACAGCAGCGGGCGCAGGCGCAACAGGCGCAGGCATTGCTTCAGGCTGCGCCTGCTGTCAGCCAGACGATTAAAAATTTGGGAGGTGTTGCCGATGCTGGAGTTTCTTAAAAAAAGATACAAACTTGTTAAAGCTTTTAAGGGTTGTTTTTGTGACGAAAACGGCCGGTTGAGCGAAGACGGCAAAATTGTGTTGGCCGCATTGCGCGACGAATGCGGCGCAAGGGGGGAGCTGGGAAAAGACGGCCTCTCTTATATGTACGACGATTTGGGGCGGTTCGATGCCGCTGCCGCACTCTTTCTTCAAGGCAAACGCAGAGTGTTTGACATTATCCAGCAGCACCTTGCGCTTGATGAAAAGGACATCCTTAACTTAATTGCCGTTGAGCGAACCAAGGATGACAATCTGATGGATAATCTCACAATTTAAGAGGTTTAGTATGGAAGAAGAAAATTTTGAGCCGGAAACCGCGGGCGGTTCCGATAACTCCGATATGCCCGAAAATCCGACAAACGTTGCGGCATCACAAGCCGGATGGAGCGATTTGTCGACCGATGATCAGAAGCTTGTCGAGAACAAGGGGTGGAAGTCTCCTCTTGACGCTTTGAAGTCGTACCGTGAATTGGAAAAGTCGGCCGGAAATAAAATCGCTTTGCCAAAAGCCGATGACGCGGAATCTGTCGGAAAACTGTTGCGCCAGTTGGGCGCACCGGAAGACGTCGCGGGATATAAGATTGAAGATATCCGTGACGTTGATCAGCCGTTTATGGACGGCTTTAAAGAAAAAGCCAGGGATTTGAACATTCTGCCGTCTCAGGCCGCGGGTATTTATGAATGGTATCGTACGGCGCAGGAGCAAATGGCAGAACAGTTCGGCAGGCAGTCCGCCAAAGACCAGGAAGAAATTAAAGCTGAATGGGGGGCGGACTATTCCCAAAATCAAGAACTTATGAAGCGCGGGTTTCGAATGCTGGAATTGCCGCAAAATGTTCTTGAAAATATAGAGGTGGCCATGGGGACGAAGGCTTTTATGACGTTGGGCAAAAAACTCGGAGACCTTATTTCCGAAGACAATGCCAGAGGCATCGGAGCCCGGGCACCGCAAAGCGAAGAAATGTCAACTGAAGACTTTTTCAAAGAAGTCTTTGCAAAAGAAAACAATGAAAGGAATTGAAAATGGCAAATATTGACCATCCGGCAACGCTCCAGGAATTGTCTTTGGAGTATGCCAAAAAACAGCCTCATCAGGTGGAGTACCTGACCGAGGAATCTCCGGTTCTGGCGCGGATTAAATGGGAAGCCGCGTCTCATCCGCTGTGGAATGTCGCGGAAAAAGTCGAAAACATTGAGGGCGCCGACTTTGTTGAAATGAACGCGCCGCTGCCCGAGATGAACGTTGAGAGCAAGCTGGAAAAGGTTGACCTCGGCATTATGGGCGGACAAATTTTTGTTCCGGAGGATAAGGCTGAGGCATACGGCAGCAAAGAGAAATACTTTGCCAAGAAAATGCCTCTTATTCTGAAAGAGGCCGGCAACAAGACCGAAAAGCGCATTATTTACGAAAATTATCGTCAGTATGCGATTGACAACGGCAAAGCTGTTTCGGCCGGCGGCAGTGGCGAAGGCCTCTATTCTATTGTAATTGTCCGCGCCGTGCCCGGCGAAAACGGCGGTCTTTATTCTCCCACCGGTTTCAGAAACGGCGCAATGCTTGATGTCAAGCCGATTAACGGCGGCAATCTCTATACTGATGACCGCGGCGTTTTGGGCTATGGTGCTAGGGTTAAAGGATATTTCGGCATGCAGCTGATGAATCCGAAAACCGTTTCGGCAATCGTCAACATTTCGAGCGATCATCTGCCGAGCATTAAGCAAATTAATGAACAGCTGGTGAATGCTCAGGCCAATCCGGGGAATACCTCTATTTATCTGCACCCGATGTTGAAGTCGTGGTTGGAAAGCGAATATAAGAAGGAGATCCTGCGGGTGGATAATGCCGCCAACGGCCTGAACTTCCGTCTGTCGTTCTGGAATGAAATTCCGATGATCGGTTCTTACAACTTCCTGTTCGGCAAAGAAACTGCCGTCAGCTTGGATTAAGGAGGAAAACATGTATAAAGAAAACTTGAAAGTATACGGCGAAGATCTTAATGCCGGTGCGGTTTTGGTGGGCGGAACCATGGGCGCGCTGGTCGTAAACGTATTTGCTGCCGCCGACAGCGTCACGATCGCAAGTTCTGCTAAGGTGACGGTGAAAGCCGCCGATACCAAAGACGGTTCTTTTGAAAACGCCGCAGAAGTAACTCTGCCGGAAGAAACTTACAACAAAGGTGATTTGATTGCTTCTTTTGCGTTGCCGGCCGATATTAAAATGTGGGCTAAGGCAGAAACGTCCGGTGTCACGGGTGACGTGACCGTAACACTTGGTTATCTGCCGAGGTAGCGGATGATGAAGTTTGTGGCGAAAACAGAGACTTTTTACGGGCGAAAGCTGGTAAAAAGAGGCGAAACGATTGCTTCTTCCGAAAAGCTGGATCTGGTGTATCCGGCTCTTTTTGAAAGAGTGCAGGGCATCAAAGCCGTTTCGGAAAACAAACCGGCAGCCGGCAATCCGGAAAACAAACCGGCAGCCGGCAATCCGGAAAACAAACCGGCATAAGTAAAAGGGGAGAGCCTTTGCGCTCTCCCTCTTTATCGGAGGCATTATGAGCATTAACATAATTAACAGAGCGTTAATTAAACTTGGCGAACCGCTTATTTCTTCAACCGACCAGGGACCAAACGGAAGGTTGCTCTCTTTGATTTATGAAGACATGCGCGATTTTGTATTGGCGGATCATCCGTGGCGATTTTCCATCAAACGGGCGGTTTTGGCGCCGGATGAAGAAAAACCGTTAAGCGGCTTTGCCTATTCATACACTTTGCCGTCAGATTGTTTGACATTGTATCGCTTTGGCGAGTATTACAAGCGGCCGAACTATTCGGCCAATATCATCCGTTCGGATGAAAGATATTCGATTGAGGGCAATAAAATATTATGTAATCAGACGAGCAAACTTTACCTGACCTATGTTTCCCGCGTGACGGATCCGAGCAGGTTTTCTCCGTGGTTCAAAGAAGCCCTGGCGACCAAGATTGCCGCGGAAATAGCCATGCGTGCAAAGCAGGCGCCACAATTGCTGCAATTGTTTAATAATGATTTTGCCATGTATCTGGAACGTGCGGAAATGAACGATGAATTGATGAATGACGCCGAAACTATTCCGGATAATTCGTGGGTGGGTATTCGTAGCGGTTGGAATGACGGAGAGTGTTATGGGGATTAAGCCTGTTCAAAACCAGTTTAACGGCGGAGAAATCTCGCCGCTTATGAGCGCAAGGTTTGATTTGCCGGTTTATCAGTATTCCGGGGCGGTTATGTCAAACTTTATTCCGGCATCCGAAGGATACATCAAACGTCGCGGTGGGACGCATTTTGTCGCTTCAGGAAAGGAAGAAGAGGCAATTCTGTTTTCCATCACCTCAAACGTGGATACGGCCGAGGTAATTATTAACGGTGTCGTGCAGGAAAGCTGTTACTGCGCTTATGGTGACGTTGTGAGTTATACGGTGCGTGCCGAAGGATATCTAACTCAAAGCGGGGTCTATACGATTGACGAAGATACCGAACTGACGGTCAATCTGGTGTCAAACGTTATCAGACATACGTTTGCTGTCAATGCGGATGAGGCCGCGGCGGTCATGATTAACGGTATTGCCCGACGGTCGGCAGAAGTAGGAGACGGCGCAAGTGTCAGCTGGTCGGTATCTAAAGAGGGTTATCAGACGCAGGGCGGCGCTGAAATCGTAAGGGCTGATAAGTCAATAGATGTAGATTTGAAAATGCGCATTACAATTTCGGCATCGCCGGAAGACGCAGTTGTTGTAATCAACGGAGAAGAGAGAAATTATATTGACGTTGAGCCGCAGACGTTTGTCAGCTGGTCGGTATCTAAAGAGGGTTATCAGACGCAGAGCGGAAGCCTGACTGTGACAACATCGAAAAGTATTGTTGTTTCTTTGTCTGCTCAGGTTGTCGGACAGGTGATGTTCGATAGATCAACGGCCGGTACATACAATATTAAATTGGAAGACGGGCGGTATGAACTTGTTATGTGTGGTGCCGGAGGTAACGGGTTTAACTACAAGCACAACGGCCATTATCGCGTTTGCGGAGGTTCGGCGGCCGCATTTAAGGGAATTATTGAGCTTGAAAATGGCGAGTATTCCTTGGTTGTCGGAGGAAACAGCGAATTCGGAGGACTTTTAAGAACATCTGCCGGAGGGGCAGCCGGGCAGTATACACAGGGTGCCGGTGGATATTATACGGTATTGGATGCGAATCGTATAATCAGCTATGAGGTATTGGCGAACGGTGGGGCGTCCGGTGATTACGGGAGCTACAATCGTTGCGCATTGCCGGAACCCTACAAATCATCGTACGGCTACGGTGGTTCGGGAATAGTATATAAAACCGCGGGCGGTCCCGGGTATATTCGTCTCGTTTATTTGGGCAAAGAAGCATGAAGACAAGCAGAAGATTTTTTTTGAAAAAATTTAAGTTCAGCGGGAATACAGCATTTGTTCTCGAGTTTGGGCATGAGTATATAAGATTTTATGCTAATCATGGGCAGGTTTGGAAAGACAGCGCAGTTTATGAGATAAAAACACCGTATACACTGGACGATTTATGGGACGCCGAACAGGAAGTCTGCCGATTGCAGGTAACGCAAAATGCCGATGTATTGTATTTATGGCACCCGAAATATATGAAAACGTTGACACGTTACGGGAATACCGACTGGCGGTTGGAAGATTTTGAACTTAAGAACGGACCGTGGGACAATATGAACACGACCGATATTACAATCGGCGCTTCGGCTACGGTGGGAACGGTAACGCTGACGGCAAGCGGCGATGTTTTCAGCTCTTCCGACGTCGGACGCCTGATCCGGCTTAACCTGGTGAATGACACGACTACACCGTGGAGCGCTTCAAAATCTGTTTCCGCCTCAGGCGTATATACCTCGGACGGACATTGGTATCAGGCACAGGGCGCCGGAACTACCGGAAGCTCTAAGCCCGTTCATACGGAGGGAACTCGTTCGGACGGCGGCGTTACGTGGGCATATCTGCATTCCGGCTACGGAATAGCCGAAATAACAGGCGTGACGGACGGCAAGACGGCGACGGCGCATGTTGTCTCGCGATTGCCCGACGGCATCAAAACGGCAAACTGGGAATTGGGCGTGTTTTATCCGGGCGCGGAATATCCTGTTGCCGGCACGTTTTTTCGCAACAGGCTCGTACTGTTGGCCAATACGGCACAGGGGTTGAAATGTTTCTTTTCCAAAACGGACGATTTTGATAATTTTGCCGATAAGGATTTCGGCGAAGTTTTGGCCGAAAATGCGTTCACGGTACCGATATTGTCCGATGAATATAATGAGGCGCGGTGGGTGTCTGCCGGTGACGTGTTGTTTGTCGGCAGCAACAACGGAGAGTTTTATATTGACGCCTTGTCATCCGGTGAGGCTATGGGGGCGGACAATGTTAAGGTGACGCCGATTTCGAATATCGGCAGCAAAGCCATTCAACCGATAAACGTTAACGGGCATACTTTGTTTGTCGACAGGTTCGGAACTTCTATCTTTGATTTGGCATATTCATATGAGCGTGACGGATATGATCCTTTTGATGCAACGATTAAGGGTAAACATTTGTTGAAATCAGGTATAATCGAATGGGATTATCAGCCTTATCAAGACAAAATACTGTGGTGCGCTGTCGGCGACGGGGGACTTGTCGGCTTTACGTTCAATACGGAGCAGCAGGTGACGGCTTTGCATCAGCACAGATTTTCGGGAAGTGTCGAGAGTGTGGCGGTTATCCCCTCGCCGACAGATAAAAAAGACGATGTTTGGCTTTCCGTTCGACGCAATATTGACGGCGGCACCAAGCGATATATCGAATGGATGGATGAAGGTTCCCCGATCGTGTTTCGGGAGGACATCGAGACGGAGAGCGATTTGGACAAGAAAGAGGCCGAAGAAGCGTCTTATGTCAAAAACAATGCATGGTATATTGACAGTGCGTTGGAATTTAATCGCTCTGCCGGAGACGACGTTACCGAACTTAACGGATTGGAACATTTGGAAGGAATGGTTGTCAGGATTATGGCCGACGGCGCGGAAAAGGTCGATCAGATAGTAGAAAATGGCAAAATCAAGATTGATAAAACCGATAATCACGTTGTAATCGGTTTGCCGATGCAGTCGATTTTTAAGGCGCAGAAGCGCTATATCCAAACGGATCAGGGTGCCGGAGTGGGCGAAGTTCAGCGGATTGACCGGTTGTGTCTTATGCTTTATCGCTCCGGTGGCGGCAAAGTCGGAGGAAGTTTTAAAACTTTGACGGACATTTTATATCGCGCGGATGATGCCGCCATGGGAAGCTCTTATGATTTGTTTACGGGCAACAAGATAATTCCGTGGCAAGGCAGGACGACGACGTTGGAAGAAAAGGGTGCCGACATCATAATCAGCAACGACAGCATCTTCCCAATGACAATTTTGGCCATATCGCCGCGAATGACCTGTTCGGAGAGTTAGTGTTATGATAGTTCGCAAGTTTTCCAAAGACGATTTGGTTAAGCTGAATGTCCAGCACCAGCAGGCGCACGAGCTTGATTTGTCGATTCAGCCGCCGGAATCGAGTTTTACGCTTGAACAGGACGGGGTAATTCTGGGCGTGTTCGGCTTTGTAAAAATGTACAGAGGCCGCGCGGCCGTCTTTGCCTTCGTTTCGAAAGACGCGGGGCGGTGGATGACAGCTGTTGTCAGGGCTTTGAAGCGGACAATCGAATGGGGCGTGCCGACGTTTGGTTTTGATCGTCTGGAAATGAGCGTTCTTGAGGGATTCCCGGCAGGCGACAGAATGGCGCGGATGCTCGGGTTTGAATACGAAGGAATGATGAGAAAGTATTTTAAGGGCAGAAATTACAAACTATTTGCGAGGGTGAAACAATGTCGGGAGTAGAATTAGCAGCAGTTGCAGCGATTGCCACAGCCGCCTCGACAGTGATGTCGGGGTATCAGTCTTATCAAGAGGGAAAGCAGGAGAAGAAAGCATATGATGCCAATGCCGCAATTTTGCGGCGCAATGCAGCGCAAAAACGATTGGAAACATCGATTAACGAAGATACGCAGCGTTCGGAAAACCGCCGGCGCATATCTGCATCCAGGGCGGCAATGGGCGAAGCAGGGGTTTTGAACAGCGCAACGACAACCGGCGCGCTCGGACAGATGGCGAGTGAGGCGGAACAAAATGTTCTGAATTATCGGTTTAGCGGCGAGAGCGAAGCGCTAAACTATATGAATCAGGCTCAGATGCAGAATTATTACGGCAGAATGGCAAAGGCCAACGGCAAGAATGCGTTTAAGATGAGCTTTTTGAACGCAGGCGTTAACGGGCTTTCAACTTATTTGTCGGCTGGCGGAACGGCTGGCGGCGCTCCTGCCGGCGACGGCTGGGAGAAAATTGGATCAGGCGCATATACAAGAGGAGGGGCTTTTTAATGGCAAACAGACAGACGCTTCCGGGAATTAATACCAATGTCAACAGAACCTTGGTCAGCTCGAAAATGCAGGAAGCCAATATGCGCTCACCGTGGCGGGCGCCCGACGTGGGCGGGGCACTGCAGGGAATCGCCAAAGTTGCCGGACAGTATTATGAAGCAGAAAAGGAAGCGGCTTTCAAACGGCTGGATCTGGAAGCAACGAAGCTTCAGGATCAGGAACTTGAAGAAATCCGCGTAGCAACCAGCAATGAGCAGATCCCGCAAATCGAACAGAATTTTCAGGCGCGCATCAACGAGGCTTTCAGCCAAGACAATTGGGGGAAACAGTGGCTCAAAGAGCGCAGCGGGCTTTATTTTGCGGCAAACGGGCGCGACGTGATGCGGCACGGTCTGGCCAAGCAGCATGAACTCGGGGTGCTGGAGCTCAACAAAACAATCGGTGCATGGACGGACAATATATCAGGTTCGGCACCGGACAAGGCCAAAGTGCTCATCGGTGACATGAACAGTTTTATTGACGCATCGCCGATCCTCTCGCCGGAAGAAAAACAAAAGACGAAGGAAAATGCAATGAAAATGGCATTGGAGCGTTTGGCATCGTCTAATCCGAATACGGCCATGACTTTGCTAAAAGACGAAACATTTACCAAAGGAAAGAATATTGATGCAAAGGGAAAAATTGACAGTCTTATCAAAAAGCAGTTTGCGGAAATGAAATTTCAGGAACAGGTTAAAATTTATAATAATGAGCGCGAATTGTCGGAAAAACTTGACGATATGGCGCCGGATGAGGCATTGCGTTTTTTGGAAAAAAACGAGGGCAATGTCAGCAAGAAGTATTTTAAGGCCAAAGAGGCGGCTCTGCTTTCGGCAAAAGGAATTAAGGCCGAAACAAGAGCTGCAACGGCGGTTGATTTTATGATGCGGATTGCGGCGCTGCCCAGGGATGCAGAAGAAGTCGAACGATATTATCAGGAAGCAAACGAAATTTTGACTGATTTGGAAAAAGAATATGCCGCCGGAACATTAACAACCAAAGATAAAAACAATCTGAGAGCGAACATTTATAAAAGGCAAGGCGCTAATTTGGAAGCTCTTAAGCAAAGCGCGGCCGGATCATGGTTGTTTTGGGGGTATTCTTATAAGGATGCCGCAAAAGATATTGATGCCAGATATGCCGGAACCGATAAAAGTAAAGTAATGCTGGAGTATTTCCGAAGAGTTAATGACGGTGAAGAATACAGCACCGAGCAAAAAAAAGCCATATTGCAAGGAATATTGACGCAGGCCAATGCGAATGAACTTAATCTGCCGTCGTTTGCGACCTATGAAGAAGTAAAAGCAGCTTATAATGCCGGCAAATTAAAAAAAGGCGATAGAGTTTATGTAAATGGTAAAAGGGCTACTGTAAAATGAACGATTTTGAATTAGTATATGATGGTGAAATTGAAACTCCTCTTTCCACAGCGGAGTTTCATTTGGAATATGACAATGAGCAGCCGGACTTGTCAAAAGTAAACGGACAGGATGTTGTTTATTCAAACGATCCTATTGCCCTGATTACACGAACGGCAAAATTTATGGCCAATAAAATCGCAACAGGAGGTGTAGTCGGCAATCCGATAGCCAATGCAGTCGGTAACGTGTCTGGCAATCTGGGAAAAAGTTATGCCGAAAATCCGCAGATGATCGGCGAATATGTCTCGTCTTTTCCTAAAACGGTGGTTGCTACCGGTATGAAACTGGGAAAGACGGCACAAACTGTATCAAAAGCCGTTTCGAATAAACTGGATGAGCAAGAGCTTTATACTTTTCAGAAACCGGATGAAAACGATACAATCGGGGCATTCGGCAAAGAACTGGCAAGAGGTGTGGCATCAGAAATAGCGGTAAACACACCCAAAATAGCTTCGGATGTGGCGTATTGGCTGGGAATGAATATGCGCGATCCGGTTTCCGGGCAGACAAACGCAATGGCAGACGGATTTTTGGGAATATCCGAAACCTTGCAAAATGTTTCTGATTATATGGGGGATGTTGAGATTTTGAAGTCTCAGGCGCTGCCTTCATTGAGCGGCGGGCTGTCGTGGGGACAGATTGGTTCTGTCAGCGGTCATGGTATCGGTCAAGGCCTCACAATGGCGGTTATGGCCAGAATAATGGGGGTTAAAGCAGCTTATGGGTTTTATGCTTTGGCCGGTGGTGGTGATGTCTTTAAGGAAAGTTATCAGAAAGAAGGAGACATGGGCAAAGCCAACACGCTGGCGACCATGAATTCGGCGGCTACTTATATGATTGACCGCTGGTTTGATCCTTTGCCGGAAAATATTGCAACCGGCGCCAGAATGACAGCCAAACAAGTGGCCAAAGAGATTGGCAAAACGGTTGTCAAAGAACCTTTGTCTGAGGGGCTGCAACAGGTGTTTGCCGAAAATCTGGTGCGCAAAATAGGCTTGGATGCCGAGCAGGACTTGTTTGAGGGCGTTATCGAATCTATGATCGGAGCGCTGGGTGGTGCCACAGCCATGGGGGCTGCATCCGGTGCGGCGGCGTATTCGGCCGACAGACACTATCGGGAGGCTAAGGAAAAGGCTTTGCAGCTTGGCGTGGAACCTTCCGAAATTGAGCAATACAGGCGTGCAACGCAAGAAAAGCTCCGACAGCATCCAGAGGCCTTTGATACTGTGTTTCAACAGAATGTTCAACAGACAATGCAGGACATTA
>CAYNBB010000008.1:0-47373 GCA_964395655.1 uncultured Azospirillaceae bacterium | reverse complement strand
ATCAAAATGCGACTCTTGGCAAGAACAGATGAATTTATGCACAAAAATTGTGGATATTAGAATACCTGCAAATTACATTTGTGATTAGTGATTCGTAACTTGTCTTGGATCCCTTGCTGTCTTTTCGGGCTTGTTTTGCTGTCATCTTCGGACATTTCTTTATTCTTTATCATGCTCGGGTTGCCCCATACTGTCACCCTCGGACTTGATCCGAGGGTCCAAGTCGAATATATAGCCTATGATTCTCTGGATCCTCATGTCAATTCCTCGCTTCGCTCGGACATGAGGATGACAATGAAAGAAGTTCCGTGAGGTATACGGAATGACAATAAGGCTTCTGATACAAATCACGAATAACGAATCACGTGTCACAATATTTACAAAACGGCGAAAATTCGGCCGTTTAGACTCTCTTAAGCACTGTGAATTTTTTGTTACAGCAAAATTTATTTAGTGTAAACAATATGTTAAGAAATTTCTGCTATAAGCAATTTTGCTAGTAATAATTGAGAAAATTGGTTATTCTAAAAGAGTATAAAGAGTTTTTGCAAACATTGTAAGGAGAACTAAAATGCAATTTCTTAAAAACAATATCTGGACCTTCTGCCTTGTCGCAGTGTTTACTTTGCTGACGTTTGCCGGCGACGCTTCTGCTCAGACTTCCATTATGCAGACTTCGCAGACCAAGGCTTTGAATGTGTTCACCTCCGTTAAGACGATTATTTTCGTCGTCGGTGGTTTCGGTTTGGTTGGCGTCGCTTTCGGAGCCATCTTTGGTAAGGTAAACTGGAAATGGTTTGCCGGGTTGGCCGTCGGTCTGGCTATTTTGGCTGCTGCCGGTTCTATCGTGAACTACGCAACTGGCGAAAATATGTCTGGTTTCCAGGACTCTTTCGACAACGCGACAAACTAATATTCTCCTTATGTTTGGTGCTTGGGCTGCGGTTGGCCGCAGCCCCGGTGCAAAAACAAAGAGAATTTTTAAGCAGAGGGTCTTTGGATGTTTCGCGCAAAAGCAAAATTTATCCTCGACCCTCTTTTTTATAACGAAGATGTCATGCAGAACTTGTTTCGACACCGGAGATGAAATTAAAATGTCATGCTGAACTTGTTTCAGCATCTCAAAAAAGAAAATGTCTTTCAACATCGGCCGTCTGCGGACGATATTCAAGGACAAAAGAACTAAAGGGAAATAATGGAGGGTGCGATGTTTAACTTCAAGAAAATATGCAAATTGATGCTGATTGCAGCGTTATTCTGCATTCTCCGGAGCGGTGACGTGTTGGCTGGCACTAAAACAAACGCCGATGGATCTATAGATTGTGATCCAGAGTGCGGAAAGGGGTATGGTTGCGCATGTAATATTGCCACAAAAAAGTGTGAATGTGTAAAATCACAATCTGATGTTGGTTCTAACGCCCAACAATCCACATCTGCCGTGACCGGTTGTTCGAGCAATCAGGGAATCTTTTCGGGTTTGATTACCACCGGGCGCAAAGTGTTTAACGGCTTGCGCGATTTGATTTATGTCGTTGCCGGTTTCGGCATTATCGGCGTGGCTGTCGGCGGTTTCTTCGGAAACCTCAACTGGAAGTGGCTCGGCGCCATTGTCATTTCGCTGGTTGTTATTGCCACCACCGGCGAGCTGATTAGCGCAATCACGGGTTGTGAAAACTTTACTCAGGCAATGATTGAAGATACGCTCAAATGACGCATATTATTAAGATTTAAGTAAGATGATCAGGCTGAATGTGTTCAGCACCGGAAATAAAGTTAAAATGTCATGCTGAACTTGTTTCAGCATCTCAAAAGCCCCGCAAGCGATGGGGGAAAGACAGAATAGGAGGACGCCATGAATAACAACGCTAAATTAAGCAAAGTGATGCTGCTTGTAGGAGCTTTGGTTTTTGCTTCTTTCTGTTCAAAAGTTTCGTTGGCCGAAGAGGCGGTGGAGCTGAATGTCGTTTCCGTTTCTGGTGTCGGGCAATATGAGGGAACAAAAGACGCCGCAAACGCCAGCCGTGATGCGCAGGTTGAGTATAACAGGGCGCAGACTGAATATCGGCAAGCCCAGGAAGATTATAACAAAAAAGTTGCCGAAGCGCAAAAAAAAGTTCAGGCAGCAAAAGCAAGATGTGACAAAAATCCGAACGACTGCGCCGATTATGATAATGCAAAACGAGAATTGACAACGGCTCAAAATGACAAAACCGCTTTGAATGAAGCTCGCGAGGCGGTAAATACGGCCAACAAAAATGTCAAATCTACCGGAAATGCGGCTTCAGATGCCATATATAAAGCTCAGAAAAAAGCAAATAAAGAGTTAAAAAATGCGAACAAAGACATTAACAAATATTGCAGTGACGGCAAAAATGCGGATGCCGAGAAGTGTGCGACAGCTCGTGAAAACAAGCGAAAAGCTGAATTAAAACAGCAACAAATTGCTGTCAGCGAGCGTGCCGCAACCGGTCAGACGGCTTTGACGCAAGCGGCTATAGAAGCCAGAGACGCTCAGGTTGAGGCGAATAAGTCGAAGATTAACGAGTTGAACAGTCAGAAAGAAGACTGCAACGCGAAATCCGGTACGGAAAAACAAACATGTCTAAGGAAAAATCAGGAAATAGACAGCCAAATCAAAGACCTGGAGACGTATAACAAAGGCGTGGCTCAGGCCAAGAGCAAAGAAAACGGCGGAGAAAACAAAAGTTCGGAAGCGATAGTCAGCGAGGCGTCGAAAGCTCAGAGCGCTTATAAAGAGGCCAAAGAAAACTACAGCGCCGCGGCAAAAAGCCTTGCGGAATGCTATGCGTCAAAAGGAAAAAACAATTGTGAAACTGAAAAAGCCGCTTTGGAAGATGCGAGAAAGGAAGCAAATGACGCTTATCAGGCGCAAGCCAAAGCGCAATCCGAATTGAGCGGCTTAAGCGAGAGCGACAAGGCCGACGGTGAATACGCCAGCGCTTCAGCGGCGGTTGATGAGGCAAACCGTAAGAAAGGAGAAGCCTGTGCTGCAGGTAAAGAGAATTCTGACGAGTGTAAAACAGCTAAAAAAGAGCTGGAAAACGCTCAGAAAGCCTTGACACAGGCAGAAAAGAAGCAAGCTTCGGCAAACGTAACGGATTTGGAAAATCAGGTTGCGGACAAGCAAAGCGAATATGAATCTTTGCAGGCGCAATTGGCTGAAGCCCAACAGGCCTGTGAATATTCAAGCAAGCTGACGTCCAAAGCCGGAAAAGCCGATGCCGAAAAGTACTGCGCGCAGGCCGCTCAGCTTGAGCAGCAGGTTAACGAAGCCGCAGCAGACCTGGATGCCCTGCGGGCGCAGGAAGAAGAAGCCCGGAACAGAGCTGCCGAACTGGGCGCGGAAGGATTGGAAGGCGACCATAAAGGCGAAGTCTATCAGGCTTTTTCGACTGCCAAGAATGACTTGTTCAGCGGAAAATATGTCGGCGGCGGAGATTTCAGCAATACCACGGACATTTTCCAGACCATGACCCGGCGCGCCATGCGTATTCTGGTCGGGTTGAAGCCGATTGTCTACACCTTTGCGGGATTTGGTCTGATTGGTTTTGCCTGGATGGCCATTTTCAACAAAATCAGCTGGAAGTGGTTTGCCAACATAGCCATGGGACTGTTCCTGGTTGCCAATATGGGGCGTTTCATCGAATATTTTGTCTTTCCGGAAATAGCGAACGAAAATGAGGGCATAAATCTGGGGTTCGGAGATTATTTGCGCCATGGTTATGCCGATACCAAATATGACTGGATCCCTGAAATAAGCGCCTATATGCCGCCCAAGGCCATCGGCGAGGAAGAAATTCCCGATGTCGGCATAGACGTTCCCGAAACCAAAACCAATGCCCGCGGTTTCTGTCAGGCCGAGAATAAAGGCGGCGGTCTGTTCGGCGGCGGCGGTTTCATGAGCTGTGTCAAAGATTTGGTTGCCGCCGGTAAAAAGGCAGTCGATACCGCCAAAAAAGTACAAAACACCGTCAATACCGTTAAGAGTACGGTTCAGCAAGTCAAAAACGCCGCTCAGAACATCGGCGACGCGGCTCAGATGATCGGCAAGGGCAATCTTGAAGACACCCTTACCGCCCTCGGCAAAATCGGCCAAAACGTCAATGCCATGGTCGGTGCGTCCGGAGGTATGGTCAACGGTATTATGTCCAACGTGTCGGCAATCACCAACAATGTTCAGGACATGGGCAAGAGCCGCGACGAAGTGGCCGAACTGAACGAAAAACGTGCCCGCGGCGAAGCGACCAACAAGATTGACGCTGCGCTCAAAGGCCAGAAGATTGACGACGACGGCAATGTCGAACGGCTATGGGGCGGACTGGATAAAAACGGCAATCAGAAAGAAGGCAATATTGCCGGAAACAGTAACTTCCTGACCGGTGTTCAGGATACAACCAAGGATGTCGTTTCAAAGAGCCGCGAGCTGAACGGCCAGTATCAGGACGCCATGTCCACGGCAGGTAATTTGGCGGGTGCCGTTGGTAACTTCAGCGCTTTCGGCTCCAAGAGTATCAACCAGAAGCTGCAGGAAAAACGCACGGCCAAACAGCAGGCTAAAAATCAGGCTGCCGCACAGCAGGCAGCTGCCGAAAATGCGGCAAAGAGAACTGCTCAGCAGGAAGTAGCCGCCGGCCGTGAAGCAGCCAATAAGCCAACCCCGGTTGTGTCCGGCCAAACAGAATATACGTCTGCCGTTCAAAAGGCTCAAAGCGCTGAACAAACAGCCCGCAACAAAGAAAGTACGGCGAATAATGCCCAAAAAGACGCCGCGGCCAAACAACAGGCAGCCGACAAACTGAACGAAGCCGCCCGGGCAGCGCAGGAAAAAGCAACTAAAACCGGAACGGTTGAAGATAAACGTGCCGCCGAACTGGCTGCCCAGCGGGCAAATATCGCCAAAGCCCAGGCTGATGCGGCAAAGGCCAGAGCCGACAGCGCAAAAGCAGCTGCCGAAGAAGCGCGCAACCAGGCGGATACCGCCAGGCAGCAGGCGGATTCTCTGCGCGGCGGCGCTGTCAGCGAAGGAATTGACAAGGCTCAAAAAGTGCAGGAAAATGCCGCCAAGACCATTGAGCAGGCCGACAAAGCCATTGCAGAAAACAAGGCCGGACTGAGTACGCGGCAGGATGCCGTCAACAAAGCGGATGCCGCATTGCAGGAAGCAATCAAAAAAGCGCAGGAAAGCGGCAGCGACGAGGACTATCGCGAAGTCGGACGTCTGCAAAGTCAGAAAAAAGAGGCAGAAACCGCGCTGAAACAGACGCAGCAGAAGATTGCCGAGCAGGAGGCCGCCAAGGCTTCCGCCGAGAAAGCCGCAAATGAAGCCAAGGTAAAACAGGCTCAGCTTGAGGCTGAGCGGGATTCCGGTCTGACGCAGGATAAAATCAGCCAAATGGAAAGCGAAGACGAGCAGGCCGAACGCCTGCGGCAGGAATATGCGCGCAACAATACCGCATCGGCACGCGCCAAGGCTGCCGAAACCAAAGCCGGTCAGGCTCAAACCGCGGCTGAAAATGCTCAGATAGCTGCTGAGGCCAAAGAGCTTGCCGCCCAAAGAGCGGCAACGGCGGCAGCGCAGGCGGCCGCTCAGGCCAAAGCAACCGGTTCTGCCGAAGACCGGCGGGCGGCCGAGTTGGCTCAAAAGCGCGCCGAACTGGCTGAAAACGAAGCTGCGGCAGCCAAAGACGCCGTCAAAGAGCGTGTAACGGAAGCCGAAAAACTGGCCAAAGCGTCGGTTTCGGCGTCGTTGAACGAGGCGCAGTATCTGCAAAGCTATTATGAGCAGGAAATGGCGGCGGCGGAAACGGCAATTTCCGGTGCCCGTTCGGCTTTGAACCTTGCTCAGAACGAGGTTAAAAATGCACAGGAAGAAGTAAACCGGGCAGTTGATCAGGCCAAATTGTATAATGATACGGAAACGATTAACGCCGCCAAGGCTGCGGCCGATAAACTTGCGCAAAAACAAGAAACCCTGCGCAAAGCCCAAAAGGAGCTCGAAAACCAGATCAAGCGCCGCAACAGCGCTCAGAAGTCGTATTATGACGCGCAGGAACGCGAAGCCGAGCTTCGCAAGCAGGTGCAGGATTAACGAACCGCGAATCACAAATCACGAATCACGAATCACAAATTACAAGTTAACTCATTATTCATAAAAAAGAGGTATTCTCGTATATAGACAAGGATACCTCTTTGATTCGCGTTTGTGCACAAAAGCAATGGATAAATGAGCTTAAGCGTTGCATAAATAAATCACTGATGTATCATAAATAAATCTTAAATGTTGAGACTTGAAAGATGCGGGAAATTATCTTAAAAGCGGTGGCTAATCCGCCAAAAATATTGTGGGGGCCGTTTCTGCCCACCATGCTCAACATGGGGATTCAGTTCCCGATTATGTTCATGTTCCTGGGAACTTTGGATGTTAACCCGTTGTTTTTCATGATTAGTCTGGTCGTCGGTCATGTTATTTGTGTCGCCATCGGGGTGAAAGAGCCTCATATCTCGGCAATGATTCAGGCCTATGGTCAGAGCGCCAAAACATCTGTCAACCTTTATAAAGAGAAGGGGAACAAATTTGCACCCTGATTTTGATTTTTTTAGCACTTTCGTGCAGGGACTGTCGAGCCTTGAAATCCTGGTTGCCGTTATCGGTTTTGTTTCGGCGGCGGCTTTTGCCGGCTTTTGGGTGACCAAGCTGGGATATTACATTTTGCCGCAGCCGCGGGAATCCCGGGTGTCGGATTTTCTGCCGTTTGACAAACTCCTGTCCGACGGCATGACCATTCGTTGCTATAACGGTTCGCTGGCGCGCGTTTTTAAGGTTGAGGGCATTGATCTTGCCTTTGTGACCGATGAAAAGGTTATGTCGATGCAGGAATCCCGCAAAGCCTGGATTGATGGCATGTCTGATTTGCAGGTGACGTGCCGGATTATCACATTGCGCGAGCGGATACCGATGGTGCAGGAAAAAGGCGAGTTTAACAATCCTCTGCTTGAGACGATTTCCGAAACCTGGGCGGCAAATCTCGACCGTGTTTACAAAAACTCGCACTATATCGTTTTGAGCGTTGCCGACCGCGAAGACAATCTTAAGGATTTGAACTATGCGTCGCAGGCGCTGATTGCCACTTTGAACGAATACGGCGTTACCACGCTGTTTGAGGCCGAAGGCAGCGATGCCGCCGACAGTCCGTTGTCGGTTTATGCGCGCATATGCAGTCCGATCTCCAAGCCGATGCCGAAAGTAAACGGCGCTCAGGGCGCACACATGAATCAGCTTCTGACTGCCGATCATATTCATTTTACCGGTGAAAACGGCGTCATCAAATTCTTTTCGGGTGACAAAGAGCGTTATGAAGTTGTTATGGGGATTCGTTCTTCCGGCGACTATATGGACGAAGGCATGGTTGCCTCGCTTCTGGCGATAGACTGTGAGTTGACGTTGCTGCATAATGTTCGTCCGATTTTCAAGCCGCATGCCCGCGCTCTTCTGATGCAACAGCAGCGTATGGCAACCATGACCAGCTTTTCAAGCGACGTTATCGACCAGTACGGCGAGGTTCTGGCCTCGATTGAAGACAGCGACACCAACCATCAGTCTTTGACCGAATATGCCATGGCGGTTATTTTGCAAGGCGAGAGTATGGAAGAGATCGATTTCGGCGAGAGCGAGGTGCAGCGTATCTGTCGTCTGTTCGGCGTTACGCCGGTGCGCGAGGGCTGGGTTACGCAGGCGACTTTCTTCAATCAGTTCCCGACTTATGACACTCTGCCGCGGACATATCGCTATCTGTCCCGCGTGGTGGCAACCGCCATTTCGTTCGAAAAGCCGTCCGAAGGTTTCGGCAAGAGCGACTGGGGCAACGGCGCAATCAGCATTTTTCGCACCACTTCCGGTTCGGCTTACCAGTTCCAGTTCCACGTTTCGGCGGAAGATTCCGCCGTGGCGCACTGCTGTATTATCGGTCCGACCGGCCAGGGTAAAACGACTTTGCTGACGTTTTTGGCCGGCCAGGCAATGCGTCACCCCGACTTAAAGGTTTTCTTCTTTGACCGTCACCGCGGTGCCGAAATCTTTACCCGCGCCATCGGCGGCGCCTATGTTGGCTTTGAGGGCGATGAGAAAAACGTTTCGCTCAATCCGTTCGATTGTGACAACAACGTCAACAACCGCGCCTTTTTGCGCCGGTGGATGCGCGCGATCACGCTGGTTGACGACGCCGTTTCCGAAAAGGAAATTGCCCGTGCCGTTACGACCGCGTTTGATTATCTGCGTCCCGACGAGCGTCGTATGACCAACCTTTATAAGAGCTGCTTCTCGCCGACCGGCAATATGCGCCGCGAATTGTTCAAATGGGTTAATCCCGATCAGTACGGCAATATTTTCAATGCCGATACCGACAGTTTGGATTTGAAATCCAAACGCTTTATGGCCTTTGACTTTACGCATATTTTCGAAGATGAGACGCTGGCGCCGGCCGTCATCAGCTATATTATGCACCGTATTCAGTCCGAAACCGGCGAGACCGGCGTGCCGTCGCTGATTATGATCGATGAAACCGCGCCGATGCTCAAACATCCGATGTTCCGCGATTACTTCGCCATAGGTTTGCAGGAAGGACGTAAAAAGCGCCAGGCTTATCTTTGCGCGTTCCAACAGCCCAACATCATCGACAAGCTCGGCGTCGGCGAGGTCATTCGCGGCCAGTGCCAGACCGTTATCTTTTTCCGCAACCCGCAGGCGATGCCGGAAGACTATGTCAACTGGAACCTGACCAATGCCGAGACGGATTTTATCTTCGGCAAAACCTATCGCGATTTTCCGTATGCCATTTTGCTCTCAAGGCCGGCTACCGGAGAATCTGTTATTCTTGACGTTGATTTGAGCGGTCTGGGGCCTTATCTGCGGCTCTATAACTCCGGTCGTAAAAACGTTCTTTTGGTTGAGGAGTTGATAAAGGAATACGGCGAAGAAAACTTTGTTACAAAATATTTAAATATTTAGGCAAAGGGGTCGAAACCGTTTATTTGCACGTGAATCTGTGCTATGATAAAAAATATAAGGAATTACTGTGACAGGAGGACTGTGATGAATAAAAAGCCGAAAATGAAGTTGGGTTTCGCTTTGTTGATTATGGTCTCTGTCTTCTGCGGATCTGTTCATGCGCAGATCCCGGTTACCGACAGCCAAAATACCAAAAGCACGATCAAAAACTGGTTTACCAACCTTAAGGAAAGCAAGGTTGTGGTCAGCACCATGAATACGGCCAAAAAGACCAGCGCAGCCATTGGTACCGCCAAAAAGGCCGTTTCCGAATATGTCTTGGAAAACAAGAAGAAAATCGAAGAAAAAGTAGCCAAGGTAAAGGAATATAAGGAAAAGGTCGAGAAATACAAGAAAGATTACGAAAAATACAAAGCGCAGCTTGACGAAGGCATTGCCAAGGCCAAAGAGCTGAAAGAAAAAGCGGAAGAAGGCATCCAGACGGCCAAAGATACTGCTGCGGCTGCAAAAGACATGGCGGATGCTGCCAAAGAAACCGTCAACGGCAAAATCGGCTCGGTAAGCGATAAGCTTGGTATAGGGCAGGATAATGCTTCTGCGGAAAGTACGCCGTCTGCCGGAACTGAGGTGTCCGCCGCCGAACAGACGTCGTCCGGAGTTCAGGGCAATACGGCCGCCGCAGTGCAGTCAAAGCCTGCTGTTGCATCTTCCGCCGTCGTTTCAACCACGCGCCGTCCGTTTGGCGGCACCGGTGCAGGTGTTCGCACATCTGTCGGTTCGTCTGTTGCGGGAGGTGTCGGCAGTGTTTCTGCCGCACTGCCTGAAGCCGATTCCGAAGCGGCAGTTACGGCGATAATGCAGACTGATGTTACGGCTGCCGAAATGCCGAAGAAAATTTCGGCGAAAGCGGTCGCCGAAGTTGCAGAACCTGTTGCCGATGTCGAAACTCTTAACGGAAAAGAAATCGGCAATGCCGCCTTGGCGGATGTTAAAGAGGTTGTCCCGGTAAGCGAAACTGTTTCGGCAAAAAAATCGGTTGCGGTCAAAGAAAGCGTCGGGAGCAAGGCGGCTTTACAGTCTCGGCTGAAACAGACCGATTCCGAAGAAGCGTCGACGTTTCAGACTATTGAAAAGACGGTGCAGCCTGCTGTTGACGCAACCAAAAGAAAAAAACTGCGCCGCACGTTTACGACTTCGTCATTGGAGGGCGGCGCACGCATAAACGCTTCCGTTCCGGTCGCTTTTGCGTATGCGGCGGAACTGCCTGACGATTGCAGCGATGTCAACAACACCCGTTTGTTTCCGCGCACGGTTTGCATGTATTGCGGCCTGAGCTCCTCCAAAGTCAAAGAGAGCGGTACGGTTGACGAATGCCTGCTGGACATTAACCTGGAGAGTTCCAAGGCTCAGGAATATTCCGGTCGCGATGCACCTCTGACATATCGCAAGGGAAAACTGGAAATCGCCGCCGCAATGATTGCCGAAAGTTATCGGGCAGCCAACAAGGCGGAGACTTTTTATGACAATAAAGTCGCACCGATTGCCGAAGCGCCGGAAGGCGTAGAACAGGACGCGCTGGCCAATTTGGTGGAATTTAACAAAGTCGTGGACGAGCAGTTGAATGATCTGCTGCAACTGTACAGTTCCCGTTTGGCTTTGCAGAGCTATCTTAACTACGGAAAGTATCGATTCAAACCGGAGGACGCGGAAGATGATGAGGAATAGGATTGCCATTGCCGCCGTTTTGTTCGGTGCTTTTTTGAGCCTTGCCGGAACCGCTCAAGCCGGATTGGATGACGGCACCGGTTCGGACGGCGTGGTTGTTATTTGTAGCCGAACATTGGCAATGCGCTGCGGTTTGGGAGCCGAAGACGGCGGCAACGTCGACAAAATTAAAGAATGTTTTGACAAGATCGCTTCCGATACTTATGGAAGCCAGTTGTATAAACAGAGCGTTACAGAAACGCGGGATAAGGTAATGCATGAGTGCAGCAGCGTTTATTACGAGCAGGCCATAAAATATAAGGCCGACGCCGGAGACTTTGTTGATAAAGGCGATGAAAACGGCAATTCAGAACTCAAAACCGACAAACACGGCAAAAAAGAACAGGAAGGCAAAGTGACGGCAGGAAATGCCAAAAACATTGTAAAACTTCTGGACGTTTATTCTTCCACCCTGATGCTCGATTCGCTGGAAACGATGTTTAACAATATTTCCAATCGCGAGATCTCCGAGGAAATGAAAAATAACGGCGAGGAGGTGCAGGAAGAAACTGCCGCCGCGTCGGACGGAGGAGGAAGCAATGGATAGACGCGTCATTTTATCATTGTCGTTTTTTTCCTGCCTCGTCTGGGGAGTTCGAAATGCCGCGGCGATTACGGACTATGCGATTAACCTGATTGACAAGGGAACCGAATATGTCGAACAGGTTGGACAGGTGCAGGAAGACGTCAGTTCTCAGATGAGCGAATACATGAATGCCAAAGTCGGTATTCCCGGCGATGCCAAAGCCGTGCAGAAAGCGGCAGACAAAGCCCAGCGCATAAAGGAAAAAGCCGAAAAGTATCAGGCTAAGGCTGAAAAAATGCAGAAAAAGCTGGAAAAAGCCAAGGAAAAAGCAGCTGCCGTCAAAGCCGAGAAGGATAAACTGCAGGCCAAAGCCGACAAGATAAAAGCCGAATATCAGAAGGCTCGAGACAAAGTAAACAAGGCCAAAGCCAAAATAGACGAAGCTAAGGCCAAAGTGGAAGAGGTTAAATCCAAAGTTGACGAAGCCAAAGAAAAAGTGTCCGAAATAAAATCCGATATCAACGACATCAAAGAAGGGGCCGCCGCAATTAAAGGGGCGGCGGAGGCCAAAATTGCCGAAGCCAAAGAAAAAGTCTCCGGTTCGGACGGAGGCGCCGATTCCGAAGAAGAAGATATGACGGAGACGACTGCCGATGAGGCGGAACCGACGGACGAAAAATACGAAGAACCGGAAGAAAAGACAGAGGCTGCAGAGCAGACTTCGGAAGCCGCCGCAAGACCGCTTTCAATCAAGGCCGATACCCTGTCTGCCCTGAATACCCTGATACAGGAGAATGCCGTTCAAACAGAAGTCAACGCTGAGATTCCCGTGCCGGAAGATTTGACTGCCGGGTCGGTTTTGACGCCGCAGGAGATATTGAGCAAGGCTGAAGATATCAAAATCGACACTCCGGAAAAAACGGAATTGAGCAGTTCGTACGATTTGCGGGAGCAGCTGAAAATGATGGACGCGGCCAAAGCCAAAGAGTTGTCGGAACAGCGCCCGAAACACATCAGTCAGGAAGAGCTTGAAGGAAAGCTCAAAGCCGGAGACGAAGCAAAATTGAACGCATTGCGAGCCGCCCGCCAACCCGTGCGCAAGGGATTCGAAACGGAAACCGACAGCCTGAAAGGAGAGATGAATGTCAAATAAAACAAGTATAATTTGTCTTGCCTTTATGTTCGCGTTCCGGATCGAAGCCGCCCGGGCTTTTGATATTGCGGGCTGTCTTGACAGCTATGCCCAAACGCATAAGATCGAATATGATTTGAACAAGCCCGATACCATGATTCAGCCCATTGTCTACTGTCATACGGTCACCGGCAGCGGAGCGGAAAGCGCTGTCGATGCGGCCGACACCATCAACGGCATTATTAACGGATATGCCGTCGAGCTTTATGGCGAAGCAATAGCCGTGCGGGCGCAAATGAACAAAGATGCCCAATCGGGTTCCGCTCAGAAGTTGGCTAAAAAAGCGTTGAGTTCTCTTATGGCCAAGGACAAAAAATCGGTAATTCAGGATAAGGTTGCGCCCAATTACAAGGATATTGCCAAAAATATCAGTAAGATTATGGAACTGGAGGCCCGGATTGCAAATTTGGAAGCCGCCCGTCTGATTTCTCAGGAAAAAGACGGTGCCGAACTTTTTGAGGAGGAGGAAGAATAATGAAAAAACTGCTTGGTCTTTTTATTGTCCTTCTGATGCTTGGCGCAGTGCCGTCCGTTACGCCAGAAGTTCAGGCGCAGGCAACGGCTGATCCGGTCAAAGAACCAAGCAAAGTAAGCCTGTGGTTCGGTAAGATGAAATCCAAGTGCGAAAAAGCCATGGAGTGGGTTGCCAATTCGCAGGTCGGTCAGTTTGTCGGCGACGGCATTAAATATACCAAGCAGGGCATTGCCTTTGCCAAAGAACAGTATGAGGCAGCCATGGATTTGTATAACAAAACCAAGGATGCCGTCCTTAACAGTAAGGAATACAAGGCGGCGATGGTTTCCAAAGAAATCGCGCAGGAAACCGCGAAGATGAAAAAAACGCAGGAAGAAAAAAAGCAAAAGCTTGAAGAAATCGAGCAACAGCAGGAACTGCTCAAGCAGCAGGCACAGGCCAAAATTGCAAATATTCAATCCAATCTGAACCTTAATGAAAAGCGCATGACCGAAGACGCCGAAAAAAACGGTGATATCAGCAGTGAGACGCAGTCTTTCATGAGCGAACAGGAAAAGGCGCTTGAAGAGGTCGAAACAGAGTTGGCGAACCAGCTTGATAATCTGAAATCGTCGGCGGAAACGCTTGAGAGCGAATATAAGGATAAACTGGCGGAGCAAGCCGAGAAAGTTGCCGATCTGAGTATCAAGCTGAAAGATATTCTTGAAGACGGAGACAACAAGAAAGAATCTCGCTCGGCCAAAGAAGTCATACAAGAACAACAGGACAAGCTGTTTTTGAAAGCCGAAGAACAGGCAGATCTTGCCGTCGAAAAGAAAAAGAAGAAAAATCGTTCCAAAGCGCTTAATGACAGTTTGGACGGCGGCATGCAGGTTGCCATGGGCGATGTCAAACTCAAAGAAAGCACTTCTAAAGACAAAATTGAGGCCAAACAAGGCGTTGCCGGAACTATGACCGGAGAATCCGAAGTTTCCGGTGTCAATACGGAAGTTCTCGGCGAACAGATGAATTTTATTATGAATTACATTCGTCTGAACCTTGCCATGATAAAAACTCAGGCAATCGCAGAGTTGAACGGTTTGCATGAATTGAAGACGTCCGCCGCGGACAATAAGTTTGACATCTGCCGCTACACCGATCCCGAAAATCGTAAAAGCGCGCTCGAAATGGCCAGGAGCAAAGCGCAGAAGCTGCAAAACAATTTGAACAATGCCGCTTCAAAGGTTGTCAACGCCTATCAGAAGGGAAAAGACGGGTTTGAAGCCGCCAAAGACAAGGCGGCAGAGATAAGCAACACGGCCAAAGAGGCTTCAGCCGTCGCCGGTGAACTCGGCAGTGTGACAAAAGGTTTGGGCGACAATCTCAAAAACGGCGCGTCGGGGATGTTCTAGGAGGAAATTTATTATGAATAAAATAGTGAAAATTTGTTTGCTGAGTTTCCTCGTTTTCGTCGTGACGGCGGTCTTTCAGGTGGCCGAAGCGTTCTTTTTCCCGCAGCTGGCAATAGATTCTTATCCGGTTATCAAACCGACCGAAACCCCGATCTCGCTCGGTAAGAGCACCGCGCATCTGGCGCATACGACTCAAAAAACGATTAATACCACCGAGAATACGCTTAATAATGCCAAAACGGCCGTTATGGCTGCATACAGCGGCGAGTTGACCAGCCTGCTTGATGTCGGCGGCACCAATCCGGGACAAAAAGAAATTGCCGACTGTAATTATCTCGGACATAAATTCAAAATGACCAAGCCGGACGACGTGGCAGAAATTACGCGTCTGCTTTTCCTGCAGTACCCCGTCAATCCCAAAAAGGACGTCGCCGGCGCCCAAAAATACGATGCCTATCGTCAGAGCTTCTATCGTGACAGTCTGATGGAAATTTATACGGCGGCCCTGGCTCTTGAAGGTGATTTGGAAACCTCTCTCAAGCCGTCCGTCGAGGACAGTATAAAATGTATCAAAGGCGAAGGAACCAATTGCGGCATTCCGTCTCCCGACGGCAACAACGATTCTGCTTTTGTCGAAGGTAAGGCGCTGGAAGCAACGGCCAATCTTTACGAAATGCTTTTGAAAGTAACCGCTCTGAAAGCACAGCTGGCTGCCGTCAAAGTTATCGGAACCGGCACACCGGGCAGCTATACCGAAGGATATGAGGATACGCCCGTCGTCAGCGAGGATACAGCATCGGAAAACGCTTCCGAGGAGCCGCAACAACAAAGCAGTCTGTTGCCTGTCGACGGCAGGATGTATGCTTCCGCACATAATGCCTCGGTTCAAAGTGTCGGTTTCGCCCAGATCGGAATGTCAGGGACGGCGGCGACTTCTTTGGCCGACATTGAGGTGCAAAGCAAGCTCTCCGGCAATGCTTCGCAGCAGGTTGTCGACAATACGCTGAGCTTTGTAATGGCGCCGGAAGACACTTCCTGGCATCCGTATACCGACGCTGCCGACAAAATGGCCGAACTCGACAAGATAGCGCCGCTTTCCGAGTTGGCAGACGAAGCTATGACTGTTCACAATCTGATCGTCAAGCTGCCGGAGTACAGAAATGCCGCCGAAACCGTCAAAGAGGTAAAGGAGGCGCATAAACGCGCGTTGGATTCTCTCAAAAAGTCGGATCAATGCGCGTTGAATTACCTCGGCCGGCGTTATTCAAGCCCGCAGACGCCTTGGGCCGGCCGCAGCCTCGGTGCTGAAGTTAACAATGCCGACATTCGCAAGGGAATTTCCGGCTGGGCATTGGAAGCCTATGAAACGACCAAAGCCGCGCAGACAATTTCGGATGCCGGAGAAAACGCCGCCGTTCTTGACGTCGATTTTGACACGGTTGACTTATCGGATATCAGTGATACCGGGAAGGGCAATCAGGTTATCAAAGCCGGCGGCGGCGAGAGCATCAGCAGCAACAAAAAGGAACAGTGCGCCAAAGAAGCGCGGGAGACGGCCATGATTTCATGGCAGATCGGTTCGGAAGCCGCGCATTTGCTGGTCGACGCGCCGGACAAGTGGGGCATCGTTTCTCAAAAAGAGCCGATTTGGACCGATGTTAAGACTTTTTATAATCAATATCTACAGTTTAAATATGACAATATCCGCAGTTATCTGAAATCTTATTCCAAAAACGATGTTTTGGCGGTGGTTGTCGAGCGTCTGAAGGGCAATAAAGATGTAGAAATAAGCGACAATAAAAAACAGCAGGCCGTCCAAAGCGCGGTTGACAGCCTGACCGAGGAACTTTCGGCCGTTTCCGCACAACAGGACGAAGAGCTTGAAAGCGAGAATTCGGCTCGCGGCAGTCGATTGGCCTCCCTGCAAAAGCGTCGTCAGGATATCTTAAGCCGTATGGGAACGCTTGACGTCAAACAGAAAGAACTGTCCGACAAATTGGGCGATCTGCGCAACAAGGCGCAGGATGACGCTGTCAACGCCATGCAGGCAACGGTTACGCATAAAACGACTTTCCCGGTCGGAAGCTATGCCGTTGCCGATGAGGGCGGAGAAGAAACGCGTAAGGTGGCGGATGCGGATTCCGACAGCCTCGTTTTCAGCAGTTCAACGGCAGCTAACAAACAAAATTCCGAAATTGACGAGGTCAAACAGGAACTGGACAAGAAAAATTCTCAGTTGAGAACGCTCGAAAACGAGCTTGCGACGCTGGATAAGGAAATCACGTCTTATCGTCTCGGCGCTCCGGCAAAAGTTACTTCGCTCTTGGATCGCATCAGAGCCGCCAAACTCCAAAAGAGCGATTCCGTAATGGATAAAATCAGCGAACTGGACGTTTCTTACAGCAAAGACGTTAAAACCGCGCTGTTGGGAGTTATCGGTAAAACCGCCTCCGCCAATCCGCTGATGACGCCGTTGGTTATTTTCGAAAATGTCGACCGTGCCGCGGGAGAGGCTCTTGATGATTTGTATAATAAGGTGGATGCGCGAATTGCTCTGGCGCAAAAACAGTTTGAAAACCTTGGCGATGATTTGTATGACGCGGCCAATCATGCCAAAGTGATTGAGATTCATCAGTCGATGATTAACGACATCAAGGCGATGTCACTGACCGTTGCCGCTGCCGGAATTAAAACCGTGGACAATATCCGGCTTTATGCCAAACTGGAAAAAGCCGATACGACGGCCGAAGAGGAGGATTATTTTGTCGGAGCAACTGCCAAGGTGCGTGATCTTAAAGCGCCGAAGGCCATTTTTGAAATCAGGCTGCCTCCGTTGCGCGAGGCCGTCCATTTTGACGAAGTCGACTGGCAGAACGTTACGCCTTATTCGGAAGGCGTAACCAAAAGCGGCGCGATAATCAAAGAAGACTTTTTGAACTACGGCGGAAAAATCCCCGAAATCTGGAAACACCTCCTCAAAGACAACGCATTTGTCGAGAAATCGCTGGATCTCAAAGCCGCGCTCAACCGGGGCTGCGAAGCGGTGGCTTTGTACCGCGGCGGCGTCTTGCCCTGCAAGGTTAAGGATTCCGCAATTGTTTTGGATGTTGATGCCGAAGGAAACTATATCAAAGGCAGCGGCGGCGGAAATCTGAATGTCTGCGCCGGAATAGAGATAAAATCGGGGCGCCCGCACCACGTTTTGCGGGATGTTGACATTACTTTCCCGCTGTTCTTCGGATCTGAAAAGGCGGAAAAAAGCGATTGTCCGTACAGCGAACTCGGGACTTTGCTTGATGCCGACGAAAACGGCACGCCGTATTTTCGTCAGGCCGCGTATAATGCTTTTTACGGAATCGTGCATGAGCAGAAGCACACGGACAAGGAACTGAGCGCCAAGGAAAACATGTTGCATGCGGTTTACGATCAGACGCCCCTCAGTCGCAATCAGGCCGGAGATTTTCTGACCTTTTTCGAAAATGAGCAGACACAGCGTAAAAACCTTGAGGAGACGCAGAAGGATTATGACGAAATGATGCAGGAGTTCTTTAACGTTCTGAAGAGCCAGGGCTTTACGCCGAGCGCCGACTTTGACTTGTCGAAGGAAAGCGACTACAACACGGTTCGTCAAAAGCTGGATGACATCAAAAACAGCAAAATTTCTCGGGCTTTGAGCGATATCGGCGAAGTCGACGTCGCTGACAACGAGGTTGTTCGGGAGCGGGTGGACATTATCCGATCCATGATTGCCGCTTTGCAGAAAGACAGCGAGGAGACGACGATTATTTCTGCCGGTGTGGATGAAGATAATCATCTTGACGAAGACATAAAAAGCTCTAAAGTAAATGAAGAAGTTGCAGACAGGTTTACCAAAAGTCTGGACAAGGACGCGAAAAAGGCTCAACGGGGGCTTGAACCGTATTGTCCGAACTATTAACGGATAGGTTGATTAATGGTGCAAGGTCAAATACAAAACGGCAGACAGACGCTGGCAATCGAAGATGCCGCGGCCTCATCGCCCGAGTTTATCGAAAAAATCGAGCGGGAAGCGGAGGGCTTCAAGCTGTATTACTATTTGTGGCTTTCCCGCTTGTTTATCGCAACGACGATTTTTTCGATGTTGTTTCTTGTTGCGTCGGCATTGGCATTGTTCCGGCTGGCTCCGATGGTTTCCGTTGAGCCGTTTCTGATTATCCGGCAGGATACTTCGGAAGGAATTGTCCGTGACGAGCCGATCGCCATGGACATGCCCTCGCGCGACAAGCTGCTCGAAACGTTTATTCGTCAGTACGTCATTACCCGCAACACGGTTATCAATGATCCTAAGGAGATGCGTTCCCGCTGGATGAGCGGAGGGATGGTAAATTTTTTGTCTTCGCCCGAGGTGTTTGGAGAATTTTCCAAAGATGTTCGCCGTCGCTGGGAAAACATGTTTAAGCAGGCTCTCGTGCGCGAGGTGGAGATTATTTCCGTAGTTCGTCAGGGCGGCGCGCGTTCTCCGGTCTGGAAAGTCGATTTTAAAACTTATGATTTATATGACGAACAAAACCGCAATCAGGCTCAAAAAGAGGCAACGCTCCGCGTACGTTACTGGACGGCTTCGGTAACCGCCGCTTTTATTCGCGACCGCGTTTTCATGGGGCGTCGCCTGATTAATCCGCTCGGCTTTACCGTTACGCGTTATTCTCAGACCGAGGTAGACATCTTCTAGCGTTGCAACTTGTTGATAAGTATAGCTAACCTGTTAGACATTTAAACTAAAAGAGTATAATTTCATAATAACCGGATAAGTATATATTATGGAAAAGAAAGGCCTTTCCTGATGAAAAAATATTCTAGAGTTTTGTTATTGCTTGTTTTATTCCTGCTGTCGGGGTGCTTTGGCTCGTATTATGAGCCGGAACCCGTAGGCATTGGTAAAGGCAGTGACGAGTTAAAGCTGTCGCCCTGCGCGTGTATGGAAATCGAACTTCCGAAAACTTTGCCGGATTGGTTTGTTGCAACAATATAACAGATAGAGAATCTGATGGCGGAAAGAATTGAGGGAAACCCCGGCGGACGGAGATTGATTGGCGGCAGGACGGTCGAAAATGCCGCGCTGAAGCAGTCTTCCGAGCTTTTTGTGGCTAATGTCGGCGAGAAAAGATATTTGTGGACGGCGCGCGCCTTTGCCGTTATCACGGCGCTGAGCGTTTGTTGCAATATCGTTTTGATTTTGGCGATTTATCAGGTTTTGCCGCTGTATCGCGTCGAGCCTTTTCTGCTCACTTTCCAAAACCGCTCCGAACAGGTTTACAATATTCAGCCGATCCGCGAGGGTATGCGTAATCAAAAGGCGATTACTGAAGTCTTTGTGCGTCAATATGTGCTGATGCGGAGTTCTTTCAGCCGCGATATTGCCGAAATGGAGGCGCGTTGGATGCCGGGCGGTGCGATTCAGGAAATGTCCGCGCCGAATATTTATCAGGACTTTTTGAATAATACTGCCAAAAAAGCGTTGGGTATTATCAAAACCCGCGGTTTGCAGCGAGAGGTCAAGATTCTTTCCGTCAACGAGCTGACGAACGGAATTTGGCAGGTGGAATATGAGACGCGCGACATGTATCCGGATTCTGCCAAGCCGGAAGTCAATTATTGGACGGCGTCGCTTAATGTCGGCTATCGCAGGAAAACGGTCAAATACGGCGATCGCCTCAAAAATCCTGTCGGTTTTACCGTCAACAGGTATTCTTTGACTTATAATAAAGTGGAGTAATTCGAAAGTGGCTTTTATGACTAAAAAATCAGGTTTGTTTTTATTCGCCGGGCTTTTGAGCTCCTTTTTGTGTTTCGGTTCTGTTCGGGCTCAGGTCAATCAGCAGGTAATGGATGCCAGCGCCGAGCAGGCTCAGGGAAATTATACTCCGATGAATTTGGGTTATGCCGGGTTTAATTCTCTCGGTATGACGCAGGCGGCCTGGCTCGATCCGATGCAGAATTTGGGCGAAGGGCAGAGCAAACCTGCCTATTCCCGTTATTATTGGTCTCCTGATCTGGTTTTGCCGATCCGGGTGCGTGAAGGTATGATTACGCTGATTAACTTTCCTGGCTGGGAGATGATTGAAGATATCTTCATCGGCGACAACGCGACGTTTGACGGGCAGATTTCCGGGCCGAACTCGCTGATGCTGTATCCGCGCAAGGGGGCTAACGTCGGCGTCGATACCAACGTAATCGTTTTCGGGCGTTCCGGTAACCGCTACGTGTTCTATGTTAAAAGCGAGGCCGTAAATACCGAGCGTCTGACCAACTCGATTATTGATATTGACGTTGTCGGCGGTAACGATGGCTCCGGTGGGACGCCGAATTACGGCAGTAACGGCGTTTTGGGTGTTCATACCGGGGGCACCGTTTCCGGAGGCAAGTCTGTCGACGCAAATTATACCCGAAGTTTTCAAAAAAGCGACTGGCTTAAGTCGATTCCTTTGGATCCGTCCAAATTCCGTTTTGATTTGGAAGTTTATGTGCCGAATCCCGACGACGTGGTTATTGCTCCCGAACGTGTCTGGCGTGATGATATCTTTACGTATATCGACCTTGGTAAGAAAGCGCTGAACATGATGCAGCGTCCGGTTGTCAGCATGATCGTCGAACGGATTGAAGTTCCGGTCGGTTTTCGCACCAAAGGCCCGGATAATCGCCTGATTATTGTTGAAGGCGTCGGCGATTTGGTCTTGCGTAACGGCAAACGTCTGATTTGTATCAAACTGCGTCGTTCGGATGCCTCCGGTCTTGAATATGCGATTGATTCTGCCGATTATCTGCCTCCGAGCTGGGAAGTTTCGGCTCCGTTGCCGGAGAAAAATGGCGGCGGAACGGGAAAAGGCGGAGTCCCTTACGGCAATGCCGCCGGTTCGGCAGCCGCTGCTCAGGGAATGCAGGCGGGGGCTGTTCCCGGACAATATGATATTCAGGTCGGTCAGAGCCAGGTTATTGTTCCGCAGTACGGCAGCGGTCAGAACGTCAATGTCGGATATCAACCCGGAACAGGCGCCGCTGCAAACTTTGATTATTCCAAAATGCAGCGGATCAGCAATACCAATACCGACGGCGGTGCGTTTGCCAATCCCTATTTGCTGCAATACGGTTACGGTTCGGGTTTTGCCGACGGCGGCAATTCCAATATTTCGATTGAGCTGGGAATCGATGCCGATGTCGGTAATCTCGAAGAGTTATGGGGCAGGCTGTCCAAAAAGTATAAGGCGGATTTAGAGCGCTATGAACCGTTCTTCTCTGTTGACGCGCCGGCCGACGGCCAGGGAAAAGAACTGTTCCATCTGCGCGTCGGGCCTGTCAAAACGCTTGAAGAAGGGGACAAAACCTGCAGCGTTCTGGGGCGCAACGGCGTCTTTTGCAGCGTAGTCAGGACACAGTGATACAACACATGAGCAGAGATAACCTAACACATTCTGAGAAGTATATCAAAAAAACCAATCGCATTATTCTTGCGATTGGTGTTGCTTCTTTTCTGATATTTGTTTTCGGCGTGTTTCTGCTTATTAAAAGTAATCAGGTCGAAGATAATTTCGAAGAACCGGTTTTCACTGACAACGCCGATGTTTTAGGAGATGTCAACGCACCATCTTTGGCGCAGAATATAGAGTTCTCGACCATGGAAGGCGAGATTCCTCTGACCACCACGCCCGATCCGGTACTGATGGGGGAGGTCGTGCTCGGAACCGATGCAAAAAACGTTTTGACGCTCGGTACCAATGGTAAGGCTGCCGTCAAAATCGTCTCGGTAGAGTTGGCAGATCCTCCTGCCGATGGTTTTTCTTTTCAGAGCGGCTGTGACGGTAAAACGCTGACCGGTGATGATACCTGTCATATCACCATGAGCTGGGCACCCGTAATCGCCGGTAATGTTCAGAACAACTTTATCATTTCATGGTATGAACTCAATCTTGGCGAAAGCAACGTCAAATCTGCCAAAGTCCCGGTCAGCGGCAATGCCGTTACCAAGGAAGACTGCAAATTGTGCGAGAATGTTTCCGTTTCCGAAGCCGGCGGTAAGACAGGCGCACCCAAAGCCGTTCGTTATGCAATCGGACCGGACGGGAAGATTCTCGGCATTATTGACGAAGACGGCTATGTTCGCGATGCCGACGGCAACATTATCGGCCGGGTCGGTTCCGACGGCATGATTCGCGATGCCGACGGCAATGTCATCGGCGTCGCTGAAAACCGTCGCGCCGTTTACGACGAATTTGGAAACCTGATCGGCTATGTCAATCCCGACGGTACGGTGGTCGATTTGGACGGCAACGTTATCGGCCGCGTCCTGCCCGACGGTACGGTTGTGGACATGAACGGCAAAGTTATCGGTCGTGCGGTTGAAACCGGTTTTGTTTATGATAAGGACGGTAATATTATCGGGCGTGTTTTGCCCGACGGCACGGTCGTGGATATGAACGGCAACGTTATCGGGCGCGTTTTGCCTGACGGTACGGTTGTAGACATGAACGGCAACGTTATCGGCAATATCACCAAACCGGGGCGCGTGGCGGTCGATGCCAACGGCAAGGTTTTGGGCGTGGTCATGCCTGACGGTAGCGTCGTCGATGCTAACGGCAATATCATCGGTTATGTCGACGAAAACGGAAACATCGTTTCCAAAAATTCGCCTTTGCAGGGGAAAAAACTGCGCGTTGCATACGATGCTAACGGCAATATCATCGGTTATGTCGACGAAAACGGAAATTTGCTCGACATTAACGGCAACGTTATCGGCAAAATGCTTGAAGACGGTACGATTGTCGATTTGCAGGGAAATGTCATCGGCTATGTCGGCGAAGAAGTGCAGTTTGATGAAAACGGCAACATTATCGGCGCCGTGGTAAACCTAAGCCGGTTGCCGATTACGCCGCAGGGAACGTTGCTCGGAATTTTGCAAAACGACGGCAGTATCGAAAATTCGGCCAAGCAGGTTGTGGGAAGGGCGCTTCCCAACGGCTTGGTTAAAGATGTCGGCGGTTCCAAAATCATTGCCAAAATGGTCAACGGCGGTTTTGTTGTCGGTTTCGGCTGCAAACAGCTGGGGTATCTGGATAAAGACGGTTTGATAAAGAAAGGCAACGAAGATACCAAGCTGCGGATTACGCCCGAAGGCTCGGTTCTGGATGCCGAGGGGCGCTATGCCGGAGAGGTTTTGCGTCGCGGTCCCGTGTTCGACAATAAGTGTCGCTTTTTGGGAACGGTTGACAATACCGGAATCGTCAAAGACGGTAACAATCGTTATGTCGGTTGCGTTAACCCTGACGGCAGCGTTTTGGATGAGAAAGGCGATTATGTCGGTCATGTCGCAAGTCAGGGCGCCGTCGTCGATTATGACGGCAGATACCTCGGACGGATAGACGGTCGCAACAGGGTGGTTAACGATGCCGGGCTTCCGATAGGCTGTGTCGGCTTCGGCGGCGACGTTTTTAACAACGAAGACGTTTACATCGGCAAGGTCGTCGGCAAAAAATATGCGTTTGACTTTAATGGCGACTATATTAATCCGGTCGATAACGACGCCAGGGTGAAAATTTACGGCAAGCCTTCGGCATCGCTGTCATCCAACAATCTGGTGCTGGACAACAATAATAAGATTATAGGCGTTGCTCTGGATGCCGAAACGGCGATCGGCAATTCCCGCGGCAATGTTTTGGGCATGATGTTTCCCGATGGCGGCATATACGGTGCCAAAGGAATTTCTCAGGGAAAGGTCAAAAATGCAGGCCTTGGCTTTTACGGTTCCGTTATCGGCGCCGCTTTCCCGCGCGGCGAGGTAATTAATCTGCGCGGGGAAAATGTCGGCATCGCTTATCAAAACGGCGAGGTGTTCAGCCGTTACGGCGATCGGATCGGCTATATCGACGGTCGCGGCAAGTATTTTAACCACAAAAACGAATATCAGGGGGCTGTCGTTCGTCAGGGCGCCGCGGTCGGGTATGACGGTTCGTACCTCGGCTATGTCATTGCCGACGGCTCGGTGGTTGACATCAATGGCAAAACTTCAGGACGCGTTACGCATGATGAAAAAATTGCCGATGACAAAGGACGTGTGATCGGCGAGGTTATTCCCGAAAACGCAATTATTGACATTTGGGGAAATTATAAAGGCTTTTTGAACTCGCTCGGCGATGTTACCGACCTCAAAGGTGAAGTCGTTACTGCTATTTTGCCGGGCGGCGCGACTGATAACAATCTGAGCGTCGTCAAGTCGGGCGTCGTTATTGATTTTGGCGGAAATCCGATTGGTGTGGTTATGCCCGACGGCGCCGTTGCCGACAAAAACAATGTCGTGATCGGGCGGGCGCTGTCCGACGGCAATGTCGTCAGTGTTGCCGGCAAACTTGTCGGTGAGGTGGTTGACGGCGATATCGTCATCGGCAATAACGATAAAGTTGTGGGTTATGTTCTTTTTGATGGCAAAATAATCGGCAAAGATGATAGTATTATCGGCAGAAGCCTTTCCGGCGGTTTGGCCATTGATCTGAAAGACGGCATTCTCGGCAAGATTTATAAGATCGGAGCCTCCATTTTGGGAAATGACGGCAGTTACAGGGGAAGGCTGGCGTATGACGGCAGCGTGATTGACGCGGACGGTAAAAATATCGGCTATGTCAAAAGCAACGGTTCGTTTATCGATTTGGACAAGAAAGTTGCCGGTTACGTGTTGCAAGAGGTTGCCAAAAATCGGAGGAATTAGGCCGTGACCCTGAAGACAAGATTGAAAATGATTTTGAAAACTGCGAGCTGTACCATCCTTGCTCAGCTTTTGGCAGTCTGTTTGTCTTCGGCATGGGCGCAGGAAATTACCGCCATCAATTTTGACGGCGAAGTTTTGGGCAAGGTTATTCCCGACGGCAAGGTCGTCGGCGCTGACAACAAACTTATCGGCAATGTAACCGCCGACAGTTTGATCGTAAGCTTCGACGGCAAATTAATCGGCGGCGTTATTCCTCAGGGCATAGCCATCGGCAACGACGCGCGTCTGCTCGGCAAGGTAAATAACGACGGTTCCGTTCGCTCTGCTTCGGGGCAGGTCTTGGGACGCGTTTTGCCTAACGGTTTGGTCGTGGACGATTTCTTTAATATTGTCGGTGCGGTCGTTTTTCCGGGGCTGGTTTATTCTGATGACGGGACGACGGTCGGTCGTATTACCGGTGACGGCTTGTACACCAATCTTCAGGGTCAGCAGATCGGTGTCGTCACTCCGGACGGCTACGCATACCGCAGGGTAGGCAATGATTATTTGCTTGAGGGGCGGTTGATTTCCTCCAAAATGGTAGTCTCATTGCAGGGAGAGTTTATCGGCAGCGTTTCTCCCGGTGGTCAGGTTTCCGATTTTAATTCTCAGACAATCGGCAAAATTAAGGCTAACGGTTTTGTATATGATGACGAAAATCGGATTGTCGGTAAGATCGTCAAAACCGGCTATGCTTTTGACAACAACGGCTATTATCTCGGCTTTGTTAGCTATAACGGCGAAGTCGTTGACGGCGGAAATACGGTCGGCCGGCTGCGCGCCGACGGAAAAATTGTTGACCTGAGCGGTAAAATTGTCGGCTATAGTATTGATTTTGCGGCAACCGCAACTGATTTGAAAGGCAAGTATATCGGCCGGGTTCTGCCCGACGGAAATTTGGCTCGCGCCAAAACGATCAGTGCTCTGGTCGGTGCGCGAGGCGTCGTCTTCGGAGCTGACGGCGGTACTCAGGGACAGATTACGGCAACAGGTCCGGTTTTTGACTACAGGGGGGCACTGCGCGGTCATGCGTTGCCCGGAGGCAGTGTCATATCGCTTAACGGTACTCCGCTCGGATACGTCATCGGAGCTGCGGCGTATGATTTGTCGGGGCGTATGTTAGGAAGCGTCAACAGCGGCAAGATGGTTTTTTCTTCGGCCGGAGATGTTCTTGGAGTTAATGGTATCGGCAGCCGTATGACCGCGGATTCCAAGCAATTGTTGGTTTCTCCGCTGGGCTACGTTTTCAGTCAGGACGGTGATTTTTCGGGTGAAGCTCGAGCCGTTGCGCCTTTGTATAGTCCTTCCGGCGTCAATGTTTCGATGATCGGCCTCAATGGCCGCGCCGTTAACGAACGCGGACTGGATGAAGGCTATGTTACCGGCGGCGGTTATCTGATAAACCGGCAAAACAAGCTGACGGCCAAAGCCATAGACGATTTTTACGCCGTTTCCAAAGATGCAAAATCTGCCGGCAGTATCAATGCCGACAATCTGATCTTGGATGATTCTCTGCGAATTGTAGCTAAAATTCTGCCCGACAATTCTGTGGTTGAAACAGAACGTGCGATCAGCAATAACTACCAGCCCAAAACCGGTCAGGCTTATGCCGAAAACATGGCTGTCGATTTTACCGGAAATTTCGTCGGTTATACGGATATACTCGGCAATGTCAATAATCTTTCCGGCGCCAAGGTCGGGCATGTTGTCGAGCGCGGACAGATTGTTGACAACAACGGTATCGTCAGCGGGTTTGTGCTTCCGTATCGCGCCATGCTTAATGAGAGTTGCGAGGTAATCGGTGTCGTCACGCCGCGCGGCGACGTTCAGAATTTCCGCGGAGTATATCTCGGCAAGGTTCTTGCTGACAGCCAGGTTTTGAGCGACAGCGGCAGTATTTTGGGCTTTTTGGCACCGGCCGCGCCGGTTGTCGGTTCTGACGGCAGTGTTTTCGGAATTGTCGGTGGCGACGGCAAAGTTCTTGATATGGAAAAAAACAGCCTTGGTTGCATCAGCCGTAACGGCTTGTTGCGCAATGCCGACGGTTTGATTATCGGCGGTGTGCTCAAAACGGGGGCAGCCATGGCTTTCAACGGTGATATTTTGGGGTATGCGTCAATAGACGGCGGTATTGTCGGCGCAAACAATCAGATTGTCGGGTATCAGCAGCCCGACGGCAATGTCAATTCCTCAGCCGGTATTCCGGTCGGTGCCATGATGGAATACAAAGTGGCCTTTAATCTGGATAACCGTTTTATGGGACGTGTCCTGGTCGACGGAACCGTCGTCGACGACAAGTTCAAGAATGTCGGCCGCGTCAATTTTGAGGGATACGTCGTTTCCGGCGACCAGAAAGTCGGCTATGCCTTGTATGATTTTTATGTCTACGACGCAAACGATAATGCTATCGGCTATATCAATCGCAACGGCGATGTTGTCAGTTTTACCAATCAGAGCCTGGGACGCGTTGAACGTGGTTTCCTTCTTGACAAGGAGCAGAATGTCATCGGGCGCGGCAACCGCGATTACAACATTCGCGAAAAGACGCAGTTGGTAATAGGCCGCCTTTTGTTTAACGGCGAGGTAACCGACGCCGCCGGCAATGTTGTCGGCAAGCTGGCCAAGGCCGGAGAGATAAAAAACAAAAACGAAGAAACGATAGCTCAGGCCTCTCCGTTGCAATATTACAGCAAGATTACCGCACAGCCGAAGCGCAAAATGGTCTTTGATAAAGATGGCAATTTTATCGGTTATCTTGACGAAAACGGCAATGTGGTCGATGCTGACGGCAATATCATCGGTACTCTCGACAAAGACGGCAATGTGGTTGACAAAGACGGCGATATTATCGGCAACACCGCCAAGGGCAAGGCCGTTTATGATAAAAACGGCAATGTCATCGGCTATTTGGATGAGAATGATAATGTTATTGACGCCAACGGCAAAATCATCGGCAAAGTGACGGAAAACGGCAATGTCGTCGATGCTAACGGCAATATCATCGGCGGTATCGGCAGCAACTGGTACGAAAAAGCGCCGATTCGCAGCGAAGCGATTGCCGGAGACGACGATGTCAGTCCTGCACTCAAGCTTCTGGAAGGCAAGCAGTACCGCAAATCTTTGGGGATTGCTCTGACGCCGGACGGCGAATATCTTGGGGATATTCTGGAAGACAAGACGGTAGTCGATGCCGACGGAAATTACCTCGGACGCTTAATGCCCGACGGTTTGGTTATTGACGACGACGGCACCTTAATCGGTGTAGAGGAGGTCAAAAAGCCCGACACGTCCGGAATGTTTGTCCCTGCCGGGACGTTCGGTGACGGCGGCGCTTACGGAACCGGAACGGGACCGGCCGGCAATCTCGGCCCCGGCGGCGGATACGGTCCCGGCGAACGCTACGATCCCGCGCGTCAGGCCGCCTTGAATGCGGCTATGGCTGAACGTCGCAAAAACATTGCCGTCGGAAAAATCAGCAACGGCATGCGGAAAGAAGCCTTTGACGGTATGCAGAAAGACTGGGAGGAACAGGGTATCGGCAAAGTAATTTCGTCCTGGAGGGTTGACCTTAGCGAAATGATATTTGCCGACAAGCCGATTCCGGCGGTAATCGCCCGCCCGATCGACAGCAACAATCCCGCACCGATTACCGCATTTGTCGAACGCAATGTTTATGCCGAAGAAGGGCGCAACGTCATTATTCCGGCCGGAAGTCGTCTGATGGGAACGCTGGGAGGTCTGACAGCCAGTGCGGAAGCAACTTCGGAATCTGCCCGCGTGCAGATTTCCTGGGAACGTCTGATCCGTCCCGACGGTTCATTGTTTGTTTTCCAAGGGCTGACCGCCGATGCTCAGGGACGCGCCGGCGCGTTGGGCTATGTTGATCAGCAGTTGTTCAAAAAATATACTTTGCCGGTCTTGACAACCAGTTTAACCAGTGCCACATCGTATTTTATGGCGCCGAGCGACAACGAATCTGATAATGAAACGCCTCGTCAGCAGGCGGCCAATGATGCGCGTCAAAACTTCCTGAACGAAATGAGCAATATTTTTGATGAGATTCTGGCTGATAAATCAAGCATCAAACCGATGACCTATATTCCGGCCGGTACGCGTATTATCGTCTTTCCCAATACCGACCTGTGGTTAAGAACGGTTGAACGTGATCAGGATTCTTCTCTCCAGCTCGAAAAACCGCAAGTATTTATTGATGATGGCGAGAAGGCTGCCGAAAAGGCTAAATTTGATTCGGAAGCTACCAAAAAAACGGTCAGCACTGCCGGAGCCGGCGGTGATGTTGTTTATGATGCCGGTGCCGATGTCGAAAGTGCCAAAGCGCCGGCGCCGTTGGTCAGCTCACCCAAGCAGAACAAAGCGACAGGAACGACGCCGAGCTATATTGCGCCTCCGCCTCCGCCGTCCTCGTCTGCCGGAATGTCGGCATCGTCGACTCAGACCAACGCGGGCAGCGAAACGTCATCGTCTAATAACGGTGTTCCGGCATTGTTTTAGTTTAAGGAGTGGCAAATGAGTTTTACTGTATTAGAATCGATTTTGAGGCCGTTGTCTTATTGGTATACTCAGGATAATATTGAAGAAGTGGCGGTCAATCGCTCCGGTCAGGTCTGGTTGCGTTTGCGCGGCAAAAGGGCGTATCCGTGGGTGATGTATAAGGATGAGAAGCTGACCAAAGAATATCTGACCGATTTACTTTATATTATCGCCAATACCTATGAACTGCCCTTTGATCCGGTTCAGGGCAACCCGGTCGTTTATGCCGCAATTCCCGGCGAGCATCGTTTTTCGGCAATCTGCGGCCGCAACGTCATGTATGACAATGACGATTTGACCGGCGGCATTGCCTTGACCATCCGCGTCCATTCCGATGACGTGGCTTTCGGATTGGGCGACTACGGCCTTACGCAGGGGCAGAAACTGCACAAAATTAATCCGCTCAAAGACATCAAAGAGCCGGAAGACCCTTATGAACGCCTGCTCTTAAGCATCAAGCGCGGCGATCATATTTTGGTTTCGGGCGCTACGGCAACCGGTAAGACGACTTTTTTAAACAACCTGCTTAAGATTTTGGACATTAACAAACGTATTTTGACAATCGAAGATACGCGCGAATTGGTCGTGCCGCATCCGAACCGTGTGCATATTGTTTTGTCCCGTACCGAACAGACCAACGCCCTGACTTATGCCAAAGTTATCGATCTGGTGGTTCGTTTTACGCCCGACGCGATTATCGGCGGTGAGATATCGACCGGCAACGCCGGCGCCATTTGGGAGTTGATGGGCTCCGGCCACGACAACTGTCTGGCCACTATTCATGCCGAAAGTTCGGAAGCCGCATATCAGGCTTTTACCGATCGTATTTTGCATACCTATCCGACAATCGATCGCAAAAAAACCATTGAGGAAATGCACCAGAAACTGCGTGTCGTTCAAATCAACCGCGACGGCAATCTGCGCGCCGTTACCGAAGTTACCTAGTTTTTTGTAAGGGAAACGACAAACGGAGCATTCTGCTGCTACAGCGGCGGAATATTAAACTGAGCAATGTCTCCGGGACGTATTTTGGTGTTGGAATAACGCATGTTTCCGGTTTCAATGACAAATCGCTGCCTACCGGTCAATTGTGCGGCAAGGTCATAAAAATCGCGCGCGGGCATTTCCTGTCGCTGAGGATTCATTAAATACAAAATACAGCCCTGTGTCCGCTCGGCCACGCCGCAGCGAGCCCGTCCTTTTGGAACTTCCGGATTGACAACCACGCCCTGCAAACCGTTGCGTACGATTTTTTCTTCCGAAAAAAGGACTTTGGCGCTAATAATGCCCACAAAAAACAGCAGGGTACCGAGCAAGATTAAAATTTTTTTGGTCAGATACGGCGGGATGTCCGATGCCGGTATAAAGGAGGGGGCGCTCACTTCATCGGCAACTTCGTTCGGCAGTCGCTGAGGCAAATCTTCTTCGCCGAGAAAACGCCGCTGCATGTTGCCGCTCGGAAGCGAAGAGCTTTGGGCGGGAAGCGTCTCTTCATCCAGATAGGCGTCAAGGTTAAAGGCGTCGTCATTATTGCCGCCTTTGGAAATAAAAGGATTGCTGAAAGCCTGATTTTTAGGCGTTGCAAAAGGATCCGCCGTTTTAACTTCTGTTGTGGGCGGATTGGTCTGAGAAGCGCTGCTTTCCGTTCGTCCGCGATTTTCGTCCGGAACGGACTCCATCGGTCGCTGAGGCATGCGGTTAATCGGTCTCTTAACCTTTTTGAGCATAGGCCGTTGCTGTATATTTTGGTTGAAGCCGTTGTTGTCCGTTTCCATCTTCAAAACCTTTGCCGTTTAGAGGTTGTTTTCCAAATGCTTGGTGGTTTTCAGCGTTTTTATAATCCGCGGCACCATAAAGACAATTGTTTCGGATTTGGGTTTCTTTACGCCGAAAATACCGTTGGGCAGTCCGATAATCAAAAAGTTTTCGCCAAGTTTGCTGCGCACATCAAAACTTGTTATTTCGCCGTCGCGGGATTCCAGAGTCAGGTCGGTAAAAATCTTGTCGTTTTGTTCAAAGGAAGCTTTTGCCAAAATTGAAAGATCCGCTTCTTTTGACGTTCGCGACGCGCATTTTCCGATGTCAAAGCGCGAAAACCAAACGTTGGGCACGACGAATTTTCCTTCGGCGACGGGTTCTACCCGAGCCTGTTGTCCCAAAAAGGCGTTCAACGTTGCGACGTTAATGTCGTTTGAGGTCGTCAACACGCGGCCGAGAACCCCGGTGCGCGAACTTTTGATCGCCCCGAATTCAAAGACGCTGGTCAGTGCCTGCCAGTCGATATCCTGGTCGTTGTGCGGATAAAGCGTAAAGACGCGCACGTCAAAGGCAACCAAAATCGGATTTTCTTCAAAATAGTTGATCAGATTGAGAACTTGGCTTTTGAGTTCGTAATCGGCGTTGAAGGTGATTGAGTAGTCGTCAAAATCAGCGGTAAAGTCGGTAATTCCAGCACCGCGTAAAACATCCAGAATTGCCAGCAAAATCGGCCGCGATTGCGGCACGTAGAGGCTGAAGTTGGCCTTGCGCGAAATACGCAAAGTTTTGTTGTTGGCATTGTAGGTATAATAAATTTCTGCCGCTTCGGTAATCATGTCGATGACTTCTGACAGTTCTCCGCGCAGATTTTCGGCGGAAATGCTGGCATAAGGCGCGTCTTTCGCCACCAGCTTGATGCCGGCTTCCTTGGTCAATTTGAGCAGAGCCTTTTCGGCCGGCATCGTTTCAAAGGAAAAACCGGTCACTTCAAACCGCGGCAACAGATCGTTAGTGCCGTTTCGCACCATGTTAAATGCGGTCAGATTATAAGGAATGGTCGAAATCATCTGTTGGGTGTTCCAGTTGACCGAACAGCGCAGCGGACTTTCCAAATCAAGCTGATTGGCGCCTTTGGGCGTCCGAATGTCGGGATATTTCGGCTCTTCTATTTTGGCAGTGTAAATCGGCGTTTCAGGACGCGTCTGCGCGGAGTTTTTCTGCCAGATTCCGCAGGAGGTAAGTCCCAAAACGGCAAAGGCCAATACGATGCTGGAAACGTTTTTCAAGATCATTGTTTTGTTCCTTGAGGTGTCGGCGCGGGAGCGGCTGCGGACTGGTTTTCCGATTTGTGAAGCAGCTTTTCGACCACCTGATCCATCGACATGCCGGCTCCGACCGTGGGATCGACGGATTTGTCCTGAGCGCCGAGAGCTTCTTTGAATTTTTTGAGTTCGTCTTTGTCTTGTTTAATCATGTCCGGGGAAGCGTTGTTTTGCAGTTCGGTCTTAAATTCCGACAGATTTTTTTTGAGCGCGTTGATGCCGCCGGCCATTTTCTTCTCGACATACGGATAAAGCTGCTGATGAGAGAGGATATATTCGCCGGTTTCGCTGATTTCTTCAAGCAGGTCAAGAATATATCCGTAATGCTCGTATTCCTCCATGGCGATGTTTCCTTTGCGCACGCACCTGGCAGCCACGCGTGAAATTGTCCGGTCATAGTAGTCTTTTAACAAAATATAGTTATCGACATACCACAAGTCGTCATTTCGTCCTTTGCCGCTGCTGAAAGAATTACTCTGTTCCATCTTCTGCTCCTCGTTCAATACGCTTATGTTTCTAATCTAATTGAGCCGGCGTTGTTTGTAAATTGATTTTAATCTTTTATAACATCCTTTTGATACGGATCGTCCTCTGCGCCGGCCGCAGAATCCGTAATACTCAGGTTATAAACGGTTCCTTGCGGCAAAGTGTTTGCCGAAATCGTCGCGCCGTCAAAACTCGGGGTCTGATAAAACAAATCGCCGCAACAGACGGCCGACTGTTGCAGGATCGGTTCCGGATTGTCGTTTCCGTAATTGATGTTGGCGGTTTCGGGGGTGTCTTCGACATATTCCCAAACCCATTCTTCCCCTTCGCCGTCGGAAAAGTTTTCTCCGTTGTCAAAAGAACTGTTTTCGTCGTCAAAAGCGATGACGGGAGCCGAAACCGCTTCCGCTTCAATGTCCTTATCGGTTCCTCCGCTGCCAAAACCCCAGTCGTCGGCGGAAAATTCGCTGTCCGAAAGGAGCAGAGCAGGTTCGGGAACTTCGGCGGGATTTTCCTCTTCAACCGAGCCGAGCCAGTTGGCGCCGATGTTTTCATCCGCGGGCGTGTCGGCAAAATCGTCGCCGTCGTCGTCAATGCCGAGTTCTTCGTCTGACGGCAGAGCCTCCATCGGAGGAGCCGAAGTGGTCATTGCAGCCAAAATGCCGTTTTCGCTGTCGGTTTCGCTTTTTTCTTCCTCAAAAACAGGTGCGGCTTCGTCGGTTGGAATGTCATCCGGTGCTGACAAATCGGCTTCGTCGTCCGTCGTCAACGAAAAATCTTCGCCGGACAAACCGGTTTCCGTGTCCGTAAACTCAATTTCCGCAGCCGGAGCCGTCAAAACTCCGACTAATTCATCTTCTGCGGATTTTTTCTTTTTTTTCTTCTTCTTTTTTTTCTTTTTCGGTGCGAGATCTTCCGGAATATTCGTTGCGGTAAACGTTTCTTCGGTCGGAATTTCGGATTGCACCGATTCCGTCGTTTTTTCCGGTTCGTCATCGGTCAGTTCAAACAACGGCGTGGTCTGAACGGTAATTTCTTCGGATGTCGTCTCATATTCGTCAAGCGGGGCATCCTTTGTTTCAAACGTTTCCGAAGGCGGTTGCAAATGCGGCGGATTGTCATTCGTCTGCACGTGATGCGGCGGCGTGATTTCCGAAATGTCGATAATATCGTCTGTTTCAGGCTCGCCGATCGGTCCGTTTTCAAAAACGAACGGATGTTTGCTGGTGACGGAGAAATCATCGTCGACCGTATTGGCGGGCGTCTGTACAATGACCGGATTCGCTTTGAGCGCTTCAATCAGGCTCTGGGTTGAAAGTTTTTGGCTCTCTTTGAGTGCAAGCGTGATAATAGAACTGAGTTCTTCGGTTTGTGCCTTTGCCATCTCGCGATAAAGTTCGGATTGTTTGGCGACCGCGTCTTGCAGCATTTTTCCGATCTTTTCGCCGTCAAAATTGAAATTTGCCGGAGCCTGCGCCGTCGGAAGAGCGGCTTCGGGAAGAGAAACTTTGATTTGCAGGTTGGACAGTTTTTCGACGATCTGACTCAGCTGCTGCGAATAATCGGCCGAATTAATCTGAATATTGTTCGCGTTGTTGTTGCTGGCGGCGGCATTCCCGGAGTTTTGATTCAGCGTGTTGTGCTGAACCATAAAATTCATCATCTGCTGTTGAGATTCGTTTATCAGCCTGGCAATTTCGAGCGTGTCGTTTTTTTGGCGTTCGTTCAAAACGGCAATCGTTTTGTTGAAGTTTTCCTGCGAGGCCAGGATTGCCTGACCGATTTGCTTAAATCCGTCGTTGTTGAGCGTTGCCTGTTCCGGTTGGGGAACTTGTGCGGGCGCCGCGGCTGAAACAGCTTCTGCGGCAGCTTCGACCTTGCCGAGCCTCTGCGCGAGCTGCTGCTGGCCGTTCACCAGAATTTTTATCAGATTCTGAATCTCGTTGTTGCCCGCGGCCGATGCCGCCTGCGGTTGTTCTGCCGCCGTTGCGATTCTTTTTTCGGATTCGCTGATGGCTTTGTAAATGCTTTGCATTTCCTGACGTTGCTGAGAGTTCTCGTTTTGCAGGAATTTTACTATTTGCAACTGGGTCTGTCCCAGCGTCTGAACAATATTGCGGATGTCGTCTCTTTGCGTAACGTTGCTTTTCTGCAGGGCGTCGGCCAGCGTCGCCGCAAACGTGGTCGCAAAATCTTTGTCCAGCGAGAGCTTTGTCGGAGCCGCCGCAATTACGCCTGCCGCCGGAGCCGCGGCTACGGCCGGTCCTGTCGGTATTTTGGCGCTGGCCTGAGCTTGGGCTTCTGCCAGAGCGGTTGCCAGAATTTTGGCTCGGGATACTTCTTCGTCGTCAGCGGCTGCGGCGGTCGGCGCTTTGGATTTTTCAACGCCTTCTTTTTCGGCCAGTTCGTCGACATAATCCTGAAGCAGGGCGCCGCCCGGCAGCGAGCCGAACAGGCCGCGGATGTCTGCCGGCAGTTCCAGCAGCATTTTGTTAAAGGCAGCCTTGCGTTCCGGCGTAAAGATGTGAATCTGCCGGTAAATATTCAAAAAGCGTTGCGCAATGACGACCGGATCTTCTTCGCCGTTTCGCTGAGCCTTGCGCCGCGCTTCCGCTGTTCTGTCGATTTCTGCCATCGGTTGTCTTCAGGTTAAACTTTATCCATAATACCGATTTTAAGGAAATGATGTAAATTTCTGGTTAATAAAAACGAAAAAAAGCTCCGCAAAACGGAGCTTTTGACGGGGTTCTACCGAACTTTAAAGGCTGATAAAAACAACCTTGTGAACTTTTTGCAGGTCATTATTGCTCAGCTCGATTTTTTCTTCGGGATTCCAGCGGATTCCGTAAAGCATGCCCTGATCGTCTTCGCGGACGGAAACGATTGCGGCTTCGTTTTCGGAAAGATAATAAACCGCGATGTCGCCGACGCTGACAACTTCCTGCGGATTGACGTACAAAATGGAGCGGCTAGGCAGCAGCGAACCGAGACGGCGCGTACACAGCGTGACTGCATAGGCGTCTTTTTTGCCGTTCAGCTGGGCAGGGCGGAAGACCTTTTTGATTTCATCTTCAAAGTTGATGATTATATTGCCGTTATTGCCGGCGGAGCCATAAACCGAAACTCGCGAATTGTCCTGCACGCTGGTGCCGAAAGAGGCAATTGCACCGCGCGGATTAGACAAGAGTTTGTATTTGGCGTCATTGCGCTGAATGATTTCTTCCAGCATACCTTTTTCATCCAGACTTTTAATTTCTTTTTTGAGTTCGTCCAAAGGCATCTGCAAGGCTTTTGCGATGTTTTTAAGCTCTTTTTCGGAGACTTCTCTTTGCCCCATCTCGATGCGGTGATATACGGACAAAGTCATATCGGCGCTTTCGGCCACTTCGATCAGGGTGAGGTTTTTGTCGTTGCGGATCTGCCGCAGTCCGGCGCCGAGCGTTTTCAGGCCGGTTTTTTCGTTAATCTTATTGCGGCGTTCCTGTTCGCGCCGCCAGGCCTGCACGATTTCTTCCTGAGAATTTTGTTCGTTGACGAACAGATCCTGCAGCGGACAATCCAAAAATTCGGCCACGCGCACCAGCTGCTCCTGATCCACCCGGCGATATCCTTTTTCGATTTTGGAAATTGCCGACAGGCTGACATTCAGATGATCAGCCAGCTCCTGCATGGAACGGCCGCGCAGGCGGCGATACATTCTGATTTGATTCGGGAAAATAATTTCTTCCATCTGAGAATTCCTCACAACAATATGATACCAACATCTGCTGATAATAGTAATCATTGCGAAATATTAATCAAGAAAATAGTACAAAAAAAGACAATTTGTGTACAAATTTTATTGCCGTTGTGTCAAAAAATCCCGTTTCGTTCTAGCCGTTGTACCGTTTAAACTCATACATGCCGGCATAAGCCATCTCATTGCCGTCGACGGTTGCGAAACTGCGGGCGTTTCTGATCTCGTCTTCGCTGAAAATGCTGGTGTTCAGACCCGCGTTGAGTTTTGAATAACGCTTGGTCTTATTGTAGTAGTCATAATAGGCCGAATATCCGTAGGTGTCGCGGACGGATTCTTCGTTTGCGGACGATTCCCAGTTCTGCATGTCGACGTCTTCGACTTTGCCGTTGATGCGGAATGTTCGTTTGCGGTTGATGACGCCGTCGGTTGCCAGGTTGGTGCCGCGGCCTTTGTTGTCGATCTGCGTCATTTCGGTCATCATGCGTCCGTTGACCATGTGCGTTTTGACAATTGTTCGGGAGCCGTCGGCATGAAGTTCTTCAAAGCCGATAATGTTGCCGTTGTTGTCGCGGACGGCTTTTTGCTGAACATAGGCGTGATTTTTCATGTTCATTTTGGTGTTTGGAATAGTCTTGGCCGCAATTTGTTTTTGCAGGGCAATCATCAGCTGTTCTTCGTTGGGCTGGCCTTTAATGGCTTCCAAAGCTTTGTTGTAGTTTTCCTGATTGACGGCGCCGTTCTTTTCAAACATATTGTTCAGGAACGAGCTGTTGATTTTGATTTCGTCATTATACGAGGTGACATTGCCGTCCTTGTCCGTGTATGTTGTCGTTGTGACGGTAAAGTTTTTGTTTTTGACTTTGGTAACCGTTTCTGTTCTGCCGTCCCGTTTGGTTTTTATCTTGCTTTCGGTCACGGTTTTGCGTCCGTCGGCGGTTTCCGACAGGGACAAGGTTTTGGATTTTGTGTTGACGGTATAAGTTCCGGTAGCCGCGTCATAAGTTCCTTTTTTCTTAATACGGTCGGACTGGCGGTTGATTTTCACCTGACGAATGCCGCCGGCCAGACCGGCGCCTGCCGCTTTGGTCAGATTCCAGGCTTTGTCGGCCGCGGCTGACACCGGTTTGTTCAAAACTTTGGTCGCGGCGCTCTTGGTGAACGAACCGGCCATTGTGCCGATGGAGCTTCCGATTTTGGTGCTTGTAATGCTGCCTGAGAATTGCTTGGCGAAATCGGTTGCCTCGCCGATAACGCTCCAGGCCAGAATCAAGACAAAACAAACTTCCAGAAATTCTTTGGAATACCAGGATAATTTATCAAGAATGAGTTCCATCGTAACGCCTGTGGCGTATCCGTTAAACAAGGCATCCGTACCGGCCGTTGCGTTGGTAATGATTTGTTCCATCGCGGTGGTCACCATCAGCGCAATCAGTGACACAAACACAAAGGCGAACATTGCGTTGATAAACGTCTCCCAGACTTTTCCGGTATATTGCCGCGTCGCCCGGAAAGCATAAGCGCCGATGGCAAACGGGAGAAGCGATCCGGCCACGGCCAGCTGCAACACGGAGTCAATCATCATAAACGGCACCGCCAGCAAAATCAGCATACCGCCCACCCACAGGCCGATGCCGACCAACAGATAGTTCAAAAGCGGGATAATAAAGAATCTTTTCTGCCAGGAATAACAAATGCTGGCGCTGCCCAAAGCCTTAACCCGCGCCGCCCGGTTTTGAATCAGTCCCATTGTGCAGAGGATTCCTTCGCCCATTTTGGTCGGCAGCGCGCCTTCTTTATCCGTACTCGGAAGATTATATTGGGACATGCTAGGGCATGTGTAGCTGTCAACTTCGGCTTTAACTTCGGAAGCGTTTGTCGTTTTTGCCTTTTGCAGAGAGGCGTTGGAATTGTTGCCGGCCTGCTCGGGTGTCAAAATTGCTTGCGCCGCATTCATTCCGGTACTGAATATCGGGCTGAGCGCATCGTTAAGAAAAGAGAATGCGCCGGATTGCAGCAGAACGACCGCAATCAAAACAAACAGACTCTGCGTGATGATTGCCAGCACCAGATCTTTGAGGTCGCGAACTTCCGGCGATGAGACAAAAGCCAGAATCTGCAGAGCAATCCAAACCGCAAAGCCGATAATAACCACCTTGTAAACCGAGCCGGAATAGCCGTCTATCGCTTTGCGCGTCATAACGCTGGCGGCGCGGAAAAACGTGGCAAACAGCGGACAGAAAGTGCATTTGTCCTTAATTTCGTCATAATAGCATTTTGGCGAGCATTTATATGCATCTTTTTGACAAGTGGGAGTAGAATTTTCTTTCCTTGAAGCCTCAGCTTCAAGTTGGCTTCTATGAGTCCCGGCCGCATAATTAGGATAGTCAAGCCCTATGGAAATGCCGCTGCCATCATCGGCTTGCGCTGCGGAAATAGAGAATACGCAGATGAAAAGTGCCCAAAACAGGATTCTGACGCTTGTTCTTTTGAATATGTTTAGTATTCTGTTCATCGCCTTATCCCCTACTTATCCTTGTCGTCTTCGGACTTTTTGTTGCGGGTACCGAATTTGTTATAAGCCTTGTCGGTCATGTCACCGGCTTTCTTAACGGCATCACCGGCTTTTTCAACGCCCTTGCCGGCCATTTCCACACCTTTTCCGGCAGCTTCCGTTGCTTTTCCGGCAGCCATCATTGCGCCGCCGACCACATTGCCGACCACCGGAATGGCCTGTAGTCCTTTGCCTGCCGCCGACAAGCCTTTGCCGATTCCCTGAACGCCCTTGCCGGCGGCCTGAGCAACTTTGCCGGTTCCTTTGGCAACGTTTCCGGCTCCGCGCATTCCGCGTCCGGCAAGCGTTTTGGAATTTCCGCTGCCTTTGCCGACCATGCTCTTGGCAAATCCGACGGCTCTGCCCGGCAGGCCTTTGATGGCTTTTCCGGCTTGGTTAAACGCAATGTCGCGCGCATATCCGGCCGGTTTCAGCGCCTGATCTTTAACCCAGCGCGAGGCGGCCGTTGCCCACTGATGCATCGGACTCGTATCGCCGAACGCCTTGTCGGGGAAGAACTTGTTGACCAAATCCGGCACGGTGTTTTGAACCAGTTTGAACGAATACAGGAACGCAAACAACAGCAATACGAACGTCGTGCTGAACAAAGACAATTTGGAGGATGCATAGTCCAGGTCTTCCTGGTTTGCAGCTCTGTAATCTTTCGCATCGGTGGCTTTACTGTCGAGAGAGCCTGATGCGTCCATAACCTTATACAGCTTGGCAATTCCGCCTTTGCCGGCCTCAACGGCTTCCGGCGTGTCGCCCCAGTTGATGACGGCTTCGGTCAGTCCGACCGTATAGGTCGTTGTCAGAGCCAAAAAGGCGAATGTCGCCGCCGCCTTGGCCATAATGCTGACGCATACCGCCAGCTTGCCTTTGGTCATGTTAAACGGCCACAATCCGACCACAATCGGCAGGGCAATTACCGCAAAACCGACTTTGAACGACATGTCCATCAGATAATAGACAATTGCCAGCGTCAGCAATAAGCCGAAACAGAAGATGATAAAACCTTCAATCCACATAAAGGCGTTGGTTATGTACAGTTTGAGCCACCAGTTGTCAAGCAGTTCCCAGGCGCCGCCGCGCTCCAGTGTCGAATAGCACATAATGGCATCGCCGAGAATCATGTTTTCTGCGGTAATGTCGGTAATCGCCTTGGTCGCGCCCAAAATGCTGTTCATGACGGATTTTGGCATAATATCGGTCGGCCCCGAATACTTAATGTCTTCAACCTTAATAATAAGAGAAGAATCTTCGGGACTGTAAATTTTACTGCCGCTCAGATCATAACCGCCGGCGCCGGCAGCCAGATCGGAACCGATAACAATGCCGTTGCTGCCGAATTTTGTTGCCCCTCTCTTAAATCCTGCCGGCGTGGGAGTACGGTCGCTTTCTGTCGGGCAGTTCGGACATTCCTTTGCATTGCCGGCCTGAATGACGCCGCTGGCCAGCATCAGCGGATTGACGTTTGCGCCGTTATAGCGGATTCCCAGATGCAGGTGGTTGCCGCCCGAAGCGCCGGTATTGCCGACAAAGCCGATTTGCTGAAATTTTGCAACCCGGTCTATCTGAACGTCTTTGCCGGTTTTTTGTTTGGTTGCCCGGTTGTACGTCAACGCGTAGTTGTCCGATTTCGGCAGCATGTGGCAATATACCGAGACCCATGTTCCGCTGCCGCCGTCATGAGTGATACGCGCAAAATGTCCGCAGGTGTTGTCCGTCGCATAGGTAATTTTTCCTGAACCGATTGCGTATACGGCTGTCCCGTTAGGCGCGCCGATATCTATGCCGTTATGATAATTGGAACCGGTGCAGCCGCCGCAGCGGTTGTTTTTTCCGTTACAGGAGGTTTTCGGACGTGGCCGGCAACCAAAAGCCGAAGTCAGGGTTCCGCTGGCGCCTGGAAGAGAGAAGTCTGGAATCTTTCCGTTTAAGGTAGAATTTCCGGTCTTGTTCTTTTGCGCTTCGGCAACCGTATTGGCGTTAACGTCGCTGATTTGATCCGCACCTTCAATAATGACGCTCTCTTTATTTCCTTGGGCTTCTTCCTGCAAACTCTTGTCTTGTTCGGCCTCGGCTTTGTCTGCGGCTTCGTTGATGCGTTTCCAGTCTTCGTCTGACCATTCGCCCCAGTCAAAGTCTTCAACGTTGCCTTCGAATCTTTCCGGCCAGAACTGTTGGGCGACGGTAGCGCCGAAACCCATGATCGGCCCGATAAAATAGTTTTTGACCATCGGCAGGCCGCCGACGATAAACCAATAGGCCAGACCGACCTTAAACATAAATTTGATCAGTTCGTTTAAGATATTTCCGGGTTCAACCTGCGCCAAAGACGAAACGTTTTTCAACGCCCACATCAGCAGCCACATGATCACGCCGATCCACAGCAGCGTAAGTCCGGCGCGTTGAGACAGGCCGTAGGCGGTTTTGGCCGCCGTCAAAAAAGAAGAAGAAAGTTTTTCAACCACCAGACAAGACCAGCACCCGGAATGATATTTTTGCCGCAGAAAATCTGAGGAAGGGCAGGTCTGTCCTGAGACGGAGTTGTCTGCCGAAAGCGCGGAAGCCGTCCCGTTTGTGATTTCGCTAATAAAAGAGTCATCTTTGCCGTCTGCTTTGGCGGCCTTGATTGCGCGGGACGTTCCTGTCGTAATAAGATTGTTTGCTTCAGCTTCAATGGCTTCATATTGGTCTTTTGTTAAATATCCGTTAAGGTATGCGGAGACGAGGCCTTTTGTCAAAGCCTCTTTCATATCGGTGATTTGCGAATCTCTAATCGTTCCATTCGTACCTGTAACCCTCTCGTGGGCATCGTCATACCAGTCCCATCCCTCTTTTTCAGTGCCCAGCGCGTCCGACTTGCCGTAATCGTCAACGGTAAAATTTCCTTTGTCTTTCATGTTGTCGTCAAAGTCTTCATCGGTAGATGCCATTCCGTTGCCGTTTGCGGCAGATCGAAATTGTTCCAGAATATACGCGAGGGTTCGAGCCGTTTCTACCCGATCTTCCCCTTGAGCAATGCCGTTGTCTTTTTCCTGCAGACCTCTTGTTTCTTGTTCTTTCAGAATTTGATATATGTTATCTGCCCTGGAAACCACTGTTTGCTGTTTATAATATTCCTGGCTTTTGGCGTTTTCGTCAGCAAATGCCGGATTCGCGATAATGAGCACGGAAATAAGTGCTCTCGCCCAAAACAGGGTGCCTGGCAATGATTTGAATATGTTGATTAAGCCTTTCATCTTATGCGCCCTTTGTCAGTTGTTTCGTCCGGCCAGACGGTCGAGGTTGCCTTTTAAGGCTCCGGCGCTCTTAAGCACCCGCCCGACCGCTGTTTTTTCGCTGAATTGCACTTTTTTGGCTACCCAGCCCAGACCGCCGGTAATCCAGCCCAAAATGGTCTGAGCCGCGGCCTTAAGATTCTGCTGGAATTTAGCGTCGCTCTTGCCGCCGACGATCGCCGAGGTCAGTTGCTGCGAAACGCCCATGCTTCCGAATACCAGAAAACCGATAAGCAGCAGACACAATGTTGCGACACTGATGTTTTGTGTATGCAACTGCGGATTTTCGGGATTAAAGATGTTGCTGTTTTTATCAATCAAATCCGTCAACGCCAGCAGGGAGGTTGCGACGATAATCGAAAACGCCATCATAAAGGCGGCCGAGTTCATAATGTTTTCAAAGCCAATCTTTGTCCATTTTTTTGTGGGGCCGAAGGCATAGGCCATAATGAAGATCGGCAGCATCAAAATCATCATGCCGAAGCGGAAAACGCTGTCTACCAGATAAAAGACGAATCCGAATCCGACGACATAAAAGATGAGCCACAGCAGAAGGCCGGTAAAAAACGGCAGTGCTCCCGGCATAGACATGGAAATCAAAGCAATTCCTCTGCCCATTCTCATCCGGTCGACAACCTGGCAGATCATACAGTTCATACTGTCGCTGAAAGCCGAGGGAAAACCGTTCAGGTCAGCGTTGACTTCGCCGCTGATTGCGCAGGAAAGCTGCATTCCGTCATTAGACAGGAAGTCTATTTTGTATCCGAATACGGTAACTGTTCTGGTAACGTTAGGCGTCAGATTCAGAATCTGGCTGCCGAAATCCAGAAAGGCGCCGTAAATCGGAAATAAGAGATTGTTGATAACGTATAGCAGTGTGCCCGAAGAATAAGCCAGCGAACCGCAAAATACGCAGATAAAGGCCTTTTTGATAATTTCGTTCCATATCTGCGCCGGCGAGTCTTCTCGTACCGAACTGACAAATTTGAGCAGACGGATTGCCATCCAGACCGCAAAGCCGATCATCATAACGCTCATTGAACCTTGCGTCAGCTTTTCGAACTGGCTCATAATCAGAATGCCGATGGTATTGTATATTGTTTTTAGGATTTTGCCCTGCCAGCAGTCGGCATCCTGAGGATTGTTTTCTTCTGCGTTTTCGGCAGAGGTTGCATCAGTGGCCTGAATGGAATAGGTAGAGCAGGCCGACAGCAGGAAAACCGCTGCCAGTATAATCATCAGCAGTTTTCCGATTCTGTATATGTCAACCTTTCCGTTCATTGTTTTTCAGTCCGTATAATTATTTGTGCCGTCTGCCGTAAGTGCGTCTCTGCTTGTTCCGGTTCATTGTGTTGCGTTTCTGGCGTCCCCCGTATTTCCGTTGATTCTGCGAGGTTGCGCGGGGCTTGCCGTTTTTCTTGGGACGGACGGATTCGCCGCCGCTTTCCGGCGCCTCGGTGCCGGCGGATTCGGTCGTGCCTGCGCTGCCGCCCGCCTCTTCGGTGGCGTCGCCCGGTTTGCCGCCTTCGTTGGGAGTTTCGCCCGGAGTGCCCGATGCCTGGCCGCCCTCGGCCGGTTTTTGTCCGACTCTCGGGCCGTTTCCGGGACGGGTGCTTTCCGTCTTTCCGGATTCGCCGCCTTTTCCGCCCTTTTGTCCGACGATCGGGCTCTTTTTCTTGCCGCTGTTTTCCGTCGTTCCCGTTGTCTTCGTCGTCTCCTCGGTTTCGGCCTCAGTGCCGCCTCCGCCTTCGCCGCCTTTTTTGCCGCGGAATTTATTGACAACGTTTGTTATACCGCGGCCGATGGATTTTGCCGTCCGGATCGGGTGAGCGATCCCGCCGACGACGGCCATTTCCAGATCTTCCGCTTTGCGGCCGACAGCTTCTCGGACAGGTTTTGTGAGCTTTTTTGCGCCGCTGAGAGCCGCGCTGCCGCCCATGGTGGCAATACTCGGCGCCGTCGGCTTGATGCCGCCGCTCGAGAACTGGCTTGCCAGACTGGACGTCTGCCCCATAAACTTAAATCCGAAAATGCAGCAGAAAATCAGAATTAAGAAACCCATGGTCGAAATGTCGGTTAATTCAACCAGTTCTTCAGAATCCTGCTCGTTAATGGCAATGGCGATTTTCTGCAGAGAACCCATTTTGACGTCATCCGAGTTACTGGTTTGTATTTCCGGTTTCCCGCCGACATTGTTGGTCAGCGCCGCATTGATCAGCTGCATGTTGACTTCAACGGTCAGGCCGATAAACACGAAGATAAACGCGCTGTTCAAAAGCATCTTAAAGCCGGTGCCCGCATATTGCGACGTTATCTTAAACGGCCAGCTGGCAATCAGGAACGGCATCAGCGCGCCGACAATGCCGAGCTGAACGACCGCGTCAACCATATAAAAAGCAAAGGCAATCGACAACAGGAACCCGAACCCGGCAAAAACCAGCCCCTGCAAAATCATCTTAAAACCGTCAGAGAATTTTTCTACTTCTGTTGTATGAAACATCGCCCGGTTTCCGGTGCAGATGAGCGATGAGCCGACCGCCTGCATAAACGAAATCTCACGCTGAATGTCGGAAACATAACCGTCAAGTTTTTTGTAGAGGTAATTCTTTTCTTTTCCTGGGGGACAGCTTTTATCGCATATATAAAATTCCCGAGCGTTTACCATAATTTTTTCTGCTCTCTCGTTAATTTCATTCTTTATGTCTTCTTGTGCTTTTTCAGAAGCGTAATTATGTTCCAAAAATTGTCCGCCAAAAGCAATACCGGCGTCTAAAATAGGCCTGATTGCATAAGTAAAAATCTGACTGCTATATTGCAGTAACAAAAAGGCAATCAAAAACTTGTAGCTTTGTTTGATTAACCCGGCCAGAAATTTCGGCGCATCCTGCTTAGTGAGCGAACTGACGTGCGTCAAAGTTTGTACCGCGATCCAGATTGCCAGTCCCAGAGCAATCAGAGTCGCAAAGGCTGCCGCTAGTTTCTCAAAACTAATATATGTCATTTTTTCTGCTGCCGAGAAAATTACCGAAAACAAAGGACAGAAGAAACATTTGCGCATATTATAAAGTTTGACCGGCAGGACTTCGCAACCTTTCATTGAAGTGTCTGCGCTGGCATACGCAATAATTGCGTCATCTCCAACAATTGTCATACAATATGTTTTTCCCTCGCTTTCGCCGCAATATCCATCTTCTTTATCTGATTTGAAAACATATTCTGTTTTGTCAGTTCCCCCCATGCCTTCGGCATCAACGCATGTTCTGGTCTGAGTCTCTGCTAGTCCGAAAAACGTTGTAGCTGTATAATCATATTGAGAAGCCTTTTGATCTTTAGGGATACAGTAGTGTCTAACTTCTAATGAACCGGTTTTTCCCAAAATTGCCTGATCGGAGACATAACCAAGTCCCTTAAGTTTACTTATGCATTTAATGCATTTTTCAGTTAATTGACAGGCATATTGCCCACAAAGAAGCTTTTCTTTATTTAGGATAGGTACAAAACTATTTAATTCTTTTTTCGTAGCAAATTCTAGCGCTGTTTGAGCAACAACTTTTTTACTATCTGAGTCTTCTTCAGCTTGTGCTGTTAAAGGAGTAGCACATGCCAAAGCCATTACTATGCTAAAAATCATAAAAAATTTGCTCTTCAAGTTCATCATAGCCGTTACTCGCTCAATAGTTGTGCTGATAACACAATTGCAAATTTCGAAGTGCCAAAGCGTTACAGATTCCTAATCTTTTTATATCATAACACAGAAATTACTTATAAATTGTTACAGTTTTTTGATTTTTTTAGCTTGATGTATTTTTTTTGTTGAAAATAGACAAAAAGAGTGGTAAATAGAAAGACAAACAAAAACAATTATGTCAAACCAATTAATAACAGTATTATGAAAACAATGAAGATTTTCAGCTTAGTACTTCTAAGCATTCTGGCGTTAGCCATGGCTTCCTGTCAGGGAGAAAAGGTCGAATATCGCTCGGCGGCCGGCCATTATGATTTTGTTATCAAAAAAGTGGATGGAAAGCGTCAATGGGGGCTTGTTTCTAGTCAACATAAAACACGTGAATATATTCCGTGCCAATATGACAGCATCTTTTTTGCGGGAAATCATTTTCATCGTCTGCATATATTTATCTGCGTGAAAGATAAAAAAATGTATGCATGGTCTGAGACTGAAACTAGATTTTTGCTGAACGGGAAAAGTTTTTCATCTCTGATCTACGAGGATGAAAAACTGCATAATCGCAATAACATCGGCGGCAGCTCGTTTTATGAGGCGCTGACCGATGAAGGAATCATGTTTTTCAAACATAGGAGTCGTGAGGTTTTTCCTCTAGTGGAAGAAGTAGGTCCCGCAGAGGCTATTTTTACGGGAGAAAGTTGTATCCTGTGCAAAAGAAACGGCAAATGGGCTGTCCTATGTAACGAAGATTACTCTATGAGTTGTGATCCCGATAGCTATGATCTCGACAGCGGGGACTACATATACGATGCCGTTATTTGTGTCGGAGAAGCTTATTTCTGGGTTAAAAAAG
>CAYNBB010000007.1:45497-49243 GCA_964395655.1 uncultured Azospirillaceae bacterium | reverse complement strand
TATTTTCTGGTTTTCGAAAGACAGGTTTTTGCCACGGCCATGTTTGAAAGTTTTTTCGAATCGGTTTCCAGGGAAGAGACTTTTTGGGATGTTGTGAGCAAATACGAAGTCGGTTTGTCCCGTTTGCTGATAGAAAAAGGAAATTTCAGTTTTGACGTTTATTGTCCGATTAATTGCGGGCGACATGATCCGTCAAAAATGGGTGTCGAACTTCTTAAGGCAGGATCTCCTTTGCTGAAAAGAAAGATTTTTATCAGAGGCGGATTTGCCAGATGTTCTCTTGTTCGCTTGTTGACATCCGTTCCGAACGAAAAGGTGCGCAGGCATATGCTGGATGATTATGTTTTGTGTTTTTTCAAAAGAATAAACTTTTCTTTGAATAGATTTTTTTATCAGGACAAAACTACCAAGTCGGGACATCGGATTATTAAAATCTGCAAAATTCCGGTTGTCATTGTTTCCAAAAAATATGATGTTTAGTTTTAACTGTATTCGCTTTTTATTTTTTTGTGCAAAAAAGGGTGGATAAGAGTCATCCGCGCTTGCGAATCAGACAAAGGTTAACTAAAGGTTAATTATAGCCGGTTGGGGAACCGGCGGAGAAGTTTAATTCTTGCCGGGGAACAAAAATGGCTGAAACGCAGGATTTTTGGGTACAGGAAAACGACGGTATCGTGGTGTCGGCGCGGCCGGTTTTGGTTGATGAAAAACGCGGCGACCGTTTCTGGTGGGGCTATTACCTCTGCATCGAAAACAATACCGATTCAAAAATCCGCTTAATCGGCAAAGACTGGCGAATTACCGACGAAGCCGGCAACAGTTATGTCGACGATACGGCCGGTTTCAAAGGCGAGCTACCCGAGCTTGAGCCGGGCGAATATTTTGAATTTACTTCCGAAGCGCCGCTTGAATTTGCCAATGCCGTTTTTTACGGTTCCTGCAAGGTGTTACGCGAGGGGCAGAAAGTGCCTCATGAGGTGAGAATTCCGACTTTTAACTTGTCGGCGACAAAAAATATGCGGCCGCGGACGATTAATTAGTAATAAGTCGGTACCAGAGGCTGATTGACGACGTAGAGGTTTAAGTACTGGTAAACGTTGGCTGTCATCTTGTTGTTATAATCGTCAAACAGTTTGTTAACCATGGAACTCCAATATTGTTCTTTTTCGGTGATGTCGGTGTCGGCGTCGATGGTCAGTTCGCGCCAGCCCTCAACCTGAGTAGTTGCTTCCGACATGTTGTCGGGATTGTGAATTCGCAGCGCGACAATCAGCTTGGCTTTGTATTTGACACGGTCTTTGGCCCACATTTTGTCGTTGGGTTCAAGCGTTTCGGTAACGCTGGCGTCTTTGATGATGACGTCGGCGACGTTGGGGCTTGAAAAATCGACAGCTTTGAGACGGTCGTTTGCCCATAGTTTGGCCGTTTTTTCAATCGAAACGGGGAAAAGGTGCTCAACATGCGGACGGGTGAACGAAGGCGTAAACTCGGAAATGACGTTTATTTTGCTGACTTTGAGCTGAATCGGCTCTTCGGCGTCGTAACGCGGTTCGGTGTAGCGCGGCAGTTCTTCGTTGTCTGACGGAAACAGATAAGCGCAGCCGGAAAGTATTCCGCAAACGGCGCAAAGTGTGAAAATTCTTTTGGTAATCGTCATGTTCTTCATCCGAATGTTATAAAACAAAGAAGCTCCGGGTATGCGAGCTTCTTCTACCATATTAGATATTAATTAAAAACTGGTTAAATATGTTATTGCTTCAAAAGCTCTCCCCTGTCGAAAACGTATTTTTCGGAGCAAAAGTTGCAGGTGGCGGTAATTTTGTTGTTTTCGACCATGGCATTAATGTCGTCTTCGGAAAAGGTGCCGAGCGTGTCAAGCAGTTTTTCGCGCGAGCAGCGGCAGCCGAAAGTATAGTCTTTGGTGTTGGATATGTTCAGATTGTTGGCGTGGAACAGACGGTGCAGCAGTTCTTCCGAAGACAGGGACGCGTCGAAGACCTCGTTGTCGGACAGGCTTTGCATAAAAATTTTGGCCTGATTCCAGTTTTCGGCCAGTGTTTCGGCATCGGCGACGGTTTCTTTGCCGCCGGCCGCTGGCATTTTTTGCAGCATGATGCCGGCGGCCGCCCAAGAGCGGGAATCTCCTTCCGGCGCTTTCAGAAACAATTTGAGGTCGGTGTCAATCTGCTCGGATTGTTTGAAATAGCGCAGCGCGCATTCGGCCAGAGTTTTTCCCTGCAGGTCGACAATGCCCTGATAAAGTTGGGTGTCCGCTCCCTGATCGACGGTAAAGGCCAGATGACCGCCGCCCAAAAGGTGCGGCGCCGGTTCAATTTCACCGCTGGTTTTGCGCAAGGATTGATTTTGTTTCAGGCGCTCTTCGTCATAGCGGGCGCAGGCGCGGATTTTGCCTTGCGACGTAACGTCAACGACAACCATGCCGACAACGCCGTTGCTCTGGGTTTGCAGCGTAAAAAGCCCTTCGTATTTGAGCATGCTCGCAAGCATGGCGCCCAAAACGGTGCATTCGGCAATGACCGCCGAGACCGGCTGCGGATAGCAATGCTTGCCGAGAATGGTGTTCAATACGCCGCTCAGGCGAACCAGGCGCCCCTGATATGCGCCGTTGTCAATGAAGAATGATGCACATGAATCAAAATTTGTATCGTTTTTGGTAGGCATTGATGTTTTTTCCCTGTATATTATGTTTTGTTAACCTGTATAATCCAGATGAAAGGATTTTTCAAGTGTCAGAAGAACAGACAAGTCCGAAAAAGCCGAGAGCGTTGCGCAAAATGACCCGGCAGCGGGTGAAAAACATCGGTTTGTATTACCTGAAGCGTTTCGAGTCTTCGGTCGGTAACCTGCGTACGGTACTTAAGCGCCGGGTGGATGCCTATGCGTATCAGAACAAAGACTTTGAACGCAGCGAGGCTTATGAGTGGATTGAAGAGGTCTTGGAAGATTTTCAGCGTTACGGTTATCTGAACGATGAGCGGTATGCCGAAATGAAAATCAAAGATTATATGAGCGTCGGCAAGTCTCCGCGTTATATTTTGGGCAAGTTGCGCGAAAAAGGCGTCGATGAGACGATCGTTAACGCGTTGATGGACGTTCAGGAATATGATCCTTACGAAACAGCAATGAAACTGGCAAAAAAGAAGAAAATAGGCCCTTTCTGCGCCGATGAGGAACTCAGGCGCGAGCGCCGTAGCAAAGATCTGGCGATTTTGGTACGCGCCGGGTTTGATTACGACGTGGCGGTAAAAGTTCTCGAAAGGGGCGAAAATTAGCGTTAATAAACGACTTTGCTCAAGTACAGTCCGCAGGCCGGCGCCGTGGGGCCGGCGGCTTTGCGGTCTTTTGCTTCCAAAATGCTTTTGACATCCTGCGGACGAAGATGTCCGTCGCCGACCAGTTTGAGCGTGCCGACCATATTGCGCACCTGATGGTGCAGAAAAGAACGCGCTTCGACGGTAAAGACAATTTCGTCTCCGGATACGGAAATCTCCAGTTTGTCCAATGTCTTAAGCGGGGATTTGGCCTGACAGGCGGCGGCGCGGAAGGAGGTGAAGTCATGATGCCCGAGCAGATGCTGCGCGCCTTGGCGCATGTTTTCGACATTGAGCGGAACCGGTACCCACCAGACGCGGTCTTTTTGCAAAACCGGCGGCGTGCGGCGATTGAGAATCCGATAGATGTAACCTCGTCCTTTGGCGGAAAAACGGGCGTTAAAGTCATCGGCA
>CAYNBB010000007.1:0-45397 GCA_964395655.1 uncultured Azospirillaceae bacterium | reverse complement strand
CCGATAGATGTAACCTCGTCCTTTGGCGGAAAAACGGGCGTTAAAGTCATCGGCAGCCGGTTCGGCTTCGAGCACGACAACCGGAGCATTCTGTTCTCTCAGGTGAAAATTGAGCGCTTCCCGGAGTTTCCAGGCTTCTATTTTTCGGTTTAAATCGAAGTGAGCGACCTGTGCCAAAGCATGGACTCCCGCGTCTGTGCGGCCGGCTCCCTGAACTTCGGGCGTTAATCGGGGTATGACGGGAATCTGCGGCGCCGATCCGGTGCTCAAATCCTCACGTACGTCTGTGTACGCTGCGGTTTTGCGCTCCGTGTCGGCATCCTCATCTTCCTCGTCAGATCCCGATTTCCAAGAAAGTTTTTGAGGAGTTATGGCGGGAACCTGCGGTGCCGATCCGGTGTCACTTTCTTCTCTTTTTTTATTTTCCTGCATTAAGGGTACCAAAGCGTTTTCTAGATATTCCTGCACGCTTGGGCCGTCAAGCTGGCGTTGCCAGCCGAGGATATTTGTACCGTCATACTCGATTGTGATTTTGTAGCGCATGGATTTTCTGTATTTATGTTTTATTAAAGGGGCATAAAACCTATGCCCCTTTTTTGTTGTTTTGGCAAGTCGGAAATTATTCAGCGGCAATCGAGAGGCGATTGTTGTCCTGAGCGAAAAAACCGAGCTGTTCCTGAATGCTCCAGATCGTGCGCAGGGCGGCCAAAGCCTTTTCGCCGGTAATGCGCGGCGTGTCTTTGCCGTTAACGCAGTTGATGAAATGGCTCAATTCGGCCTGCAACGGCTGGTTGGTGGGAATAAACAACTGTTCGACGCTGCCTTTGAGGCCGTAGTGCATCCATTCGGGAATTTCTTCCTGATTGACGTAGGGCATGCGTCCCTGCGTATGAACGTTAATGCTCTGACTGATGAAGTCCATGTCGATATAGTTGGTGTCGGTTGTGACAGACAAGGTACGGACGCGAGCCTGCGTAATGCGGCTGGCCGTCAGATTGGCGGTGACGCCGTTTTCAAATTCAAGCAACGCGGTGATATAATCTTTGCCCTGCGGACTGGATGGCGTTTTGACGCTGGCTGCCTGAACCTTAACGACAGGCGATTGAACCAGAGACTGGATAACTTCCATATCGTGAATCATAAGATCCATCGAAACGTCAACGTCGGTAATGCGGCCGGAGGCGGCAGACATGCGCTGCGCGGTCAGCGAGCAAATTTTGGAAGTGTCATTCAACAGTTTGTGCATTTGTTCAACGGCCGGGTTGAATTGTTCGATATGTCCGACCAGCAGGGTGACATTGTTGTCTTTTGCCGCTTTAATCAGGCGTCTGCATTCTGTTTCGGTGGTAGCCAGCGGTTTTTCCATCAGACAGTGAATACCTTTGTTGAGGAAAAATTCGCCGACTTCGGCATGTGTGACAGAGGTGGTGACAACACTCACAGCTTCGACACTGGCGGCAACTTCTTCGAGAGAGGAAAAAGCTTTGATGCCGAAAGTTTCGGCTGCGGCTTTGCAGGCTTCCGGAAAAATATCGTAAACGCCGACCAGTTCGACGCCTTGAAGCGTTTTATAGGTTTTGAGATGGTTTTTGCCCATCATGCCGGCGCCGATAACTGCTACTTTGATATTGTCAGACATAAGTTTTACCCCTAAATAGTTCGGTTAAGTTTATTTTGGTTTACATATAACAAGAAATTTGATAAAAAGCTTTTAAATTCTTGTTACATATTGTTACACACGGGAACGGAAGCATGAAGATCTACGGAAAGCTCAGATTCAGCATGATTTTGACCATGGCGGTTCTATCAGCCTGCAGCGTTGATAAAGACAGCAAAAACAGCGAGGTATACGCCGATACTTTGGTTTTTGCCTCGAATCCCGAACCGGTTAAAGGCAAGCTGGATGTTTATGCGACGATGGCGCGGGCTTCCAAGTATAACGTTGACGTGGCAACGCAAAATCTGAAGAAGAAAATTTATAATCAGAATCCCAATCTCAAACCGCAGGAAGTCATCGAAAACATCATCAGTTCGGACATTAACGATCAGAGCCGTTTGTTTGCGGCGTCGCGCGTGCTTGAATACGTGACGATTTATGCCGTGGCCAGTTTGGAGGGCAATCCGCAGTTCATGGACAATTATCTCTACGCAAAATCGGCGCAGCATTTGGCCGCGGCGGCTATCCGCGTGCATCAGGACGCCTGGTTTGCCGACCGTAAGCTGAAGGAGACGGCAAGGCTGATCCGAACCGAAAAGAAAAAATCAGACGAGTTGAAAAACAAACTTGACCGCAAGGGACGTCTCGACGGCGAAGAACTTGAATACAAGAAAAGTCTGGATGTGGCGCTGATGAAACTCGGTGAATTTCAACAGGCCTTTGCCATGAATATGGCGGAGTATGAACAGGTGGCCAAAGTTTTGCCTAAGGACATCAAGCTGGAAGGTCGCCGTTTTTACGAATTGGAGGATTTTGACAAGAATTATACGATAGAAGTTTTTCAGGAAGCGGCCGTGCGTAATCGCAGCGAATTTGCGCTGGCCAAAGAAAAAGTCAAAAATTACGGCGTTCGGGAAGTCCGGCACCGGGTATTGCGTGACTATCCTTTGGTCGAGCGGCTTGACGTCAACGGTTTGAAGGTTGAGCATGACGTGTATGAGCAGGCTCTTTATGAGAAGGTTATGAAAATAGCGCGTAAATTGCTCGATGACATTCGCGAGATGCGGCAGAGCAAGGAAGACAGCGCCGCCCGGCGGATGCAGCAGCGGACGGTGTTCGACGATCTGGCAGCGGCCGTTCTGACGCAGGTCGAAGTTTCTTACCGGTTGGTTGAGCAGGCCGATGCAGACTATGAATCCAACGAGCGCGAAATTGCCAAACTGCGTAAGGTTGCGCATAAACTCGGAAAATCTTATCGGCTTACGCTGGCTGAAAAAACGGAACTGCTGAATACAAAAATCAGTCTGTTGGTTTTGGAACAGAAATCTGCCCAGATTAAGGCCGAACGGGCGATGGCACTACGGAATCTGTATTTTAACGCCGGGTTGTCTCCTTTCAGCAAGACGTTGCTTAAAGGAAACATAAGCGACATCTCGGTTTCTCTGCGTGAGGCTTTTAATCATGATTTGATTGAGATGCTGTCAACGGTTTCAATGCAGATGAAAGAGCAACCGCTGTTGGAGCAGGACGGCTGGGCCAGGGGCGACAATTGGCTGGAAGACGTAATGAAAGAGAGTCGCCGTTATCGGACGTCGCAGACAAAAGTTCGGGGAGGCGCGGCAGCAAACGCCCGGCTGGCGCAGCTCGGCGCGTATGAAAACAGAGCCAGTGCCGCCAATGAGTGGAAGACGCTGAGTTCGCGGTTTGCTGTTTTGAGCAAATATCAGCCTCAAATCGAGGAGGCCGACGTCGACGGCAGAATCTGGTATCGGTTGCGGATATATGATCGTCCGGCCGCATTGTCGGCTGTCTGCGAAGCGTTGACGAACGACGGGCTGGACTGCCTGTTGCAGTAATTGTCATAATTTGTTTGTAAAACGGCAAAAGATAATTTAAGATAAAAGAAGTTGCACAGTTTCAGGGACGCTTGGCCGATGGCAGACGACAAAGAAAGTAAAATCGAAACAATTCGTTCTAAAATTCAGGAGAGCAGAACCGCTTCCGGGAGTTCTTATTCCATCGGTGACGACAAGTCGGTATGGCGTGCGGTTTCCAACACCGTCGAAAATGACATCGGCCGCGGAACGTTTTTGAATACGATTGATTTTGTAGGCAAGAATCTTGAAGACGGAAAATTTGCAAACGAAAGCTTTAAAAACGCCAATTTTTCGGTGGCCAATCTGACAAAGGTTGATTTTTCGGGCGCAGATTTGCGCGGGGTCGATTTTTCGGGTGCCAATCTGACCGACGCCAATTTATCGGGCGCGGATCTGAGCGGTGCGATTTTGTCGGGCGCGGTGTTGCACCGTACCAATTTTACGGGCGCCAAACTGAACGGCGTCAAACTGCAGGATGCGGATCTGGAAAATGCCATTCTGCTCGATATAGAGATTGATGAGCTCGGTATTGAGGAATTGCAGGAGCTGATCGAGTATCTGGCCAAGTATTATCCGCATAAGCTTAATTTGTCCAAGATGAATCTGACGCTTCTTAATCTGGCAAAAATCGATTTGAGCAAGGTCAGTCTGCGCGGGGTTGATTTTACGGGTTGCGATTTTACCGGCGTCAATATTACGGAGCTGGATTTGAGCGAATGTATCATTACGCCGCAGCAGATTGCTCAGGCGCTCGGACATGTGCCGAACAAAGAAGAACTGGCGCGGATTCTGGCGCCGAAGAAAAAAGCCGTTAAGCGTTTTAACGGTGTGGACATCAGCGATATTTTTCTGGGCGACGGCCGAGAGTTCGGCGTTTTGGATTTTGCGCATGATAAGGGTATCAGCATTGAAACTCTGATGAACATGGGCAAAAAGGTTTTTCGTCGCGGCGCCGAAAAGCCGGCGGTTAAAGACGAGGAGGCTTTGAAAAGCATTCGTTTCGCCCGGGAGGACAAAGCCAAGTCGCATAACGAGGAACTGCGCCGCATTATTGAGGAGCGCAAGCGCAAAGAGCTTGAGGTTCGCGTAGCGATGAAGCAGGAGCTTGAAAAAGAACTGGTTAAGGAAGAACCCCAAAAAGAAGTCAAAAGAGAATTTGACGAGAGAATTATCAATCGAGGACGAGACAGCCGTTAGCATCAATGACAACCGATTTGACACTTGAAGATGAAGAAAGCCCCTGGAAAGCGCTGCTGAATGTTCTGCTGGTGCTGGTTTTTACGTTGGCGTTTTTTATGTTCTGTTCGGCTTTCTTGTTCAGCGCCGTACATTGGTACGTGTTCAAAAGCGGTTCTGTTCATGCGCATTTATTTATGCATGAAGGGTTTAACGTCTGGGAGAATCCTTTTTATATTTTCGTTATTTACGGCAATTGGTGGGAAGCGTTGTTGCGCGGGTTCAGGACTTATGAGGTTAATCGGATTCTGCTGCTTCCGTTGATTGCGCCGGCATTGTCGGTGTATGTTTTGTATTTTGCATTTATGAAAACGTCTTATTCCTTTAATTTCTGGTATATTCTGAATAATCATTTTGCCAAGCTTAAAGATATTGAAAAAATGGGATTGAATAAAGGAATTCTGCTGGTTTTGGGGCGTTTTCAGAATTATGTTCTCGGCGTGACGCGGCCGGCGAATGTCTTGTGTATCGGCGAGACCGGCAGCGGCAAGACATCTTCGGTGGCAATTCCCTCGATTTTGCGTTCGGACAATGTGAGCGTTTTGGCTCTGGACAATGCCGGGACGTTGGCGCGGCATACCAGCGGACACCGTGCCGAAATCGGCAAGGTTTTTTATTTTAACTGGGATTTGGCCGATGACGCCGACAAGGGCATCGTCTATCCGAAGTGGAATCCGCTCAGCATCAACAAACTGCCGCCGAAAGGCAAAAAACGAGACGACTATCTTAAGAAAATAGCCTCTTATCTGGTTTTGGCCGATGATGAACGCGAAGACGGAAATTATTGGTACTGGCTGAGCCAAAACGTAATGAATACCATGCTGCAGTTTTTGACGGCAAAGGTTTCGCAGGCAATGGCCAATGATTATTTTCTGGATAAGATTCTTGAAAAACGTTCTCTTAAAAAGGAAGAACGCGAAATCCTGCTCAGTTATTACCTGACAATGCCGGGAGAGATTTGCGGAACGGTCGTGGAAAAACTGAAACGTTCTCCGGTACTGAGCGCGGAAGATTATGTGCCGGTCGGCAGCTGGGAAGGAATTCCCGAAAGCTGGAAAGGCAAGGATTTGTGTCTGGGAATGTTGACTGACTGGTTGTTGCAGAATTATCTGACTTCCAAAGACAAAGGGGTGCGCAATGACTGGCGCAAATGGCTGGAGACACTGATTGTCGAGGCCGGTCTGTTTAATTACGGCAGTGCGGTTATTCACGGAATTGAACAGTTCTTGTATTTGTCGCGGCAGCAGCGGCAGATCGTTTTTGTCTGCATGGTACGTCCGCTTAAGAGTTTTATCAATCAGATTATTCGCGAGAAAACCTGTGTCAACGATTTTGATGCGGCAGATTTGCGCGGTATTAAGAACAGCGAGACCGGTAAGGTCGAACCAGTAACGGTTTATGTTGTGGCAAATACGCGCAGTTCGAAGTTTGTCAGCCGGATGTTTATGGAACTGATGCTGGAGCAGGGGATTGTCGAAGGAAAGGCAAAGGGCGCATTCCCGCTGCTGGTGGTACTGGATGACATCGGGCAAATGCTTAAGGTGCGGACTTTGGCCGATGCCGTTGCCAAAGGGGCGGTGATGCGGACGTCGTTTTTGTTGCTGTGCAACAGTCTTAACAATGTTGAAAACACCTATACCAAAGAAACGCTGGAAGAATTGGTCAGCAATTCGAATTATAAGATTGTGCTGGCGGAAGACAACAAGAAAATGAGCAGACAACTTAAGAAACTGGCTATCTTTGCCACCAGGTCGGTGCAGATTTCGCTGGACAACAGCCGTTCGCTGCGGCCTCGCCGTTTTTATACCGATGCCAACTATTTCCATCGCCTTGCCAAAGATTTTGAGACCAAGCAGGATTTGCGTATTAAAACGCGCGATTATCAGGTGGTGTTGGTCGAGGGATATTACAACCGTCCGATTTTGGCGCATAATATTCATTATATAAAAGACGAAAAATTTAAGGAAAAAGCGATTAAAGAAGCTCGTTACGGCTTGGATCCGCAAATCGTTGCGTGTCGCAACATTCAGGACGCGGGTACGCCGACAATTGACGAGGTGCTTGCGGACGTTGACCTCGGAATTGACGATGAAGTCGAGTTGAAGCAGTTTATGAATACGGCTTATGACGATGTCAAAAACAGAATGTCCGAAGAAACCGACGTTAACGGCGTTATTGCAAGCGATATTTCGGGCAAATGGCACGGCAACGCGAACGAATCCGGACATTCGAAAAACGTTTTGGAACGCGACGAATGGTGGCTGGAAGAAAAAGCGTTCGGAGTTGAAAACGCTTCCGAAGTTCAGAATCCTTTTGCCAAAAAATAGCTGTTAAAACAAAAAGTTTCTGTTATATATATAAAAATATTGTCGCAACAGAATCGGAATAATCATGGAAGAGACTCTTTTTTCGTCAACAGTCAAACGTCCGCTGGCCGACCGTCTGCGCCCGAAGGCGTTGTGCGAAGTTGTCGGACAGGATCATATCGTGGGAGACAACGCGCCGCTCGGCAGGATGATTAAGAGCGGCAAGATATCTTCGTTTATTCTGTGGGGGCCGCCGGGTTGCGGTAAAACGACGATTGCACGTCTGATTGCCGAGAATACCAAACTTTATTTTGAGCAGATTTCTGCGGTGTTTTCGGGGGTGGCCGATCTGAAGCGCGTTTTTCAGTATGCGCAGGAGCGTCGCGCGCGCCAGGGACAGGGAACTTTACTGTTTGTTGATGAAATTCACAGGTTTAACAAGTCGCAGCAAGACGGTTTCCTGCCTTATGTCGAAGACGGTACGATTATTCTTGTCGGCGCGACGACGGAGAATCCGTCTTTTGAGCTCAATGCGGCGTTGCTGTCGCGGTGTCAGGTGTTTGTATTGAATCGTCTCAGCGTCGATAATTTTGAAGAACTTTTGTCACGCGCCGAAAAGGAAGAGGGACGCAGGCTGCCGGTTGACGACGAAGCGCGGACGTTTATGAAAGAAACCGCCGACGGCGACGGGCGTTATATTTTGAATTTGGCCGAAAGCGTCTGGAATTACGCGCAAAACGGCGAAATATTCGACAAAGACAACATTGTCAAAATTATCCGTTCGCGGGCGCCGATATACGACAAGGGGCGTGACGGGCATTACAACCTGATTTCGGCCGTCCATAAGTCTTTGCGCGGTTCTGACGTTGATGCGGCGCTGTATTGGGTGGCCAGAATGCTCGAATCGGGCGAAGATCCCAAGTATCTGCTTCGTCGCATGACACGGTTTGCCGTGGAAGACATTTCTTTGGCCGATCCGAATGCGGTGACGCAGGCGATTGCCTGTTGGGAAACTTATGATCGTCTGGGCTCGCCGGAAGGAGATCTGGCGATTATGCAGCTGACGGCGTATCTGGCAACGGCGCCGAAGTCTGTCGGCGTTTATAAGGCAATGTATGCGGCGCGGGATTTGGCGCGTAAAACGGGGTCGCTGATGCCGCCGAAAAATATTTTGAACGCGCCGACCAAATTGATGAAACAGCTCGGTTACAGCGAAGGTTACGAATATGATCCCGATTGCGAAGACGGATTTTCAGGCGCTAATTATTTTCCGGACGGAATGAGCCGTGTCAAACTGTATCATCCGGTTGACCGGGGTTTTGAGCGCGAAGTCAAAAAACGCGTTGATTATTTTGACAAACTGCGTGCCGAAAAACAGGCCGCACGCAAAAAGAAAGAAGAAAAATAATGTCCGGAGTAGAACAAATAAAGGTCAGGCAGATTGATGACGGAATGCGCTTGAATCGCTGGTTTTTGAAATATTATCCGGGACTTTCCCTCGGACGTTTCAACAAACTGTTGCGTACCAAACAAATTAAGGTGGACGGTTGCAGAGCCGAATCCGGAATGAAACTTGCTGCCGGACAGGTGGTTCGGGTTCCGCCGCTTGACAACGAAGCCGCAGGAGCAGCAGGGAATAACGATGTTTCGGTTCGGGATGTCGAATTTATGCGGTCGTTGGTGGTGTATAAGGATGAAGACATCATTGTTCTGAACAAGCCCTCCGGACTTGCGGTTCAGGGCGGTACCAATACGACACGTCATATTGACGGAATGCTTGGGGCTTTGAAATACGATTATGAAGAGGCGCCGAAACTGGTACACCGGATAGATAAGGACACGAGCGGGATTTTGGTATTGGCGCGCGACCGCAAAAATGCCGAACTGCTGACCAAGGCGTTTCGCGAGCGTGATTTGCACAAGACTTATCTGGCCTTGGTCAACGGTTGCCCGAAACCGGAAAGCGGCCAGATAAAGGCGCGGTTGGACAAGGTCGGCGACAGGGTTGTCGTCAGCGCCGAGGGAAAGCCGGCTCTGACCGATTATCGGGTTGTAGATGCTCTGGGAGGCAGATTTGCTTTGGTGGAAGCAATGCCGCTGACCGGACGAACGCATCAGATCCGTGTGCATTTGGAACATATCGGCTGTCCGATTGTCGGCGATGACAAATATTTCGGGCGCCTGAAACAAAAAATCGACGGGATTGCCAAAAAACTTTATCTGCATGCTTATAAAATCGATTTGTCGGGAATATATGGCAAGAAGAAAGAGATTTGCGCGCCTTTGCCTGATCACTTTAAGGCTGCTTTGTCTGCGTTGGGCTTAACATTGGAGAAATAATTTATGCGATTTATCAAGGTATTGTCGTCTGTTATTTTCAGTCTGCTGATTATTCTGGCAATCGGTGCTTATTTGGCGATTCGCCATTTTGATTTGAATCAGTATAAGTCGTATGTGGAAGAAATAGTTCAGCGTGAAACCGGCCGCCGGCTTAAAATCAACGGCGATGCCGCGGTGGCGATTTCGCTGGTACCGACAATCGAGATTAATGACGTGGAATTGGCCAATGCCGAATGGGCGAATGATTCGCAGATGATCAAGGTTAAAAAGATTGAGGTCAAATTTGCGTTGCTGCCGCTTTTGAAAAAGCAGATCGTCATTGACAGAATCCTGCTCAGACAACCCGAAGTTTATTTGCAGAAAAAGGCAGACGGTATCGTCAATTGGGATTTCGGGGCGGTACAGCCTGTTTCCGGGGCGTCCGAAATTGTTGCCGGCGGGCAGGCGATCGGTGCGGAAAATGTGAAACAAAATCCGCAGCTTGCGTTTTGGGCAGGTTTTGCCGCACGCGACGTTTTGCTTGAAAACGGTGTGGTGCAGTATATCGACGGCAAAGATATGCAACAAGTTGATATTAAGCGTCTGGCGGTAAATATTCCGGATGTTGACGGAAAGATCGTTTCGGACTTTGACATCGTTTATAACGGTACTCCGATAAGCGGTCGGGGGACGTTCGGCTCAATCAATGCCCTGATGCGGGAAGACGAACCTTATCCGGTGTTGCTGGATGTTTCTGTTTGCAAGCTTGACATTGCAATTAACGGCAGTATTGCCGGCCTTTGGGGAGAGAGTCCGCTCTATGCCTTTGAGAGCAATATCTATAATCCGGCCGGCAATTTCGGAGCGCCCGAAATAACGTTGAAGTCGCGCATAGACGGAGACATCAACGGGCTGAAGGCCGATATCGGCGTTTTGAATGTGGCCGCCAATCTGATTACCGGCAGTGTAGAAACCACGTGGAACGGAAAGTTGCCGTGGATAAAGGCGAATCTGAAGAGTGACCGTTTTAATCTGGAAAACCTCAATACCAAATCTTCGCCTTTGGCGTTTGAACTTCCGTCCGTTATCGGCGAAGCGCAGGCAATAAGTCTTCCGAATGAAAAAGTACCGTATACGGCGCTTAAGGAAGCCAATGCCGACGTGACGATCAATATCAAAAAACTGATTGTAAATCCGGCCGTGCAGGCGGATAACGTTACGGTCGTTCTCAAGCTGAACGACGGCGTTTTGCAGGCCGATCCGCTGCGTCTGACGTTCGGCGGCGGCGAGCTCGGCGGCAGACTTACGCTCAATGCCAATCGGCAGACGCTGAGTTTGGCGCTGAACAGCAAGAACATGAAATTGCAGAAACTGCATTCGGAATTTGCGGTCACCGGCGGCAAGGATTTCGGTGTTTTGTCCGGCGGGGATGTGGATCTCTATGTCAACGCCAACTCTTCCGGAACCACTTATCCGCAACTGCTCGGCAATCTGAACGGCAGCGTGGTCGGTATCGTCGGCAAATCCGAGTTGCAGACCGGTGCTTTGGAATTTCTGAAAGGCAACATCCTGACGCAACTTTTGAGTGTTTTGAAAATAGATTCAAACAAAGCCAGCCGACTGGATTTGACCTGCGCGGTGGTACGAGCCGACATTTCGGGCGGCAAGGCCGTTTTCCCGCGCGGCATTGCCTTTGATTCCAAGCAGATTACGATTGTCAGCGACGGGCAGGTTAATTTGCAAAACGATAAGCTTAATTTTACGATTGAACCTTCAATGAACAAGCTTATGCGCGGCAACATAACGCAGGCGCTGGCTTCATTTATCAAGGTCAGCGGCACGTTGGACAATCCGAAGGTCGGTTTGGATGACAAAACTACTGTTAAAACGCTTATCGGCGTAGCGGCAACCGGCGGCGTTTCCTATTTGGGGTCGCAGGTGTTTTTAAACGGTGACGGCAGTCCGTGTTATACCGCTTTGGAGGGAACGCCCTACGCTTCTCGTTTTCCGAAGCCGAGTGGTGTAAAGGCTACGACGCAGAATGTGGTGGACGGAACTCAGAAACAACTTAAACGGGGCTTGAAAGATTTGAAAAATACCGCTAAAGATATATTAAAATCTTTTCAAACAAAATAGGAGGCGAAATGTCTGCCAAACTGGAACAAGCAACTGCCGAGATTAAAAAATATCGTTCGGAGATTATCGACAGACTGATGAAATATGCGGCTACGGATATGTTGCTCTTTTGGGGAACGGACAAAGATTTGATTCAGCGCCAGGAAAAAATATGGGGGCCTTTGTTGGACTGGGCGTCTGCCGAATTCGGCGAAAAGTTTGAAAAAACGCACGGTTTGGATGTCCCCGAAAAGAATCAGAAATCCGGTTATCGGCTGAAAGCCTTTTTAGATGATTTAAGCGATCGCGAGTTGGCCGGTTATTATTTGGCGGCGCTGAACATGCGTTCGGTTTTGTTGGCCGCGGCGTTGGTCAAAGGGCGGATTAATGCCGAGCAGGCATATAAGGCGGCTTATCTGGAGCAGCTTTTTCAGGAAGAAGTTTGGGGTAAGGATGAAGAATCTGTCGCCAAACTTGCCGAGCGGCGGCAGGAATTGGCTGACGTGGAAGCCTTTTTGAAAAAATGAGAGAAGTTTACATCAAAATAAAGGGGCGGGTTCAAGGAATAGGATACCGTTGGTTTGCCGTCAACGAAGCAAAGCGAATCGGCGGAGTGTCGGGCTGGGTGCATAATGCCGCCGACGGAAGCGTCGAGATTTTGATGCGCGGGACGGAGGATAAAATTGACGCGATGATTCTGGCCTGTCGCAAAGGTCCCGCTCTGGCGCGTGTCGACAGCGTCGATTTTGTCGTCGGACGTATCAGCAGTTTTCTTCCCGAAATAGAGGAGGGGGTTTTTAAGCGCGTCTAGTTAAAAGTTCGTATAACGGCTCACCCAGAGTGATTTTACGGGGCATGGCGAAATCCTCATTTACGTTTTAGTAAACTCCGGTGTCGCCACCCCTAGAAATCACTCTATCTGAACCATTCTCCGAACTTTTGGGAAAATCCCGTATAACGGTTTGTCTAAAGCGAAAATCGAAAGATCATACGGTTGCAAATAATCTCTAGTCCAAATGTCTATTGTATTCGTCCGGCGTCGGCATACTTTAAAAAAGTAATTTAATTAGAGGAGTAAATTGATGCTGGTTGCCAAAACAAAAGAAAACCTTAAAGAATGTCAATGTCGTCATTGTCCTTCCTATACTTTGGGCTGCAAAATCAAAAATTATCCGGCAAATGCCGTCAAAATGCTGGAAGATTTGGATAACATAGAGCATTTTGAAGGGCTGTTCTGCGCTTTTGAGAAAAGTCGCTGCATTGATGAAGAGCGCGGTTGTCTGTGCGAAAACTGTCCCGTTTATGCCAAATATGATTTGACACGCGACGAATACTGTATGAAAACGGGCGGAAAATTGTCTCACAAATGCGTCAGCGGGTTTGATGAAGCGTCCGCTCGGCATTAGACAAAGGCGGAGTCAAATGCAGAGCGAAATCGACAAGACTTCAGCGCCGGTTTCAATTATGCAGGTCTACAAGCAGGCTTATAAGAGCGCCGGACAGGCAACGGTTCCAGACGACAAAATCCGGGCTTATGCAAAAGTTATTGATTTTTGTGCCAATACGCATTCATGCCGCTGGAATCCCAATGTCAAGCGCAATGTTCTGCTGTATTGGGCTCATAATAATATTGCAAAAGCGCTGAAAGAAAAAAATCAGCCTATGGAAGCACTGAAATATTGGCAAAAAGCGATTTATCTGGCCGGCGACATCCGTCAAAAAGTCGGCGTCTGGGAACAGATGCTCGAAACCTGGGGCGAGGCGCCCGTCAGTGTAATACAGCGCTGCGAAGAGATTATAAAAGTCAGCACCAGCCTTTCCGAAATTTATATGCAGGAAGGCCTGTTGCATGAGGTTGTCCGCATGGAAAGACTTAAGGAAAAAGTTTCGGATTTGATGAAAAAGGCCGGGAATTAGTCCCGGTCTTTGGCTTATTTTCCGCACAGCGTTTTAAATTCGTCTTTTTTGTGTCGGAGCATTTCCGCATTATCGCCTTGCAGCGGGGCAAATTTGCGGGCAATCGTATATTGCGGCAGCAATTTTTTGATTTCGGAAACGGGATTGTTCCAGACTTGCGGACGAAGACGGATTTTCTTTTCCTGACCGGCCGAAACCTTAGGTGTTGTCTCGCCGCTGAGAGCATCCTCAAATTCGTTCAGGCGCAGTTTGACGACGTCGAGACTGCCGGGAATAAGAAACTCAAATTCTTCGCCGGCGTTAATGTAATTGCGAACTTCGAAAATTGCGTCGTCGCCCTGCCATTCGACAATCGAGCCGGCAAACAGCCAGTCACCCAACGTGCGGGTATACTCATAATTCTGGCTGATGTTAGTCAGCTTTCCGTCATGAAAGCCGAGGCAGTAACCGCGGTTTTGCAGCGTGTAGAGTTCTCCCATGTAATTGCGATAATTCCAGGTTTGCGGGTCGTTGTACCAGTCGTCGATTGCCCGGCGGTAGGCGCGGGCAACGGTGGCCGCGTAATATTCGGTTTTGTTACGCCCTTCGACTTTAAGCGAATCCATTCCGATTGAAAGCAGATCATTCAGCCGCGGCAGCATGCACATGTCTTTGGAGTTTAGAATATAGCCGCCGTGCTCGTCTTCCATAACCTCGAAATATTCGCCGGGACGGAACTCTTCTTCGAGCAGAAATTCAAAAGAATCCTTATTGTGTTCGTCGATGGCCAATTCTTTAATCGTGCCGTCTTTAAGGCGCAGATGCAGTTTGTAGTGCCAGCGGCAGCAGTGCGCGCATTTGCCCTGATTGGCGCTGCGGTCAGCCAGATAATTTGATATCAGGCAGCGTCCGGAATAGGACATGCACATGGCGCCGTGCATAAAGCACTCGAGCAGGATATCCGGACATTTCCGGCGGATTTCCTTCATTTCTTCAAAACTGACCTCACGGCCGAGCACGCAGAGTTTGGCGCCTTGTCCCTGCCAGAATTTGACGGACTGATAAGAGCAGATATTCGCCTGTGTCGATACAAAAAGGTTTAATTCCGGCGCGTGCTCTTTGACAAACTGGAAAACCCCGGGGTCGGCAATCAATACACCGTCGGGTTTCAGCTGTCGCAGCGTATCAACGAAAGTCGGCAGCTTTTCAACGTCGCGATTATGCATGAACAGATTGAGCGTCAGATAAATCTTTTTGCCTTTACCGCGGACAAAGTCGATTCCTTCCCGGAGTTCTTCCATAGTGAATTTGCTTTGCGCGCGCAGGCACATGTCCGGCGTTCCGGCATAGACGGCATCGGCACCGTATAATATGGCGGTTTTCAGCTTGACCAGCGAGCCGGCAGGAAGCAACAGTTCGGCTTTTTGCAACATGGTTTTAATCCTTTATCTGAATATCGGCGGCATAAGCATCAAGCGTGCCGAGCGGAGTTTCGTCAATACGGATGCGAGCGATAAAAGGTTTATTTTCATACTCCATAATCCAAAAATAAATCGGCCGTTCGGAACTTATCTGCATCAGCATGTCGTCATCATCGTTTTTGAGTTTGTCAATATACATTGAGCATTTGGCGGCTTCTCCGCCGAAAGGCGAGTTTTCTGTCTGCGGCAGAATTTCTGAACCTTCGTCTTTGAAAATAACGTCAAACCGGCGCTTGCCGTCAAAAACCGGCATGCGGGAATCGCAGAAACGGACTTTCTGATATTGCCGCGCGAGTTTGGCGAAAACCGTTTGGAGGTCGGTGGTTCCGGTATTTTTATCGTCAGCCGGGATGCTGATTTTTTTGCTGCGGCCGTTTTTGCTGCTTTTGCGGTATAAGAGCATACCCGCATCGTCGTAAACAAGTTCTTTGCTTCGCTTGTTGAAACGTGTTTGCGATTTGTAGCGGTAATTCAGCGGCAGCAAACCGCCGGGGCTGATTTTGCCGGCGGTTTTGTAATCGGCTTTGAAAGGATACAGCGTGTCAAAAACACCGAATGTTTTAACGGAAGAATTTATTTCAAAAGTCTGCGGTTCCAGCGTGTAGGAAAACTGCGTGCGGCTGGCGTCAAACGGGCCGATGCCGACATTGAAGTCATGCACGACCGAAAAGGCGCGGGCAGGTATGGCAAAAAGGCAGCCGCAGAGCAGGAAAAGTCCGAATTGTTTCATAATTTTTTATTCTTTCTTTAAAACTTTTGACATATACTATAGACAATTTTGCATACCATAGCATAAAAATTTATAATTTAAAGGGTTTAATCATGTCTGAAAAATCTAAAAAAGTTTTGGTTCTGATCGGCGGCCTGTCTGCCGAAAGAGAAGTCAGTCTCAGTTCGGGGCAGGATATCTGCAACGCTCTGGAGTCCAAAGGGTATCGTGTCGTGGCACATGATTTTACCGATGTATGGAAACTGATTGACGTCATCAAAAAAGAAAAACCCGACGTCGTGTTTAACGGGCTTTACGGCAATTGGGGCGAAGACGGCGAAATTCAGGGCATGCTTGATCTGATGCAAATTCCCTATACTCATTCGGGGCTGAAGACTTCGGCGATCGGCATGGACAAATACATTACCAAGATGGTGGCCGAAAGCTGCGATATCCGCGTGGCGCCGAGCCAAAAGATGAAAGCGCGCGATTTTCTGGCCAACGGCACGGTTATTCCGATGCCGTATGTGGTTAAGCCGGTTTGCGACGGTTCCAGCGTCGGCGTGTTTATCGTCAATTCCCGGGAGGATTTGCTAAAGGTCAAATACAAAGATCTTGACTGTGAGATTTTGGTCGAAAAGTTTATTCCCGGGCAGGAACTGACGGTGATGTGTCTGGAAGATAAAGCCTATGTCGTAACCGAGCTTAAGGCTTCCGACGAATTTTACGATTATAAGGCTAAATATACCGACGGCGTGACGACGCATATCCTGCCGGCCGAGGTGCCTTATGAAGTTTCGGAAATCTGCAAAGCCTATGCCGAGAAATTGCATCAGCGTCTCGGATGCAATACGGTTTCGCGCGTTGATCTGCGTTATAATCCGGAAGACGGCGTGGTATTGCTCGAGATCAACACCAATCCCGGAATGACGGCGCTTTCGCTGGTGCCCGAACAGGCCAGATACGCCGGTATTTCCTACGAAGAGCTGTGTGCGAAACTGGTTGAAAACGCCTCTTGCAGAAAGATTGGATAATGGCCTATCCAGAGCGATTTTACGGAAAATGGTGAAATCACTCTATAAACGCCACTATCCAAACTTTCATTGGTGGAAGTGAAAAGTATGAAGATGATTGAACCGGACAATATAAAACCAAATTCCGTGATTGTGATTGCCGGGCCGACGGCATCGGGCAAATCCGCTCTGGCTTTGGATATTGCCCGGCGATACGGCGGCGAGATTGTCAATGCCGACTCAATGCAGGTTTATCAGGGAACTCCGGTCATTTCCGCCGTGCCTTCGGCGGCCGAGCGCGCCGAAATTCCGCATCATCTTTACGAGGTTTATCATCCTTCCGTCAACGGGACGGTGGTTGACTGGCTGGAACGCGCGGCGGCGGCTGTCCGTGACGTTTGGAGCCGCGGCAGGCTGCCGGTTGTTGCCGGGGGCACCGGAATGTATATTGATAATCTGATTAACGGGACAACGCCGATACCCGAGCCGCAGCCGGAAATCCGCGAGCAAGTGCGGCAGCTCGCGGCAGAGCTGGGGCAGGAAGGTCTGTACGCTTTGCTGCAAAAAGAAGATGCCGCCGGGGCAGCAAAGCTCAGTCCCAATGATACGACGCGTGTCCGCCGCGCTTATGAAATCTTTTTGCAGACCGGAATTTCAATCGTCGAATGGTATCGGCGGCCGATGATTAAAAAACTTCCCGAAGCGGATTTTTGCGTCATTAAAATTATTCCGGACGCGAAAGAGCTTGACGAACGCTGTTACCGCCGGTTTGACCTGATGATGGAAAACGGCGCCCTTGATGAAGTCCGTTATTTGTTGTCACTTGGTTTGGACAAAAATATGCCGGCGATGAAGATGCTCGGCGTGCCGGAGTTGGCGTCATATCTGTCAGGCAGCCGGAGTTTGCCGGAAGCCGTTGATGCGGCCAAGCTCCATACCCGCCAGTATGCCAAGCGCCAGCGGACTTGGTTTCGCAATAAACTGACCGCGGAAATTTCTTTGGACAGATGTTTTTGCTGAATGCAGCGACAGAAAACAATTTTTCCTTTTCTTCGGGAAACGGCCTAAATCGCTTGTGCAAGGCTTCTTTTTTCTTGTTAAAAAAGAAAAATGTTGTTGCACATGCAGCTATATCGTTATAAAAATTAAGCAACAACAATTTATTTAATTTGGAGAAACGTTAATGCTGTCTAAATTTATAGGGTGGCTGTCCGCTGATATGGCCATCGATTTGGGTACTGCAAACACATTGGTATATGTTAAGGGCAAAGGCGTTGTCCTGAACGAGCCTTCAGTGGTTGCCATTGAAGAATACCGCGGCAAAAAGCAGGTTCTGGCCGTCGGTAATGAAGCCAAACAGATGCTCGGCCGCACGCCCGGCAATATTCATGCCATCCGCCCGTTGCGTGACGGTGTTATCGCCGATTTCGAAATCGCCGAGGAAATGATTAAATATTTTATCCGCAAAGTGCACAACCGCCGCGCTTTCGCTTCTCCGATGGTTATCGTCTGCGTTCCGTCCGGTTCAACGGCGGTTGAGCGCCGCGCCATTCAGGAATCGGCGGAGGCTGCCGGCGCCCGCAAGGTCTGGCTGATTGAAGAGCCGATGGCGGCCGCTATCGGTGCCGATTTGCCTGTTACCGAGCCGACCGGTTCTATGGTTGTCGATATCGGGGGCGGTACGACCGAAGTTGCCGTTCTGTCTTTGGGCGGTATCGTTTATGCCCGTTCGGTTCGCGTCGGCGGCGATAAAATGGACAGTGCCATTATCTCTTACATTCGCCGCAATCACAACCTGCTGGTCGGTGAAGGCAGTGCCGAAAGAATCAAGAAAGAAATCGGTTCAGCCTGTGCGCCGGAAAAAGGCGACGGCCGCACGTTTGAGATCAAAGGGCGCGATCTGATGAACGGCGTGCCGAAGGAAATCGTCATTTCCGAGCGTCAGGTGGCTGAGAGTTTGGCCGAGCCGGTGGCGCAGATTGTCGAGGCAGTTAAGGTTGCCCTTGAATATACCGCTCCCGAGCTGGCGGCGGACATCGTCGACAAAGGCATCGTACTGACCGGCGGCGGCGCGCTTTTGACCAATCTGGATCAGGTTCTGCGCAATGCGACCGGTCTGCCGGTTTCGATTGCCGAGGATCCTCTGGCCTGCGTTGTCAAAGGAACCGGCAGAGCTTTGGAAGAGATCGGAAGACTGCGGTCGATATTGTCTACGATGTATTAGTTTGGGAAGCTTGTCCGACTGGTAACTGATACAGAATTTTCGGGTCGGCAACATCCTCATTTACGTCTTTGTAAACTCCGGTGTTGCCGCCTTCAATTCTTATTATTTACGCATGCCGGCCAAACTTCATGGATAAAGTTATGCCGGCGTTATTTAAAGCATATAGGGTTCTTTGATTTATGAAACGGCGCAGAAGTTTATTTTTACATTTAAGCCATATCAGATTACTGGCCAAGAAATTTGCGCTGGTATTTTTGTTTTTATGCGCTTTTGCGCTGATGCTGGTCAACAAAACCGACACCCTCCTGATTGAAAAAACTTCCAGCGCGGTGACGGATGTCGTTTCGCCGATGATAGAAGTTTTTGCTATTCCGGCCAAGATGATTGCGCACGGGTATGATTATTTTCGTGATTTGAAGCAAATTCATGCCGACAATCTGCGGTTGAAGGAAGAAAACCGCAAACTTAATCTGCTTTATGACAAATTTAAGTCCTTGGAGATTGAAAACAGGCTGCTTGCGGATCTGCTCAACTATGTGACGCCGCCGAAAGCGGATTTTATTACCGCGCGGGTGATTGCCGAAGAGGGCGACGCCTTTTCTCATTCGATGATTGCCTATGTCGGAAACAAACCTGCCGAAAAAGGGCAGATTGCAATGTCCGACAAGGGCGTGGTCGGACGGGTTGACCGTGTCGGCCATGTTTATGCGCGGATACTGCTGATTACCGACATCAACTCCAAGATTCCGGTGATGATTGAGAGCTCGCGGGTGCGCGGTATTTTGTCGGGAGACAACACTTCTTTTCCAAAGCTGGTGTTTACGCCGCTGGATGCCGGCATTAACATCGGCGACCGAATCGTGACCTCGGGCGTGGCCGGCGTCTTTCCGGCGGGGCTGCCGATCGGCCGAGTGGTCAGCGTCGGTAAAAACGAAATTGCGGTCAAGCCGTTCAGCTCTTTGGAACAGCTTGAATATATCAAACTGGTTAACTACGGTTTGGAGGGGCTGTTGCAGGATGACGGCCGGCCGTTGAATAACGGGGCTGCCGATGAGTGACGATATTGACGAAAACATCAATTCCCTGTTTCAACGGATGTTGCCGTTGTTGTCGTCGGTTCTTTTCGTTTTGTTTTCCTATCTGCCGCTGGATTTCGTGTTCCAGAAAAGCATTCATCCGGCAATTTCCCTGATTTGCGCTTATTTCTGGTTGGTGCACCGGCCGGATCTGTTTAACCTGTGGTCGATTTGTCTGCTCGGACTGTTTGACAACGTTATCAGCGCGGCGCCGATGGGATCGAGTATTTTTGCGATGCTGGTTTTGTATGTACTGACCAATGCCGCGTCCAAATTTTTGACGGCCAAGCCGTTTGTCGTTTTGTGGTACGGTTTTATGGCTTTGTCGTTGGGCACGATTTTACTGCGCTGGCTGATCGTTTCGATCTATTACAGCCGTTTTTTGCCGTTGGACGGAGCGTTTTTCAGCTATTTGATTACGGTATTTTGTTATCCGTTTATCTCTCTGTTGCTGGCGTTTGTGCAAAACCATCTGATTCAGGATGAAGAATAATGAATCGAGACAATGATAAAGGAAAGGTATTAATCGGCCGGTCGCTGGTTTTGGCGGCAGGGCAGATGTTGCTGCTTATTATCATTATTGTCCGTTTATACTATTTGCAGGTTTATCAAGCCGACAAATACAAAACCCTGTCGGACGAAAACCGGATTTCTACCCGCTTGCTGGTACCGCCGCGCGGCGTTATTTATGATCGCCACGGCGAGATGCTGGCAACCAATCGGCAGAATTTTCAGGCGATGATTGTGGCCGAGCAGACTACCAATGTTCAGGGAACGTTGGACGCGTTCAAGAAGATTATGCCTTTGTCTGAGGCCGAAGAAGAGAGAATTAAGAAAGACTTGAAGAAAAACCGCAGCTTCGTGCCGATTAAAATCAAAGACAACCTTAATTGGGAAGAGGTTTCCAGAATCCAGCTTAATGCGCCGGATCTGCCCGGGATTATTATTGACGAAGGTTTGAGCCGCTATTATCCTCTCGGTGAAAAAACGGCGCATATCATCGGTTATGTGTCTTCGGTTTCGGAACAGGACGTGCGTATGAAAGACGATCCGCTGCTTGAAGTTCCGGGATTTAAAATCGGCAAGGCCGGCATTGAGAAATTTCATGAGAAAAAGTTGCGCGGCAAAGGCGGAAATCTGAAATTGGAAGTGAACGCTTATGGCCGGGTAATGAAGGAAATCGAGCGCGTGGACGGTATTCCCGGGCAGCGACTCGACCTCAGCATTGACGCGCGACTGCAGGAAAAGGCTTATGACTTGTTTGGCGAGGAGACCGGCGCCGCCGTTCTGCTGGATGTGTACAGCGGCGAGATTCTGGCCTTCGTTTCAACACCGGCCTATGATCCGAATCAAATGGCGCAGGGTATCAGCGGCAAGGAATGGAGCGAACTAAATCAAAACGAACACAAGCCCCTGATGAACAAAGTTTTGGCAGGGCAGTATTCGCCGGGATCGACTTTCAAAATGGTCGTGGCTTTGGCGGCTTTGGAAAGCGGCGCCATCAATCCGCAGACGCGGTCGTTCTGTGCCGGCAAGATGTTTTTGGGAGATCATGCTTTCCATTGCTGGAAAAAAGAAGGGCACGGCTATCTTGACGTGATTCAGGCGTTGCAACACTCGTGCGATATTTTCTTTTATGAAACGGCTCAGAAAATCGGAATTAACAAAATTGCCGAGATGTCGCGCCGCTTCGGTTTGGGACAGAAAATCAACGTTGGTCTCGAAAACGAAAAAGAAGGCCTGATTCCCGACAGCGACTGGAAGCGCAGGCGTTTCGGAGAACCGTGGCAGCTCGGCGAAACTTTGATTTCCGGTATCGGTCAGGGATATATACTGACAACGCCTCTGCAGCTGGCAACGATGACGGCGCGAATTGCCAACGGCGGGTATAATGTCAGACCTACTTTTGAGAAAGCAGGCGAAAAATCGAAACTCGAAAAGATGAATGTAAGTTCAACAAATATTGCGTTGGTCAAACAAGGAATGTTTGACGTCGTCAATCTTCCCGGCGGTACGGCGCTGCGGTCACGATTTGATTTTAACGGCTTGAAAATGGCCGGAAAAACCGGAACCACGCAAGTCCGTCGCATTAGCATGAAGGAGAGGCAGAGCGGTATTATCCGGCAGGAGGATTTGCCGTGGAAATATCGTAACCATGCTTTGTTCGTCGGGTATGCGCCGCACGATAATCCGCGTTATGCCGTTGTCGTTTTGGTCGAGCACGGTCGCAGCGGTTCGGCGGTGGCGGCACCGATCGGCGGTCAGCTTTTGTTGGAAGCGTTAAAACTTGACGCAAGTTCAAAACCGGTGGAATAAAAAATGTACAAATTTTATGAAACAAGTTTCAAAAGCCAGTCCCTTACCCTGAAAGAAAAATTTCAGGGTTTGAGTTTTGCCTATCTGATGTTTATTTTTATTCTAGCGGCAATCGGCGTGATTATGCTGTATTCGGCTGCAAACGGACATTGGCAGCCGTGGGCGCTGAATCAGTTGCTGCGCTTTTTTATCGGTTTGGTCGTTATGCTGGTTTTGGCAATGATCGACGTCAAATATTTTATGCGTTATGCTTATCCTTTTTATTTCGGGGTGTTGTTGCTGCTGATTATCGTTGAGGTCGGAGGGCATGTCGGTATGGGGGCACAGCGCTGGATTAATCTCGGATTTATGAAACTTCAACCGTCAGAATTGATGAAAATTGCGATGGTTTTGGCCTTGGCGCGTTATTTTCATGCGACTTCTCTGCAGAATATAGAAACGATGCGCGGTATTATTACGCCGCTGCTGATGGTGTTGTTGCCGGCTCTGCTTGTGATGACGCAGCCTGATCTCGGAACGGCACTGATGCTGTTGTTTACGGCCGGAGCAATGTTTTTTGCGGTCGGCGTGCAGCTGTGGAAGTTCGGCGTTGTGTTGCTCGGCGCGATTATTTCGATGCCGATTGCCTGGAATCTGCTGCATGATTATCAGCAAAACCGCGTACTGACTTTTCTTGATCCGGAGCGTGATCCGCTCGGCGCGGGCTATCATATCATTCAGTCAAAAATCGCGTTGGGTTCCGGCGGTGTGTTTGGTAAAGGTTTTTTGAAAGGAACACAGAGCCATCTTAACTTTTTGCCCGAAAAGCATACGGACTTTATTTTTACGATGTTGTCGGAGGAATTCGGCATGATCGGCGCAATTTTCGTAGTCTTAATCAATATTCTGATTTTGGCGTACAGTTATGCTTTTGCCTTGCGAACGACCAGTTATTTCGGCAAACTTGCCGCGGTCGGTCTGGCAACCAATTTCTTTCTTTACGTGATGATTAACATGGCTATGGTTCTCGGTTTGATTCCGGTCGTCGGCGTGCCTTTACCGCTGATTTCATACGGCGGAACGGTTATTATCTCCGTTATGGCCGGTTTCGGCATTATCTTGTCGGTAAACATTAATCGCAATATCAATATAGGCAAAGATTAAAACGCGGATAACGGCTCATTCGGAGCGATTTTGCGCGGTCTCGAAAATTAACGTACTTCATTGTACGCTAAAATTTTTCTCGCCTTCAATAATCACTCTGACTGAACCATTCTTCGCATTTTAATGTAATTTTTTATGCGTTCAGCCGCCAGATTTCAAAATTCAGGTACCAGGCGAAAAGCAGCCACAGCAAATACGGCGTCAGTAGCCAGGCCGCCGGCGGGGTGCTCTTCCGAAATATTGAGAAAGTGCAGCCGACCGTGACAATCAGCAGACTCAACAGCAACAGCGCGCCGGTGATATGTTGCAGGCGGAAAAAGACCGGATACCATAAAAGATTTAAGAACAGTTGCAGACAGAAAAAGGCAATGCCCAGAGGTTGTTGCATCTTTTGCGTGTTTTTGAGGTAGAGGTAAAATGATACGGCCATCAGCAGATAAAGCAACGGCCAGACGAACCGAAAAATTTCCGCGGGCGGTGTCAGTTCCGATTTTGACAAGGCGACGTACCATTCTGAATTCGGCATTCTTTGCTCCTTATTTTTTTGTAGTAATTTTATAAAAAGACGATTATAATATATATTATAAATCACCTTTTTCAAAGGAGAGTTATTATGGAACAGACGGAGATTGACGTTACGGTTGAAAATCTGAAAGTTCAACATGCCCGGCTTGACGCCGCTATCAGAGAAGAAGAAAGCCATATTTGGAAAAATATGATCAGAATTGAGCAACTCAAGAAAGAAAAGCTCCGCAAGAAAGACGAATTGTTAAGAAGACATTTGCAAACGAATTAACGAGTTTTGACAGAGAAAGCAGCCGTTTTACTCGGTTGCTTTTTTGTCAGCGGCGTGTTGCAAAAGGAACTTTCGGTGCCGAGGCGTTGAGCAGCCGCTGGACATATCGTCCCTGATAGAGGTTGATACCCAGAGCATTGCCGACTTCGATTGCCGAAGGATCGTCGATGCGGCAAAGAATCATTTTGGCGCGCTCCGCTTTATTGACATAGTCCATGAAGTGTTTGTCTTCGTTGATGACGTCCATAAACGTCGGGTGCCAGATGATTTTCATCAGATCGCAGTTGAGGTTGGTACGATTGAGGTATTTTAGCTTGTCTACAGAGATGCCGTCGATACATATTTTGTAGCCTCTGGTTTGAGCAAAAGTTTTAGCCAGAACAAATGATTTTATGTCGCTGAAAATATCGGCCAGCTGCAGTTCAAGGATAATGCTTGGGCGCATTGAGGCGCTGATTCCTTCGTCAAAGACCAGAAATTCGTCCGACAAAATAGTTGAGACATTGATATTGATGCTGAAATTGCCGATCAGTGAACCGTCGTCATGTCGGTTGATGGTTTCGAGCACGCGTTTGTCCAGCGTTTCGCTCAATGATAAAAACAGCCACGGGTTGGCAATCAGGTCGACGTCCGGCAGCAACATTTCGCGCAGGTCGGGTATCGAAACATAAACTTCTTCAAAGACCCGCAGCGGAGCAGATTTCCCAATGACGGCGCAGATTGCCTGACGGCGAATAAAACTTGAAAAATCGGCAACCGACAGAATTTTCTGGACGCGAGCCAAAATGTCCGGCGTCAGCGGTTTTTTTTGTTTGTTTTGAAAATTTGAGCAGATGTTGTTCGCTGCAAAAGAATGTTTTTGGGGAAGCTGAGGTTTGAATTGATTTTGCCGGCGGCTCTGTTTGCTTATCAGATGATAAAATTCCTTTTTGTCGCCGACCATGTTGTAAAATTCAATAAAGCCGATTGCTTCCAGATTATCGGAATTTTTTAAGAGTTCATCGTCGTGAAACATAAAGCGGATTTTGACCAAACACGACAGGATTTCGTCTTTGATGCGTCGGTTGTAGATGATAACGACGTCTTCGTTGGCAAACCAAAAATAGCGCGCCATTGCCGTGGAAACGAAAGCCGCAAAAGTATCGGCCAGTTCCTGACGATGAGAATCTCGTATGTTCTTGCTTTCGAGCTTGGACACGCTGATATAAATGGCGTCGTATTCGCTGACGGAATCGTCCAGTCTGCGCAAATATTCGGCAATGGCAATGTCTGTTCGCAAAGAACGGGTTTCTGTTTTAATTTCCATCGTTTTGTCCCAGCATTTTTTCCAATAGTTCAATATGTCGGCACTGGCGGCGGTTGACGCCGGTGATTAAGCGGCGGCGTTTGAGACAGTCGGCGGCCGTGCAGTTTTGCGCATTAGGGCATCGGGCGCGGATGACGGCGGTTTCGAGCGTATCCATATAAGGTCCCTGAAACGTACGGATCCCGTATGACATTCCCCAGCGCAGAGCTTTGTCGTCGGTACATTTGGCAAGGATAACGCGTTCGTTGCCAAAATGTTCGATAACGTTGCGAAGCTCCTGATTGTCCGTGTCAAATTCCATCATCGGGTTCCAAAACAGTTTTATCAAATCCGGTTCGAGGCGGCCGATGTCTATCAGGGACAGGGTTTCGGGAATGAGGCCGTCTATCAGTATCCGATTGCCTTGAGCATGAAGTTTTTCTTTGGCTTCAAAATAGTTTTCGATTTTGTTGAAAATGTCCATCATCTGGATTTCGGCGATAATCTGCGGATGTTCCGGCAAACCCTCGGCCACCAAAGCATCAAACTCGGGCGTAAAGATTGACGACAGGTGCAGGTTGAGGCTGATGCATTTCGGCCAGTTTTTGATGTCCGCCCCCTGAAAAGACGCAATGGTCTTTTTATCAAGAGCCTGCGTGAGGTATAAAAACAACCATTTGTTGGCGGTAAGATCCATGTTCCTGTCATATTGGGCGCTGAGGTCTTTGACGGCAACAAAAAATTCCTGAAACATTACCTGAAATTTGTTGGCGCCTTCAATGCGGACAATGCTTTGATGCTTGATGAGTTCGGGAACGCTTATGGCGTCGAGGTGAGCCAGCACGCCGTCCATCTGTGAGGCTTCGACCGGATATTTTAGATTCGAAAAATCAGGTCTGAGAGTGTTTTCCATCTGTTCCCGAATATATTCGTAGAACGTTGCAAAATCGTGGGGAAAGTAATAAAGTCTGGCAAATTCTGAAATGCTGGCATTGGTCAGAATCGGATCTGAGGCAAGACCTTTGCGCAGTTTGTCCACGGCTTCGGAAACGATGTTCTCGGTGATGTTTCTGCCTAAAATTACAAAGTCGCCGTTGTTGAGGATGTACATCATTCCTTCGGCGGCGCCGACCAGGTCGTCAAAAAGTTTGGCGATGATTTTGATGAAGGAAGGGTGACGGTTTTTGGGTTTGAGTTTGGACAAGCTGACGTACAAAACAGAATACGCGGATTGATTTCGGGCAATTCGGTCGAGCGTTTCGAGCAAGTTTTTTTCGGCAGCTAATCTGTTGGGTTGCGGCATCTGATCCTCGGCAGTTGACATTTTGTCTTTTATCATAATCCCGCTTTGTCTCGATATCAAGCAAATTACCGTTGTTTTCCTAAGTAAAAATAAGTTTTGTTTCGTTACTATTTCTGTTGCGTTTTCGGGAGCTTGACGATATAATTCTTTCAGGTGTTTTTTGAGTTGGAGGAAAAATGGCTTCGACAATAAAAGTCTGTATGGGAAGTTCGTGCTTCGCCCGCGGCAATTCCAAAAACCTGCAAGTGATTCAAAGCTTTTTGGAAAGTCATAATCTGGCCGCAGAGGTCGAGCTGACGGGGTTGCGCTGTTGCGACTGCTGCTCCAAAGGGCCGAATATTACGATTGACGGTGCCGAATACAATAATATTGAGAGCGGTATGCTTTACGATATATTGGAAAAACACTTTCTGAACGTAATTTCCGGAGATGATGAGAATGTCTAACCGCGATTTTCCGCTGCATACCGTTAAGAATGATTGCCAGGACTGTTATAAATGCGTGCGCAGATGTCCGGTCAAGGCAATTAAGATAGAGGACAATTCGGCAATGATCGTGCCGGATTTGTGTATTGCCTGCGGTATTTGCTATAAGGTTTGTCCGGCCGGAGCCAAACAGCCGCGCAGTGATTTGGCGCGCGCCAAATATCTGGTTTCTTCCAATCGCGAAATTTATGTTTCGCTTGCGCCGTCGTGGGTAACGGAGTTTCCGGAATACAGCAGGGAACAAATTGTCGCGGCGATCCGGCGTCTCGGAATTAAGGGCGTGAGCGAAACGGCTCTCGGGGCGCAGGAGGTGACTGCGGCTACGGCGGAGATGCTCAAAGAAGCCGCGGCCAAAAAAGAGAACCGGCTGATGATTTCAACCGCTTGTCCGGCCGTCGTCGAGTATATCGAAAAATATCTGCCCGAGCTGACGTCGTGTCTGACGGCTCTGATGTCGCCGTTGTTGGCACACTGCCGGATTCTTAAGGAGACTTTCGGGCAGAATGTCGAGACGATTTTTATCGGCCCGTGTATCGCGAAGAAATTTGAGGCCGACCGGCATCCCGAATTGTTGTCTTTAGCGTTGAGTTTTGAAGATTTGCGGCAGTGGCTTAAAGACGAACATATAGATCCGACAGCTCTGACGCCGGGAGTGTTTGACGTGTTTGCGCCTGCCGCCGCCAAAGAGGGTTGCGCTTATCCGATTGAGGGCGGAATGATTGAAACAATCAAGCCGCATGGTTTGGCAACGGACGTTTATATGGCGCAGATTACCGGAATTTACAGCCTGCAGGAAGAATTGTCTCATATTGACGCCGGGCATTTGAGCAAACCGACCTTTTTGGAATGTCTGGCCTGTTACGGCGGCTGTGTATCCGGCCCGTGCACTTCGAATAATGTTTCGGGGTTGCAAAAACGTATGGAAATTTTAAAGAATTCGAATTTTGACGAGGCGGCTTCTCGCAAACCGCAGTACAACATCACTCAAAATTACAAAGCGCAGGACGTGGACGTTTTAAGCAACGGGTTTGAAGAAAACGACATTCGCAGAGTTTTAACCAAAATCGGCAAATACGGCATTGACGACGAACTTAACTGCGGCGGTTGTGGTTATGACACCTGTCGGAATTTTGCCTGTGCGCTGCTGGCCGGCAAGGCTGAGCCGGAGATGTGCGTTTCGCATATGAAACATCAGGCGCAGCGCAAGGCCAACGCTTTGATACGTTGTATCCCTTCTCCGATAGTGATTGCCGACGCCAAGCTTAACATCATGGAATACAACGACCAGTTCCGCGACGCTTTCTGGAACGAGGAAGAACATGCCGACATTTATGACTATGATAATCTGTACGGAGCGAATCTGCGCGATTTTGTCAGCTTTACCAATCTATTTTCGGCATCGTTGGAATTGGAGCAGGATATTCATAAGGAGCATGTTCGCCACGAGGACAAAATGTTTGACGTGGTTGTTTTCAATATCGAAAAGAAACAAAGCGTCGGCGGCATTATCGAGGATGTGACCAACGCCGAAATGCACAAAGAGCAGATTGCCGAGAAAGCCAAAGAGGTTATTCATAAGAATCTGGCGACGGTGCAGCAGATTGCCTGCACGTTGGGTGAACACATGGCCGAGACTGAAGTTTTGCTACGTTCAATTGCCAAAGACTATGCGGCGTCCGACCGTGAAAACGAGGGTGTCAGAATCCGTACCAACTCCATCGAAAGAAAGTTTTAGCCGATGAGCGATTCTTTGTTTATCGAAATCGGTTCGGCTCAGCAACAGAAAAACGGCGAGGATTGTTTCGGCGATACGGTGTATTCCAAAAAAATTCCCGAAGAACGCCGGATTATTTCGATTTTGTCGGACGGCTTAGGTTCAGGCGTTAAAGCAAATATTCTTTCTTCGATGACCACGCGGATGGCGATGAAATTTGTTGAGAGCAACATGGAGCTGATGCATTCGTCGGAGGTGATGATGGATGCGTTGCCTGTATGCCAGATACGCAAAATCAGCTATGCGACTTTTTCGGTGGTTGACACGCAGCTTGACGGCAAAACGCGCATTTTTGAAATGGACAATCCGCCGTTTATGTTTATTCGTGACGACAAAGCCGTTAACGTTCGTTATCGCGAGATTTATTCCGAGAAATGGAAAGAGCGTACGATTAACATCTCGCAGCTGACAAATCAGGAGGAAGACCGCATTATCCTGATGTCGGACGGCGTAACACAGGCCGGTCTTGGCAACAGGCTTTATCCTCTCGGCTGGCAGCGGCAGGGGTGTCTGGATTTTGTACTGGAAAAAATCCGCAGGAATCCGACGATCTCGGCCAGCGATCTGGCACATGCCATTGTACAGGAAGCCTTGAGCAAAGAAGTCGACGGGAAAGCGGGAGACGATATCAGCTGCACGGTATTGTACTTTCGAAAGCCTCGTAAGCTGTTGGTTTTGACAGGGCCTCCGTTTGACGAAAAACGGGATGCCGAGTTTGCGGATCTTGTCTCGAGCTATGACGGCAAAACGGCAATCTGCGGAGGAACCACCGCCAATATTATTGAGCGCGAACTCTGTCTGAAATGCGAAATCGACAAAACCTCTTTTGACGAGAAAATTCCGATGTGTTCGATTATGGATGGAATAGATTTGGTTACCGAAGGAATTTTAACCTTGACTGATGTGTATCGTATGTTAAAAGAAGGCATTGATATCGATAAAAACAACGGGGCCATCCGGTTGGCGAAGCTGTTGCTGGACAGTGACAAAATTGATTTTGTGGTCGGAACCAAGATCAATATAGCCCATCAGGATCCCAACCTGCCGATGGAATTGGAAATCCGCCGAAACATCGTCAAAAAAATATTCAGGATTTTGCAGGATAAATACCTGAAGGAAATTAGTGTCAAATATATATAGGAAAGGATTTTTGAAAGATGGCAAACAAAGTAAAAGTCAGAATCTGCGTCGGCACTTCCTGTTTTGTTATGGGAGCCGCTCAAATCCAGTCTTTGGAGTTTAATGCGCCGGCCGATATTGCCGATCGTATTGAGATTATTGAAGAACGGTGCATGAATTTGTGCAAAGACGTCAAGACCAAATATAACAACGGTCCGTTCGTTTTTGTCAATGACGAACTGGTTGAAGAAGCTACCTATGAAAAGGTTGTCAATAAAATCCGTGAAGAAATTCAGAAAAGCTGTTAATGATTAAAGAATAAAAAGAGTTTGAAATAAATGCTGATACCTAAGAATAACGCAAACTTAATGCGTACCAAGATTTTGATTAAACTGGCCGAAAGCTATTTGCAGGATAAATTTGCAAATGCGGACAGAATTCCGTTGGAACTGCGCCCGAAGGAAATGCAGTCAAGCCGCTGTTGTATTTATAAAGACCGTGCGGTTTTGAAGTATCGCTGCATGGCCGGTCTCGGACATTGTCCGGAAGAAGAGCAGGATGAACTGACCAGTCTTAAAGAATACGGCGAGCAGGCTCTGAATCGTAAAGAAGCTCCGAAAAACAAACTGTCGGTTATTGACATAGCGTGTTCTGCCTGTGTCAAATCGCAGTATGTGATTACCGACGTCTGTCGCGGGTGTTTCGCACAGCCCTGTCGGCTGAACTGCCCGAAGGAAGCCATATCGATTGTCAAGGGACGCGCGCATATCGATCCTGACAAATGCGTCAACTGCGGCAAGTGTTTTGAAGTTTGTCCGTATCATTCGGTGGTTAAGATTCCCGTACCGTGCGAAGAAGCTTGCCCGGTCGGAGCAATTACAAAAGACGAATTCGGCAAAGAACATATTGATACCGAAAAATGTATTTCATGCGGAAAGTGTCTGGCATCATGCCCGTTCGGCGCAATTGTCGAGCGTTCGCAGATGATTGACGTTATGTGCGAAATTAAGGAAACAGACAGAAAAGTGGTGGCAATGCTGGCGCCGGCGGTTGCCGGACAGTTTCCCGGTTCACTGAATGCTTTGGTCGGTGCTTTGAAAAAATTCGGATTTGCCGACGTGATTGAAGTCGCGGTCGGTGCGGATATTACCACCCAAAAAGAATCGGCCGAGTTTATCGAAAGAATGGAAGAAGGCAAGCCGTTTATGACGACATCCTGCTGCCCTGCCTATTTCCGTGCCACACAGGTTCATATTCCCGAAATTAAGCCGTTTGTCTCGGATACCAAAACGCCGATGTATTATACGGCTGAGCTGGTTAAACGGGAATGTCCCGAATGCATAGCCGTATTTGTCGGGCCATGTCTGGCTAAGCGAGCCGAAGCCGAATGGGATCCGAACGTCGATTATGTTCTGACGTTTGAAGAACTCGGTGCAATGCTGGTGGCCGCGGGGATTAACGTTGACGAGTGTGAGGAAGTTCCTTTTGGTAAAATTTCACATAATCAGGGACGCCGGTTTCCGGTTATCGGCGGCGTTGCCGGAGCAGTGGTCAGTCTGGTGGGAGATCGTTTTGACATTCGTCCCGAAAAGATTGACGGTTTGACCAAAGAGAACATTAAGTTGCTTAAGCGTTATGCCGTAAAAGGTTGTGAGAGCAATATGTTGGAAGTTATGTGCTGTGAGGGCGGATGCGTTTCCGGTCCCGGTTGCATTGCTTTGTCAAAGAAAGCCGCCCGTGCCGTTGACGCCTATGCTCAAACCGGTGAGGAGCTTACCAAGGATTCAAAGATCGGATAAGGATGATTGGGTATTGTCGGAGAAACCGCAGTCAGGAAACTGCGGTTTTTTTGATTAGTTTGTTGTTAGGGAAAATTTATGCCAGACTTTTTTCATCAGGGTGGAAAAGGCATAGTTTGAAAAATTCCGCGGCGAGACGAATTGTCCGTCGGAATAAATTCGGTATTCGTCCGAAGTGCAGATTTTCAGGTGCAGTTTGAAATGCGTAAAGACGTGGCTTACGCTCAGACCGGAATCTTTGGCTCCGGGATGCGGCGTTTGGGCGTTATCGTTCCACGGAAATTCCCATAAGCCCGACAGCAGACCTTTTTCTGTGCGTTTACGAATGAAAACCTGTCCTTCGGCATTGGTTATGACGTAAACGATGCCGTGTTTTTCTTTTTTGGCGGTTTGCGGTCTTGCCGGAATGAACTCAATGTTCGTTTGTCCGTAGGACAGGCAATGGCGCTGCCACGGGCAGATCAGACATTGCGGTTTTTTGGGCGTGCAAACGATGGCTCCCAGATCCATTATGGCCGAGGCATAGTCGGCCGGGTGTCGTTTGGAGGTCAGGTCGGCAGCTTTTTCCTTAATGAGGTTCATAATTTCGTTGGTAGGCTCGGTCAGGCGGAAAAGGCGACAGATAACGCGAATGACGTTGCCGTCGATGACGGTTTCGGGCAGGTTGAAGCCGAGCGCCAGCAGACTTGCGGCAGTGTAGGGGCCGATGCCTTTCAGCCGGAGAACCTGTTCTCTGGTCTGCGGGAAAATGCCGTTAAATTCGCCGGCAATTGTGCGCGCGGCAGCGTGCAGTGAACGAGCGCGCGAGTAATAGCCTAGTCCCTGCCAGTATTGATAGACTTCGTCCAAATCGGCCGCGGCCAGTTCAAAAACTGTCGGAAAACGCTCCATGAAACGTTTGAAATATGGAATGACCGTTTTGACGGTTGTCTGCTGCAACATCAGTTCGGATACGAGAATAACGTACGGATCGGGGTGCGCTCCGCCCTTAACCCGCCAGGGGAGATCTCGTCCGTTTCGGGTATACCACTCCAGAAGCAACGTTGATAAAGTTGATTTTTTCATGAGAGAAAGTATAATACGTTCAGAGTTAAATGTATATCAAAAATCTCAAACAAAGACGGGTTGGGGGACTATTATTCTCTGCAAATGTTGCGTAGATAAAAGCTTGTGAATTATGTAACAGGAGATTATAATCATGGATAGGCAAATTATTGAAATTTCAAATAATGGTTTTTTCTTATCGCTATATCGAGGATTTCTTGTTATAGAAAATGAAAATAAACAAAAGCAAGAGGTTCCTTTAGATAATATTTTATCTTTAATATTGTCGGCAGATAACGCGGTTATATCTAAAAATATAGTCAATGCTATTATTGAACAGGGTGGAAATATTATATTTTGCGACAAAAAATATTTGCCATCAACGATAGCGGTTCCATATACGGGACATTGGTTAACGTCGCATCGCATAAAGCAGCAAATAGACTGTTCCAGACCATTACAAAAAAATTTATGGAAGAGTATTGTTCAGCATAAAATATTAAATCAAGCCTCTGTTTTAGAATATTTTTTTTCTGATAACAAAAATATCGAAAGATTAAAAATTTTAGCAAAAGATACTCTAAGTGATGATGCCCGCAATAATGAAGGAATGGCAGCAGCTTTATATTTTAAATCATTGTTCGGTAAAAAATTTGTGCGTAACAGGTTGAATCCCGATATAAATATTTTGCTTAATTATGCTTATACCATATTAAGGGCTATGGTGGCCAGAGCTGTTTCCGGCAATGGTCTGTTGCCTTATTTGGGGTTAAAACATTGTGGAAAAACTAACTCGTTCCCCCTGGTCGATGATTTGATTGAACCATTCAGGGCAGTAGCTGATAAATTAGTTTTTGATGAAGTAAATAAAATTGTCAATACTGATAATATTGAATTAAATGCAGAAATAAAAAGAAATTTAGCAAAGCTTATTGTTTTTCCTGCGATTACAGGTAAGGGGGCTGTTACTTTGAATGAGGCAATATACGATTTTGTCGGCAGTTTAGTAGCAAGTTTTGAAGATAAAAAAGTATTGCTTAAATATCCTCAATATGAATTAGCAAATTAATCTCTGATACGCTTATATCCTCGAAAAAAGAATATTCATTATCGTTATAGTTGACCGTCTAATTAATCTCTGATACGCTACAAGCTTCGACTGGCCATTTAAGCTCATAGTTATAGTTGACCGTCTAATTAATCTCTGATACGCTCGTTGCCGCCGTGCCGTTATTTGTTGCCATGTTATAGTTGACCGTCTAATTAATCTCTGATACGCTATGCTTAATCTCTGCTATGACTATGCCAAAGTTATAGTTGACCGTCTAATTAATCTCTGATACGCTAAACGAAGCAATCGTATCAGGAACAGATCTGTTATAGTTGACCGTCTAATTAATCTCTGATACGCTTACCCGTAAACAGGCTTGTATCTGGTGTGGGTTATAGTTGACCGTCTAATTAATCTCTGATACGCTGACCCGTTCGCTTTTGTGAGATGTGCGATAGTTATAGTTGACCGTCTAATTAATCTCTGATACGCTATATCAAAACAAGCACCATGCCCTCTGCTCGTTATAGTTGACCGTCTAATTAATCTCTGATACGCTATCTAATAGCATAAGGCCTTGAAAATATTTAATTTCAAGGCCTTATTTTAACTTTAAAAACACATTTTCTTATGGTTAAAACAATAATAATTGCCCGTTTTTTTCGCGAATCGATTCTTCATTTTCTTCAAAATTTTTGCCTAAATAATTTTCCGTCATCAGATATTGTTTATCTGTGATATATATAAATGAGATAGATGAGTTATCAGGAATAAATTTTGAAAGCTTTTTCGTGGTCGTTTGTCCGACGGATAAACTTTTAACCGGCTTAATATATACCGAAAACTGTTTCATTACGAAACCATTATCGAGTAATAAATTGCGAAATCTTGTTGCTTTGCGCATTTCGGTTCTGGTACGAACAGGAATGTCAAACATACAGATTATCCACATCATTGACCATCCTGTCAGAGTTTCAAGCCGCCGTCTTCGTGCCATTCCAGAGAACCTTATGTTTCTTTTTGATTTTGCCGAAAGGTGTCAATTCAATTTTACGTGCTTTGTTGTTTGTAAAATAACTTAATCCTCTATTTACGAGACTATCAACAAACATATATTGCAAATTTTTATCTTTAGGCGAAGTCATACGAGCATCGCTAACAAAATCAATAGTAACAGCACCATCACTAAACTTCTTCACTTTTGCCAAACATCTTTCTTTGTCGGTATATTGTTTCCATTCATCAGGCGTATCAAGTTCTAAGATATCCCCTTGTTGGATAGACCAGATAATTTTTCCGTCTTCTTTTTTCCATTGAGGCTCAAAATCTACCTGGTTTGCATCAAAGCGTTTAATAACTTCCCAGCCGATTTTACCGTTTTTTTGGTAAAAATCTACGCAATGGTTGTTTCGCCCTTCATAAGCCACGCCATGTTTTTTTATATAAACTAAAGAAGAATTATTTTCATAACACCTGAATTTATCGCCTTTCCATAAGCCTTTGTCTTGAATAATGCGGAAGGCTTTTAATAAAATTCTTCCTTCGGTAATTTTGATTTCCTTTTTACCTTCGGACATGCCCTGTTCATTTTCGGCAATTAAAATTTGTTCCGCCGTATTTATATAAAGTTCAAAATCTTGCACTAATTTAGCTTGGTTAGCTTTATCCTCTGCAATATCTTTATTCCATTCATCTTTTATTGTTTCGGGAATAAGCAGTTTCGTTAAATCTTTAGCCGATTTTACCACTTGTAAAATTTTGCGAGAATAAACAGTGATTAAAGATTTTGGGTCATCAGGGTTTTGACACAAAACGGTTCTACCTGTTTCTTTATGGAATTGTCCGGCTTTGCTATGATTAGGCTTGTGCGAGACTTTGATATCTTTTAGGCGGGAAATGACTTTTTTCCTGAAATCGGCTACAGATTTAACGGAAGTTAAGGGCAACGGATAATGAATTTTGTTAATGTCATTTTCTTCTGCCATTTTTTGAATCAATCCGCGATTTGCACAGGCAACCGTTATGGCATCCATGGCGTGATGTCGGTGGTCAATACGCGGTTTGGGTTGCCATTCTTTATTTTTTTCCTTATCAAAAAACTTCCAGTTGCCATCGATATCGGGTTTGTTTATTCCCTCTATAATTTCGCCGGTATCCAATTCCAGCCAATAAGGAGAGCAATCAACATATCTTGGAATATCAAGCCCCATTAAATCATATTCCAGACCATATAAATTCCAACGTTGGCGCAATTTTGCCGTTTGTCCACCTTTGACCGCCAAAATACGGTTTTGCATAACTTCGTCACAATCAGGGCAATCGACAACAGCCCGCAAATATCGTTGTGCCATTTTGGCAACATAACGGGTATCCGTCAGATAACGAGTGCTCTCTTCTTTATCGCCGCTTTCTTCAAACTTTTCACGTGCATCTGCTTCAAAACGCCAAGATTTGTCAGGGGTGCGGGAACGGGTATTTTTTAAAATTTCTCTTATTTCTTCCGGTGTTTTTGTTTCTTCAAAATATTCATAGGCATATCGGTCGCCTTTGTTTAAGTTGTCATTGCGATTAACTAAACAGAGGTTGTTATATGTATCTGTTCCGCCTTTGGCCTGGGGAATAATATGCTCGACTTCCATACCCGTAAATATAGAAGAAATATTTTGTGTCGGGTTATAAGCATCTTTCCAGCCTTGCTCTTTGGCTAATTTATATTTTAAAATATTTTTATTGTTTATGGCAATTTTATGTTCTTTTAAATAGTTTTTAGCTTCTTCATTAAGTTTTTCATTTTGTTTTTGTCGGTTTTCAAATTCTTTTTTCTTCTTTGTTGACATACCGACATCACGACCAAGTTCAATATTGATGTCATAAGGCTTGCCATAAATTCTGATAATTTCATTAACAACCAAGCGAATTTGATTGAGAATCATATGCACGGCAGGATTGGAAATTTTGCCCCATTTTATTTCATCAGGGTTAAGGCTTTTGTTGTTATTTATCATTAACGGCGAAAGCGGAGCCGTATCTGTTTGTAAAATTTCTCCATAATAAGGAAGTTGAAAACATTTTCCCTGATTTTGGCGGGCGATTTCTTCCTCAGCCATAAATCTTTTATCCGTTTCCGCCAATTTGTCGGTAATTTCACGATGAGTTAATACATCTTTTTTTAATTTTTCGAGGATAATTTTTGTGGCACTTATGCCTAACATTCCCCTTCCTTTGGGCAGTTTGGTTAAAAGGTTGCCGATTTCTTTTTCGTCGTCAATCTTCAGAATTGGCTTAAGATATTCGATTAACGCATCTTCATTATATAAACGGGAATTTTTATCCTTTGATATTTTGGGTTCTGCCAAAAACTCAATAAAAGATGAAAGCTCATCTTCGTTCATATTTTGTAAATGTTCGTTATCTGCAAATTCGGGACGAGAATATAAATAGGCTTTAATTACCCTGTCATCAACCAAAGAAATTTTGTATTGAGCCGACAAGTTGAGCAATTTTTTGATTGCTTGTTTACCTGCATTTTGGCCTTTCAGCAATAGTTCGTTAACGATAGAATCTCTTTCTTTCAAGGTTAATTTTCTTTTGTTCATATCGTTTAAAATGCGGATATTGTTGACTTCTTCATAGATACGACGCATTTCCGATAACGGGTGAGCTTTTAACAAACGGTCTTCTGCTTTGAAATAAATGCATTTACCTGTGGCATAAGGTGCTGCCGGACGTTCATAAAATAAAATATCGTAAATTTCTTTCTTTAAATTTTCTTTTTTCATCTGCGGATAAAATTCGGTTTGTTTATCCCAAATTTGATTGAACTCATCTTTAACAAGGTAACGAGGAATTGCGTAATCTACAATATTTTTTTCAATAGCATATTTTTTCTGACGAACGGTTTTATTGTTTCCTTTGCCGGAGATTATTTTATTATAAAAAAATTCACCGATGGTTCTGGAATTTGTTTCTTTCAGGTGATGTAGCATCATATCATAAGAAGATTTTTTAGCTTTTGACTTTTCACCCTCTTCTAAGATTTCCTCTTCTGTTTCTTCACTCGCCGAGACAAAACCTGCCCCGCGATGTTTGGCTATATGCAAAACGGCTCGTCCGACATAATAAGGGCTTGCCAATTTTTCGTTTAGGGCATCTGTTCTGATTTTATAAGGAGATTTGCTTTTTAGTTTATCGGTTCCTTCAGGATTTTCATCTGGCCACAAGCCGTTTTCAAAAAGTTTTTTAGCTAAAAGTTCCAATCGCTTTTTTGTTCTAACCAAATTCTTGCGGGCTGTTCTTTTAAGCCTTCTTTCTTCGGCGCCTTCTGAAACTTCAAAAATACGCACGCCAGCATCAACAATATCTTTTGTGTTATTTTCATTATCAAGCTCAATGACGGCACTTCCTATTGAACCAACACCCAAATCAAGACCCAGACGATATTTCATGGCTATCTCCCATATATGCAAATAATTTAATATAGGCTATAATATAAATATTGACATTTCAACCATAATATCGGCATAATATAGGTGTTATGTGAATGGCGTAATTTTTTTCAGAGATTAATTAGACGGTCAGCACATATATAATAAGGCTGAAAATGTCGTAAGATGAGGGAGCACTTTGTTGCTCCCATTATTTTAATATATCATAGTTTATTCACCATACAACAAAACCCTCCTGAAGGAGGGTTTTGTTGTATGGTGCACCAGAGTTGACGAATTGCTGAACTCTATTGTTGATGAAACATTTGATATAAACGGGTGGAAAAATGAAAATTCAACGGAGGGCAGACAATGACATAACACAATGAAGATGCCTGTTATGGTGGCTTTAAATAACTGTAATACAAAAACAATTAAATGAATAACGAACTTTTAAGGAGAAAAATAATGGAAAATCTAAACACTAAAATCTTAAACAAAGGAGAAAAGAAGATGTCTAATAAAACGCAGGTGTGGGTGAATGATTGGATTGAAACTGAAACAAATAAAATTGATGTTTCAGCCAAAGAGGAAAAGAAGGAAAACGTCTCAAAAGTAGGACGTTTCATAAGGGATTGGATTGCAAGTGAAACAAATCTTTCTGCTTCAAATTAAATTATTTTGAGTAATTTATCTTAATAAGTGCAACTCTTTGCGTGATTTTTGCAGAGAATAGCACTTAATCTAGTTATTTTTACTTTTTAATCTAAACTTTACCGATAGGGAAATTTTTGTTGACATTTTATCATTTAATAGTATATATTTACCGATAGGGAAATTTTTTATTTGAAAGGTTTTCTTTGTGATTAAAATTTACCGATAGGGAAATTTATGAAAACAAAAGATTTGGCAGACATTATAAAAAAGAAACGCAAAGAACAAAAATTAACCCAACCTCAGTTGGCAGGGCTATGCAATGTCGGTGTGCGTTTTATCGTTGATTTAGAAGCGGGTAAGGAAACCTGTCAGATTGGCAAGGTCTTATATGTTTTGGATATGTTGGGAATTAAATTGGAGATTGATGGAGATAACCAATGAATTTGTTAGATGTTTATTTTCATAATAAGAAAATCGGTGTTTTGAAAGAGCATAATTCCCGATTGAGTTTCAAATATTCGGATGATGCGACAGAATCCATTGCTTATCAGCTTCCTTTGCAGAAAGAAGTTTTTGGTGATAAAGAAACACGAAGTTTCTTTTCCAATTTACTGCCAGAAGGCGATGTGGTCAAAAAAATTGCCCAGATAAAACAGATTTCTCTTAATAATCCTTTTGCCTTGTTAAGAGAATTAGGAGGAGAATGTGCAGGTGCTGTTTCACTCTATCCACAAGATATGACCCCAATTTTTAACGATACTTTGGAAAAAATATCAGAAGATGAGTTGGCTGCTCTTTTGGGTAAACTTTCGCAAACTCCGTTATTGACAGGTGAAGGCGTACGTTTGTCGCTTGCAGGAGCACAGGAAAAACTGGCGTTGACGATTTTTCCCAATGATGACAAGTATTACAAACCGTCAGATAAGTATATTTCTACTTGGATTTTAAAACCAGAGAATCGGAATTTTCCTGATTTAATCTATAATGAATATTTTTGTATGAAATTAGCTGGTCTGGTTGGATTAAATGTTGCTGAATGCAGAATTAAAGATTTTGGTTCAGTAACTGCCTATATGACGAAACGGTTTGACCGATTGAATACCATTGAGCGAATCCAGCAGGAAGATTTTTGTCAGGGGTTGGGGTTGTCTAATAAAAAATATCAGAGAACCGAGGGCGGACCAAGTGTTAAACAATGTTTTCAATTTATTCATAATAATCTGGCAAACAAGGCAAAAGATGAATTGCATTTTCTGAAAAGTGTTGTTTTCAATTTCTTAATTGGCAATTCAGATGCCCACGGAAAGAACTTTTCCTATCTGCACACGGAAAATGGATATGTATTAGCTCCGTTGTATGATTTGGTATCTACGCAGGTTTATCCGCAGCTTGCCAAAGAAATGTCAATGGCTGTCGGAGGTGAATATGAGCCAGACAGGATTACCAGAAACAATTTTGTGGTAATGGCAAAAGAGCTTGGTATTAAGAATCAGCTTATTAACGATATTTTGAATAAATTGTCAGCAGAAATTATCGTGCAGGCAGAAAAGCTAAAAGAAATAACGATGACCGAAAAGACTTATAATCCCGTTTATGATAAGATTATAGAGATTATCAAGACAAGAGCTGCTCAATTATAATTTGGTATTTTTATTATAATAGACAAATTTCCATTTTAGAAAATACCCAATATTGGTCATTTTCTAAAATGAGATTTTTGTAATTTAATGATTAGTATTAATGAGGGATTAAAATATGATAGGGAAATCTGATGATACAGGAGAATTTTTTAATGCAAGAAAAATTGTAAAAAATAAGATAAAATGTAAAAAATGTGGTGATATTATAGAAAGTGTATCTGTGAATGATTTCAAATTTTGTAAGTGTGGAGCAGTAGCCGTTGATGGTGGATTTGATTACTTGCGTAGATGTGGCAATTTAGAAGATATTGAAGAATTAAGTGAAGTGGAGCGTGGATAATATGAAGGTAATATTTGAATTTGATACAGAGAGTGAAAATTTTAATTCTATTGAATTGGAACGCCATAAACAGGTTGACAATATGGCAAAAGCATTAGGTGAAATATTAGAAAAAGCACGAGGTTGGGATAAGTATGATGAGCGGTCTGCTATTCCCACTGATGAAATCAGAAAAGAATTAAATGAAATAATTTGCCAATATGTTGATATTGAGAAAATTGGGTATTAGGTAATGTCTTTCGGAATCTCTGATTAGTTTGGGATGTTGTTTTTTGCGGAGAAAAACTAGTCTAATCTCCGCATATTTTGCGTAGATTATAGCTCTATACAACAACCTACAAAATTTTACCGATGGGGAAATTTTTAACTCAAAAGATATTCAAAAACTCAAAAATTTACCGATAAGGAAATTTATAAAACCTTTATTCCATTTTAGAAAATCTCCAATATTGGGAGTTTTCTAAAATGGAATGCTGATTTTATCCTATTGGATATTTTCTAGTAATATTGCAGTATTTTGAATATTATTTGCAAAATCATCATCAAAAAATGTTTTTTTGTAAAAATCTGTATTTTTTTTACGGATTTTATGAAAAATGTTGATTTTTAAATTTTTATCTATATATTAAATACAATGATGTTTGTTGGAGTTTAAAAATGCCCAAAATAAATTTGTTGAGAATTAAATTTGCGAATGTTTTATCTTTTAAAGATGAGCAAGAAATATTTTTTACAGCAGAATCAAAATATACGAATACTCCAACTTCTTATATCAGAAGAGATAGTGCTGTTGGAAATGATTTAATTACTCCTGTTACAGCTTTTTATGGAGCAAATGCGTCTGGCAAAAGCAATGTTGTTAAGGTTTTTACAGATATTGTTTTGCCCTTGTTAGGAAAAACAAATAGCAAACCTTCTTTTGAGTTTTATAAGCCCTTTTTATTGGATGATGAATCTGCATCAAAGCCATCATCAATAGAAATAGATTTCTGTCTTAATGATATTAGATGCATTTTATTTTTCAGATTTGATAAAACAGGAATATTAACTGAAAATTTAACAGAATATCAGAATAAAAATAAAAGAGTTATTTATGATAGGATTGGAAGTAATATTTATAAACCAGACAAAGAAATTATTTCAAAATTTGATGTTAAATATGTGGAAGATTCTTTAAACAAAAGATTTGATTTGCTTGTTCTTGATATTTTAGATACAAGAGGGATTCCTCATATCCACGATATTTTTGAAGCATTAAAAGATATTTGCAAGGTAACATTTATTAATATTATAGAAACAATGTTCAATATGGATAGTTTGGCTGAAAAAATTTATCAAGACAAATCTCTGCATAAAAAAGTTGTGGAATTGATTAAATATGCTGACCTCGGAATTACAGATATTAAAGTTGAGGAAGAGAATGATTCATCTTCACTACCTTTTGCATCTTCCCCGACAGGAAAACATTATAAAATCAATTTTGAACATATTGGTATAAAGAACAAAAAATATGAACTACCTATTGCTTCTGAAAGTTGGGGAACAGGACAATTTGCGAAATATTTAGTTATGTTCATTCCAATTTTATTTGATGGTGGAATTTATATTATTGATGAGCTTGAAGAAAAATTACACCCAATGATGTTGGCTAAAATTGTTGAGATGTTTAATAACCCTAATATTAATATAGGAGGGGCTCAACTTATCTTTACAACGCATAATACTTCTATTCTCAAATCTGATATTCTCAAAAGAGATGAGATTTGGTTTGTTGAAAAGAACGAAGAAGGGTGTTCCGAAGTTTATCCTTTAACAGAATTCAAAGCTATCAGAGAAGGTTTTAACTATGAAAAAGGTTATTTAGAAGGTAGGTTTGGGGCGATTCCATATCTGGGAGATATTAATGAATTAGCTAATATTTTGGAAATAAAGGAATAGCTAATGGTCAGTTTAGATAGAAAAAATAGGCACAATAGAAAAGAGCGAAGTGCTGCCAAAATGGTTATTTTTACAGAAGGCGATGTAACAGAACCTCAATATTTGTCTGATTGGATTAAAAAATTTGCTGTCAAAAATGAAATAAACCCTATTAAAGCGAAAATGAAATTTGAAATTGTTGCATCAAATGATAAGTCCGAGCCATTAAAAATTGTAGAGAAATTGATTGATGCAAAGAAACCTGCAAAAAATGGTTTAGATATTTTTTATGCTGTTTTTGATGAAGATGATAGAAGTTTAGGAGGAAAAGATAAAAAGAATTTCAATAAAGCTTTTGATGAAGCAAAAAACAATAATATTAAAGTTATTTGCTCTAATAGGTCTGTGGAATTATGGGCTTTGATGCATTTTTCAGATAAAACTCCAACAAACCAAAGGGATTTAGAAAAAGAGCTCAAAAAGTATCTTCCTAAATATAATGCTGAAACAAATAAACGGTTTGATGTTTCATTGATGTGGAACAATGAAGATGAAGCCATTAAAAGAGCTAAAATATTGAGAAAGAACCAAACAGAGTTGGGAGATTGGAGAATGAGACCTTCTACAAATTTTGATGAGTTAATTGAAGCTATGAAAGATTTTATAGCCAAATGATGTTCCTAATTTTGAGATAATCTGGGTAGCTATTTGTAATTTAACCGATTTATTCAATTTCAAATTCTTAATTTTACATAAAAAATTTATATTTTTTTTGTGTAAATAGCATAAAATCCGACTATACCCTATTTTTACATTTTCAAAAGTGTAAAATCTAAATTGTTTTGCTTGACAATTTTACATTTGTAAAATATATTCTTAAACATAGATTTTACATTTTAAGGGTTTAGCAATGATTTTTAACTATATACGAGTTTCTACTGTTGAGCAAAATACTGAACGACAGTTGAGAGATGTCGTTTGCGATAGGGTGTATGAAGAAAAGGTTAGTGGTAAGGATACAAATCGTCCCCAATTACAGACAATGCTGTCCAATATCCGTTCTGGGGACATCATTAATATTCACGAAATGAGTCGTTTGGCGAGAAATACTCGTGATTTGCTTAATCTAGTTGAGGATATTACTTCCAAGGGAGCAACGATTATTTTTCATAAGGAAAATATGACTTTCAAAGGGGATGGAAAACAAGACCCATATCAAAAAATGATGATGACGATGTTGGGAGCTGTGGCTGAATTGGAGCGTTCTATTTTATTGGAGCGGCAGCGTGAAGGCATTGCCATCGCAAAAGCGAAAGGAAAATATAAAGGTGGCAAGAATAAACTTACCGATGAGCAGGTTTATAAATTAAACACGCTCCATAAGCAAGGAATGCCGATTGCTCGTATTGCTAGGCAATTTAAGATAACTCGCCCGACTGTGTATAGCTATTTAAAAAATGAAGAGAAACAAAATGACTAATGAAAATTTGAAGTCATTAAGAGAACAAGAAGATGCCGAAATTATAAGGCATTTAGAAGCGATTTCTCAAATTATTGAGAGAAAATGCAAGCGATGTGATTCTGTTCTTGGTTGCTTGGGGTGCATATTCAGCCAAGGAGAAATGAAAGGTGATATTGACCACGCCCGTGAATTAGTTAAGAAAAACATCTAATGGTTTTCAATTCATTTACAAATAGCAAAAACAAGTGAAACTATCGCAATGACAATAGAAATAAACGATAATCTATTGGCTATAATAGATTTACTCAAAGCACTTTTGCATATTTCATTATTCTCTTCCGCGATTTTTGTATTTTTCTCCGCCAACTGTGTATTCTTTTTTGCCTCTTCAAGGCTGGCTATGGCACATTGTTGTTGAAATAACTTATCCTGCTCTTCTTTCTTTTGTTGTTGTGCATACCTTGAATACGTAGATGCAGAATTTGGATAATTGGTCATTTTATTCTCCAATCAATTGCTGTGAAATATCGCGGAAGCGATTAAAGAATGCGATAATTTTCTGAATAACGGTTTCTCTCTTTTTTTGCCGTCTTTTTTGCGGGTCAATAATCGGCAGTGGAGGTAAAACCTTATTAATTTGTATTCCGTTTTCCTGAACATAACCATTTTTGAAGGCATTGTTGACATATTTGTAGGTTTCTTCCTTATTTAAATTTTCTTCTTCAATAATTTTATTCAGCTCTGTTATTTTCTGTTCATTAACATATTTTTTCCAATCCTCATCAACATTGCTGCTTGGTGTGAGCGAATCAATAAAGTTTTCAATAAGGTCTTTTTTGCTGCGCAGCTCAATACTGGCATCAACAGATTTCAAAATACTAACCTTGATTTCTTTGTCTTCCATATGACCTTCGTGATACTTTTTAATCAGCA
>CAYNBB010000006.1:0-53241 GCA_964395655.1 uncultured Azospirillaceae bacterium | reverse complement strand
TATTTAATCCGGACGTCATATTCCGAACCGTAAGACTGAATAAGCTCGTCGGCAACCGTCTGTTTCAGATCGTCCAGATACCGGTTGTGCAGGGCTGTCATTTCTTTTTCTGACGGCATGCGTTCGGATTTGATGATTTTGGACGGAACGGCGATAACAAATTCCTCGCCTTTGTTAAACGTTTTCGGGGTGTCAACCGTTTCCTGGAACAGTTCTTTTGTCTGCTGCGGCGTCAGACCGCCGAAAGGCTGACCTTTTTTCAGCGGAGCGGTAGTCTTGAAACCGACATTAAAGCGAGCCGCAACGTCGGCAAATTTGTCGCCGTTCTCGAGATCATGCGAAATATCGTTGACCAGTTCCTGGGCAATTGCCGTTTTCTCGTTGCCTGTCCAGAGCTTTATAATGTCGCTGCGCACGTCTTTAAGGTCTTTGAGGCGTGCTTCGTTAACCGCTTCGACCTTGAGCAGAACAAATCCTTCGTCGGTTTCCAGAACCTGAGAAGTTTCACCGGCGTTGTAAGAAAAAGCCGTGTCAATAAAATCCGGAGATTCGGCAAGTTTTTTGTCTTGCGGCTGAATTTTTTTTGCGTTGCCGGTTTCGGTCAATCCGGAGATTTTGCGGATGTCGGCTTTATATTCCTCGGCAATCTGCTCCAACGAGGCGCCTGCACCGAGCTTGTCTTCAATCGCTTCTATTGCGTCATTGGCCTGATCATAAGCTTTCTCCTTGCGGATGGCCTCAATAATCTTGGCTTTTACGCCGGCTATCTTCGTCTCTTTTTTAGGCGTTATCGAAACGACTTTCATAATATGCCAGCCGAGGTCTGATTGAATGGGGCCGGCGATTTCGCTTTTGCCGAGGGCGAAAACGGTGTCGCTCATATCGGCAATCAGCATGTCTTTGCTGACGTTGCCGAGTTCGGTCGAAGCCTTGTCCTGCTTGGCAATGTTTTGGGCCACGCCGTAAAAGTCGGCGCCGGTGTCAAGCGCTGCTCTGGCTTTTTCGGCGTCTTTCTGATTGTCAAAAACCATTTGCAGAACATTACGGGTTTCGGGAGTAACGTAATCATTGATGTTCTGCTCATAATAGGTCTTGATTTCGTTGTCGTTCGGCATATATCCCTGAGCCAGACGGTCGGCCGAAAATTCAATAAAGGCGATGTCGCGGTTTTCGGGCTCTTCAAACTGCGGCGCAAAATCCTGATAATACTGCTCAAGCTCGTCTTCGGAAATCCGGCGGTCTATTTTCATTTCGGAAGGTTTGATGCTGACATATTGGAACACCTTGCGCTGACCATCAAGTTTGGCAATGTAGCGATCCATAAATTTAGGCAGCGTCATGCCTTCAACCGGCGTGGCGATCAGATGCTGTTTGATGACGTCACGGCGCAGAGTGTCGATGTATTGCTGCTCGCTCCAGCCGGAGAGGCTGAGAATACTGCGCATTTTTTCGAGGCTGAACTGTCCGGCCGCATCCCTGAATTCGGGTTGCAGGTAGATAATCTTGCGGACAAGCTCGTCGCTGATGCTGACGTCGTTGTCGGCGGCGGCTTTTTGAATAATCGCGTTGACAACGTTTTTGCGAACGATTTCAAGCGTCATGGCGTTGCGCATTTCGTCATTGACTTCGAAGCCGTCGCCGAGCATGGATTTCGCGGACTGCAGCTGTTGATTGAGCTGAGCGTTGATTTCGTCGCGGTAAATGACGGTGTCGTCAACCTTGATAATCGGCCGGTTGGCGTTGGCGCGACCCAGATAACCGGAGATTCCGAACAACGACATAAACGAAAGAGCGGTCAGAATTAAAATTCCCTTAACCCAGAAACTGTCCTGAAAACTTCTAATTTTTGTAATCATCAGCGTATTCCCATTCTAAATATCATCTGTTGCGCGATTATAGCAATATTCATAATTTATACAACTCTATTCAATAGTTGTTGAAAAGTTTTTTTGACTGTGTTAGAAGAAAAACATATTTTTTGAAGAAGAGGAAGAAACAAATGGTTCGAAAAAAACTGATTGCCGGTAACTGGAAAATGAACGGTCTGACTGCCGACGGCGTGGCTTTGGCCAAGGGCGTTGCCGCCGAAGTCAAAGCTTTGGGAAAACCTCAGTGCGAATTTTTGGTCTGCCCGCCGTTTACGCTGCTGTCCGCTGTCAAAAAAGCCCTTCGCGGAGCCAGAGTCGCTCTTGGCGCGCAGGATTGCCATTTTGATGTCAAAGGTGCCCATACGGGCGACGTTAGCCCGCTGATGCTGACGGATTTGGGCTGTTCTTACGTTATTCTCGGGCACTCCGAACGTCGTGCCGACCACGGCGAGTCGGACGAACTGGTCTGTAAAAAGGCCGAAGCAGCTCATAAGGCCGGCCTGAAGACTGTTATCTGCATAGGCGAAACGTTGGCGCAACGTGATGCCGGACAAACGATTGACGTTTGCAGCAAACAGATTCTCGGTTCCGTTCCCGAAACGTCAACGGCCGCCGACACCGTTATCGCCTATGAGCCGGTTTGGGCTATCGGCACCGGCAAAACTCCGACCGCGCAGGACGTTGAAGACGTTCACGCCGCCGTCCGCAAGGTCCTGTCCAAAAAGCTCGGCCGGGCCAACGCCAACAAAATGCGTATTCTCTACGGCGGTTCGGTTAAACCGTCCAATGCCAAAGAATTTTTGTCTCTGCCTGATGTCGACGGCGCCCTTATCGGCGGCGCCAGCCTCAAAGTCGAAGACTTTATGGCGATTGCCAAAAATTCCGGATGTTAATTAATCTGATAGAAAAAGGAAAAGATAATGGGTTCTGTTTTATTGGTTATTCACCTGCTGGCATGCATCTTTCTGGTTGCCGTCATCTTGTTGCAGCGTTCTTCGGGCGGTGCTTTGGATGGTCTCGGCGGCGGCAGCGGAGCTTCCAGTTTTCTGAATGCCCGAGGTACCGGCAATTTGTTGACGCGTACCACGGCGGTTCTGGCTGTTGTCCTGTTTGCCACCAGTATTTCGCTGTCGTTGTACTATAAGGGCATGAGCCGTCAGACCGGTTCCATTCTCGAGAACGTTCCGACGCAAAGTCAGCCGGCGGAACCGAGCGCCCCTCAGGCTCCGGTCGCAGGAAAATAAATGAACGGACTTCACAACATAAACAAAGGCACCTTTTATCCGAGGTGCCTTTGTCACTTTAAAATATCACTGATTATCGACTGAAAAGGATAGGAAAATGTCTGAAAAAACAAAATTTATATTTATTACCGGCGGTGTTGTTTCTTCACTCGGCAAGGGGCTGGCTTCAGCTTCTCTCGCTTCAATTCTGCAAGGATCGGGCTTCAAAGTAAGAATGCGGAAATTGGATCCGTATCTCAACGTTGATCCCGGTACCATGAGTCCCTATCAGCACGGAGAAGTTTTTGTCACCGACGACGGTGCCGAGACAGATCTTGACCTAGGTCATTACGAACGTTTTTCCGGCATTGCCTGCCATAAGACCGACAGCATCACTACCGGAAAGATTTATCAGCGTGTCATCGACAAGGAGCGGCACGGAGATTATCTGGGCGCCACCATTCAGGTAATTCCGCACGTTACCAACGAGATTAAGGATTTTATCCTTTCCGACATTACCGACGAGGATTTTGTTTTGTGCGAAATCGGCGGTACCGTCGGTGATATTGAAGGTCAGCCGTATTTGGAGGCGATTCGTCAGGTGGCTTATGATTTGGGACGCGAACGCGCCATGTTTATTCATGTAACGCTGCTGCCTTATATTCCGGCGGCCGGCGAGCTCAAAACCAAGCCGACGCAGCACTCTGTCAAAAAGTTGCAGGAATACGGCATTCAGCCGGATATGCTCCTGTGCCGCTCACAGATGCCGATTCCCGAAGGCGAAAAGCGAAAAATCGCTTTGTTCTGCAATATTCGCGAGGAAAATGTCATTGCGGCGCTCGATGTCAGCAGTATTTATCAGGTGCCGCTGTCTTATGCGGCCGAGGGAATGGGGCGTCAGGTCTGCAAACACTTCGGCATTCGTCTGGAGCATGAGCCGGATCTGAGCAAATGGCAGAATATCGTTGACACCCTGCGTCATCCCGAAGGTGAGGTGAGGGTAGGCGTCGTCGGCAAATATACCCAGCTGTTGGAAGCGTACAAATCATTGAACGAGGCGTTGACGCACGGCGGCATTGCCAACAAGTACAAGGTTAAAATCAAATGGATTGATTCGGAGTTGCTTGAAAAATCGGACAACCTTGGCGAATATCTCGGCGATGTCAGCGCGATTTTGGTGCCCGGCGGTTTCGGCAAACGCGGCACGACAGGCAAAATTATTGCCATTCGTTATGCCCGCGAGAACAAAATTCCGTTTTTGGGAATTTGTTTGGGCATGCAGATGGCGGTTATTGAGACAATGCGCAACGTTGCCGGCATCAAAAACGCCGGAACGACGGAGTTTGATCCGGATTGCGAGCCTGTTGTCGGTCTGATGACCGAATGGGACAAAGACGGAGCCAAAGAAATCCGCAGCAAAGACGGCGATTTGGGCGGAACCATGCGTCTGGGCGCTTATCCTTGTGTTTTGTCTCCCAATTCGTTCGCCGGCAAAGCCTATGGGTGTGACAAAATTTCCGAGCGTCACCGCCACCGTTATGAAGTTAATATGAAGTACGAGCAGGCTTTGCGTATGGCCGGCATGAACATCTCCGGCAAGTCGCCTGACGGAAAACTGCCGGAAATCGTGGAGATTCCAGATCATCCTTGGTTTGTCGGCGTACAGTTCCATCCGGAACTCAAGTCCAAACCGTTTGCACCTGCGCCGTTATTTGTGGCTTTTATCAAAGCCGCCATTGACAAAAGCCGCTTGCTTTAATATCTAATGGATAAAAGAATATTCATAATAACGGAAAATTTTTAATGAACATAAGAGCTTTGATATTGGCAACGGTGCTTTTGTTGTCTCCGTTGCAGGCATGGGCAGGTTTTGAAGAATATTGGCAGGGATTGAAGCGTGACGTTGCCGAAACCTGGGCTTCAAACGAATACGATGCATACATACCCGTTTATGCATGGCACAATCGGTTAACCTATGACAAAAATCATGTTGAAAAGTATAACGAAAACCCGTGGGGGTTCGGTCTCGGCAAGTCTTACTATGACGAAAACGGCAACTGGCACAGTTTATATGGCATGGCTTTCAAGGATTCCAACAAACATCTGGAAACTTTTTTCGGCTATGCCTGGATGAAAAACTGGTTTGTCAATTGTAATCGCGATTTTAGAGTCGGAGTCGGGTACACGTTGGGAATCACTCAGCGCAGCGAATGGCTGTATATCCCTGTGCCGGCACCGTTGCCTCTGGCCGGTGTCGAGTATAAGAATATCGCGCTGCAGGCGGCTTATGTTCCCGGCGTCAAAAACGACGGCAACGTCTTGTTTGTCTGGACCAGGATAGCCATTAACTAGGCTGGATGTATTTTGACGAAATGTTGAAAATTTCGCAAATAGCTTGACTTGCTTTGTTTTTTATTATAAGACTTTACCTCAGAAAAACGGTCTTATTGTCAAAAAAAAGGAGAAGATATGGCTGAAATTAAAACTTTTTATCCGCAAAAGAAAATCAGAATTGCCGGTTTTGAAATCGGCAACGATCTTCCTTTGTCCTTGCTGTGCGGACCCTGTCAGATTGAGAGCCGCCAGCATGCCGTCGATATTTGCGGAGCCATGCGGGAGATTACTTCCAAACTTGGCATGAATTATATTTTCAAGGCGTCTTTTGACAAAGCCAACCGTACTTCGATTAACGGCGCACGCGGTGTCGGCCTTGAAGAGGGTATGCGTACTTTTGACGAGATCAAAAAACTCTATGACAATATTCCGATTGTGACCGATGTTCATGAAACCTGGCAGTGCGCCGAGGTTGCCAAACATGTCGACATGTTGCAGATACCCGCCTTTTTGTGCCGCCAGACCGATTTGGTTGTAGCCGCGGCTCGAACCGGAAAAGTCGTCAATGTCAAAAAAGGACAGTTTTTGGCGCCGTGGGATGCTAAGAACATTGTCAAAAAAGCAACCGACAGCGGCAATGAAAACGTCTGCATCACCGAACGCGGAACCAGTTTCGGATACAATACGCTGGTGGTTGATATGCGCGCTTTCCCGCAAATGTCGCGCGATACCGGCTGTCCGGTGATTTTTGACGCCACCCATTCGGTTCAGCAACCGGGCGGGCAGGGCGCTTCGACCGGCGGCCAGCGTGAATTTGCGCCGGTATTGGCACGCGCCGCGGTTGCCGTCGGTGTCGCCGCCGTATTTATGGAAACGCACGAAAATCCGGACAAGGCGTTGTCTGACGGTCCCAATACGATTGCTCTCAAAGATATGCCTGCCGTTTTGGAAGAACTTAAGGCTTATGACGAATTGAGCAAACGTTTCCGCTGGATTGAAAAGGAAATGACGCAGGCTGTTTGACGTCTGCTGTTCATACAAAAAAGGTCTGAGTTTTAACTCAGACCTTTTTTGTATAGAAGAATCATAATTTGAGCAGAATAACTGCTTCTATGATTGCAATGCATCCGACGTACATCAGCAGCCGGGCAACAGCCTCGCATGTCATCATTCGTTTCCAACACCTGCGTTTCTTTGCCATGAAGGAAACCCAGGCGTTCGGACTGCGTCTTTGTCGTTGCAGTCTGTTTAGTTCACCCTCAAACAGGTAGCGCAAAAGGTAGAAAAACCCTCCTCCGCCCCAGAATACGGCCATGATTATCAGGAATCCCTGAACTCCGAAAACATGGATCAGCACTCCCGTCAAAATCGAGATGCCGATAACGATGCAAACTTCTGCTTTCATAGTGTCAAAGCTTGAGTGATCAAGGTAATAAATGCAATTATGCCGGCCTCCGAAAGAAGGAATAAAGCCATTGCCTGCCTCTGTTTTACAACGATAAGCAAATGCACGCGCTGTCGTTTGTTAAGACATCTCAGGCGGCGTTGGAAAAAGGCCGTCATCGACAGGAGCAATGCTGTGCAAAGCAGCAGGAGGACAGACGTTCTGATGCAGGACCAGCTGATTTTGGGCCAGCAGACAAAAAATCCTACCAAAGCCCATAAGCTGGTAAACCAGGTTAGGACAAAGAACCAGAAATTGGCTTTCTGGGCATGTTTTACTGTTCTTCTCATTTTTTTGGGTTTTTAGAATAATTTATAAGTTGTTTTATATCAATATACGCAAAATAGCTTGTTTTGTCTAAAACGTCAAGATTTTTTTGCAAAAAGGCGTTGACCACGGGCACGAAACTCAATACACTTTTTTTTCAACGGAGGAGTAATGCAGTTCAGGGACGAAGGTTATATCGTAAATATCCGCAAACACGGCGAGAGCAGTGTTATTCTGACGGTCGTCAGTCGGGAGCACGGAAAGGTAACGGGGTATGTACGCGGCGCGCTTGGCAAACGGAAGTTATCCACATTTCAGCTCGGCAATCTGGTCGAGTTTTCGGCCTATTCGCGGGTTGACGACAATATGCTGACGCTCGGCGTCGAACTCAAAACGCCTTTTGCCGTGCGTTTTCTGAATGATGCCGCCAAGCTGCGGACGCTGACGTCTTTTTGTGCTCTTTCGACAGCCTGCATGCCGGAGCTTCAAAACCTGGAGAGATTTTATTACTATGTTGACAGTTTTTTTAATCTTATAGATGAAGATAATTGGTTAACGCATTATTCTTACTTTGAATATTATCTTCTCGAGTTTCTCGGCGTCGGATTGGATCTGAGCGAATGCGTCGTCACCGGAACGACCGAAAATTTGGCCTATGTTTCGCCCAAAAGCGGCCGCGCCGTCTGTGCCGAAGCCGGTTTCCCGTACCGCAGCCGCCTGTATAAATATCCGCGCTTTATTCTGGAGCGGAATTATGCGCCGTCTGCCGAAGAACTGGCGGATTTACTGAAGATGACAGAGTTTTTCCTCTGTAAAAACTTTTTTGCGACACACAACTTGAAATTTCCCGAATGCCGTGCTAATCTGGCCGCAATCATAAAATAAAAGCCCCTGTATCCGGGGGTTTCACTTTGGAATACAGCTTTATGGAACAGGAAGAAAAAGTCAAAAACGTATCCATGGCCGAGGAATTGAGTTCGCGCTATCTGTCGTATGCGATGTCAACGATTGTCGCCCGTTCGCTGCCCGATGTGCGCGACGGTCTCAAGCCGGTGCACCGCCGTTTGCTTTATGCTATGCGTCAGTTGCATCTGGATCCCAAAGCCGGTTTTAAGAAATGTGCGCGCGTTGTCGGCGACGTTATCGGTAAATACCATCCGCATGGAGACAGCGCCGTATATCAGGCCATGGCGCGCTTGGCACAGGATTTTTCGGTGCGCTATCCGCTGGTTGACGGTCAGGGCAACTTCGGCAATATTGACGGTGACGGTCCCGCCGCCATGCGTTATACCGAAGCCCGCCTGACCGAATTTGCAGTTGCCCTGATGGAAGGCCTCAATGATGATGCGGTCGACTTTCGCGACACTTATGACGGCGAAGAATCCGAACCGGTCGTCATGCCGGGCGCCGTTCCCAATTTGTTGTGCAACGGTTCCTCCGGTATCGCCGTCGGCATGGCCACCAATATTCCGCCGCATAATCTTTCCGAAGTTTGCGATGCTTTACTGTTGCTGATTGAAAAGCCCGACGTCGAGATTGAACCCTTGGTTCGGAAAATCAAGGGGCCGGATTTTCCGACCGGCGGCATTATCGTCGATAAGTTTTCATCCGTTCTTGACGCCTATACGCAAGGCAAGGGAAATTTTCGTATCCGCGCCAAATGGGAGCGGGAAGATCTCGGCATGGGGCAGTATCAGATTGTCATTACCGAGATACCGTATCAGGTCGTCAAATCCAAGCTGATAGAAAAAATCGCCCAGCTTCTGCAGGATAAAAAAGTGCCGTTGCTGAGTGATGTCCGCGATGAATCGACGCACGATGTCCGCATCGTTCTGGAGCCCAAAAACCGCAATGTTGACGCTAACATGCTGATGGAACTGCTGTTTAAGCAGACCGAACTTGAAACAAAATTCAACATGAACATGAACGTGCTTGATTCCGACGGCGTACCGCGGGTTATGAGCATAAAAGAGGTTTTAAGCGAATATTTGAATCATCGTCAAAAGGTTTTGATCCGCCGTTCCAATTACCGGCTCGGCAAGATTAACAACCGATTGGAAATACTTTCCGGTTATCTGATTGCCTATCTGAATTTGGACGAGATTATCCGTATTATTCGCGAGGAAGAAGAACCCAAACAGGTAATGATGCGCGCGTTTAACCTGACCGAAAATCAGGCCGAGGCGATTCTCAATATGAAACTGCGTAATCTGCGCAAATTGGAAGAAACCGAAATCCGTCGCGAATTTGACGAACTGACCGCCGAAAAGGAAAGTCTTGAAAAGCTTCTCGGCAGCGAGGAACTTTTGTGGCAAAAAATTGCCGAAGAAGTCAAAGCCGTGCGCGAAAAATTCGGCAAGAAAACGGTGCTCGGCCGTCGTCGCACCGAGTTTGCGGAGGTTTCCGAAGATATTGAGATTTCGATAGAAGCTCTGGTCGAAAAAGAGCCGATAACCGTCATTCTGTCACAAAAAGGCTGGATTCGCTGCACCAAAGGCCACAATGACCTGCACGAGGATTTCAAATTTAAGGATGACGACAGTCTGCTGATGGCTGTTCATGCCCAAACGACCGACAAGATCATATTGCTTGACAATTCCGGAAAATTTTTCAACATCTCGGGCAGCGAGATTCCGAGCGGGCGCGGTTTCGGTCAGCCGCTGCGTCTGATGGTTGATCTTGGCAATACCGACAATATTGTCAGCATGTTTGTCTTTGAGCCCAAGGCTTCATATCTGATAGCGTCAACCGGCGGTCACGGTTTTGTGATTGATGAAAATCATATTATTGCCCAGACACGAAGCGGTCGCAAGATTATGAACGTCGCCGACGGTGAAAAAGTCGTTTTCTGCACCAAGATAGAGGGAGATATGGTTGCCGTTGTCGGCGAGAACCGCAGGCTGTTGATTTTCCCGCTGGAAGAAGTTCCGACCATGGCACGCGGCCGCGGCGTCTCGTTGCAAAAGTATAAAGACGGTGGTTTGGCCGATATTCAGATTTTCCGGAAAGAAGAGGGTTTCCGGTTTGCGCGTTCCGGCGGCGTCAAGGTAGAGACGGATTTGCTCACCTGGATCGGCCATCGTGCGCAGGTCGGCAAGCTGGTGCCTTTCGGGTTTCCGAAAAACAACAGGTTTTTGGGATAATGTCCGCGGTGTCGAACCGAAAAAGATCCGCAGATAAGGCCGCTGTTCTTTGAGTCGTGCAGGGGATGATATGGGTGAAATTTTGTTTGAATATGTCCGACAGGGGCAGTATGTCAAGGTGACGGCCGTTGAGCCTGAGACGGGGATTGAAGTCAGCGTTGTCGTGCCGGCATCTCTGAGCAACGAACAAATGCAGATTCAGGCTTTGAACCGCCTCAACTATGTCTTGCGCAAAAAAGCCGAAGAAGAATAATTTTTTCTTTCTGCATGTGGATAAAGTGCGATTCTGTGCGCTTAAATATTTCCCTTTTAAAAATTATGGATTAAGATAGCCTCAGCCTGAAAAGGCCGGGGAATATTATCTGAAAATGGGGAATTAACCAGATGTCCAGTCAAACAGCCGGCGGCCGCCGACCAAAAGTCAATAACAATCTTCCGCAGTTTATGCGCGAACAGCCTGTTTATACCGAGATTGAAGAAAAGCAATCCTGGCTGAACAACAATCTGCACAAACTGATGATAAGCGTCAGCGTCATCTGGTTTGCCATTGTTCTGATATACATCACCCAGTTTTTCGGCTGGTCAAATCTCTTTTTGATGATGCCGGACGAATTCGGCGGTTTCTTGGCCGGCATTACGCTGCCTTTGGCCATCATTTGGGTTGTCATGGCCTATATTGACCGCGGCACCTCGTTCAAGCAGGAAGCCAAATTCCTGCGCGCTTATATGAATCAGCTTGTCTATCCCGAAGACGGCGCTCCCCAGACAGCCAAGGCCATGGCCGATGCCATCCGCTCGCAGGTGGTGGAACTTCAGCAGGTGTCTCAGGCCGCCACCCGGCAGACTGCGCTTATCAAAGACGAGATGAAAATCAATATTGCCGAGCTTTCGAAGTTGATTGCCACGTTGGATACTTATTCATCCAAAACGATTGTCGAATTGAGCGACAGCGTCAAGTTTATTTCCCAGAATTTTGACAATATCACCGGCAAGGCTCAGAATTCGATTGCCGTTTTTTCCGAGATGAACAAAAACCTGAGCGGTGAGGCAACGGAGGTTGAGAAAAATCTGAGCAGTTTGTTTGATAACCTGCTTCCGCGTATCAAAGAGATAAAGGACGCTGCCGGATTTTTGCAGAATATTTCCGAAGCCAACAGCCATTCCATGATCGAGGCCAACGAGCTTTTGCGCCGGTTCACCGGCGAGGCGGCTGCCAACCTTACCGACTTGGGCGAAACGTTGTCGGCTCAGACCTCCGTGTTGCAAAACATTGCCCAAAGTGCTGTTGATAACTGCAGCATTGTCAAAAAGTCCGTTGCAACCGAAGTCGAAAATCTGGGCAATCTGGTTGAGACGCATACCGGCAAACTGGAGACGGCCATATCTTCGGTTAACGATGCACTCAAGTCCAAGGTTGACGAACTGGGCAAAAAAGCCGCCGCCAACATTTCCGAGATTGATGCGCGTATTCAAAAGGCGGTACAGGGGCTCGACGGTTCGGTCGATTTGCAGATTAAAAAGGTTGATACCGTCATGACCAGGCACAGTCACGATTTGGTTTCTCTGATCAAAACTCTGGACGACAAGGCCGACGACGTCAATGACAAACTTTCCGTTCACGGTGACTTGCTGGCTCAGGAGATTGACAAACTTATGGTTCGCAGCAACAATCTGGAAGACAGCATCGCCACGCAGGTTTCCAAGATGAACAATGTCTCGACGCAGGTTGTCGATGCCATGCAGCGCGTTGACATGGCTATGGAAACCAATATCAATTCCCTGCGTGACAAGAGCGCCGCGGCCAATGATGACCTGACGCATTATATTGAAACGCTTCAGGACAAGACCGCCGAGTTTGACCGCCTGAGTTCCGAAGTGCTTGACAAGTCGGCGCAGGCCGGCGACGAGTTGCTGGCACGCCACCGCCATATCAAGGATACGATTGCCAATGCCAATACGCAGATACAGGCTTTGAACGAAATTATTAACGGTTCGGCAGCCAATTTGCAGAAGCAATCGGCGGATTCGGCGCAGAGCATGAATGAAATTGCCGAGGCTATGCAAAAACATGCAGCTTTGCTTACCGAAGCGACTTCTGTTGTCGTCGCCCAAAGCCAGGTCAGCGAAACTTCTCTGGCTCAGCAGCAGAAAAACATTACCGCTTCGGCTGCCCGGGTCGAGGAAATAAAGGCCGAACTCAAGCGTCAGATCGACGAATTGTCCGCCGCTTCCGCTTTGCTTGAGAGCGATGCCGCCGATACGGTCAGCACTCTCAAACAGAATCTCGGCGTTATGCTTGCTTCCTGCAACGATGTCATTAACAAAAGCAAGGCGATTAACGACAATCTGGCGGAACAGTCCAATCAGTTTGACACTTCGGCCAACCGAACTTTGTCCAAAGTAACACAGTTTGAGAGCGTTCTGACGGTGCAGAAGCAGAACATGGATAATCTGATGCAGGTTATCGGTGAGCGCGCGGCCAACGTTGAAGATGTATTGACTCGTCAGCACAAGAACATCAGCGATATGACGCAACAGTCGCGGGAAACGCTCGTTAATGTCATGAATTCGTTTGAAGAACAAAGCAAGGGGCTTAACGAGATTTCGCGCTCAACGGCATCTTATGTTGCGGAAGTGGCGCAGGGAATGGATGCCAAAGCTGCTTCGCTCAATATCCTCTTTAAGCAGCAGGAAGACGAGTTTTACAGTTTCTGCGACAAGATTGCCGAAAATGCCGATATTATGACGGAAGCGCTCAAAAAGCAGGTCGGCATTATTGAACAAAGCGCCGACAAGGTCTTCTCAAGAATGGTAATGCTGGAGGAAGATACGTCGCGTCATGCCGATTCCGTTGTTGCCAATTCTACCCAGTCGATTGAGCGGTTGACGGAAATCGAGAATCTGATCGCTTCCAAAAACGAAGCCGTTGCCAAAATGGTTGACGAGATTTCCGGTAATCTGCGCGACATAGCTTCCAAAATGCAGGAAGCGATGGGCGCTTTTGCCGCCAATGCCAAACAGCTGCGCGAAGAAGCAAAGAGTTCGAGCGCAGGCATCCTGACAAGCTGCGGAGAATTATCCGCGGCTCAGAACAACCTGTCCAAAGAAACCTCCAACGTGGTCAAGCTGATTAATGAGCATACAAAAAATATTGATGTTTCAATGCTCAAAGCGCAGACACAGGGAGAGGAAATTAACAAAATGCTCTCTTCCCAGGCCGAAAATATGATTGAAGTCGCCAACACGCTGGCCACCCAGAGTCGGCTCGGCGAAAGTTCTCTGTCGCAGCAGTATCAGTATTTGTCTGATGCTTCGCTTCAGGTTAGCGGCAAGATGAAGGAAATTAACGAAAGCTTCAAAAACAATACGGCCGCCGCATTTGAGATGACAACCAAACTGGCTTACGAATTTGATGTTTTGAGCGATCGTCTGATTAAAGCCGGAGATGATGTCAATCAGGCATCCAAGGCCTCAATGAAGAGTCTGGATCAGGTCAGCCTGTCGTTGACTCAGAATACCGAAGATTTGGAAACAGCCGTTCGCGGTTCGATAGAGCAGTTTAACAAGGTCTTTAAGGAATACGAGAAATATCTGGCCGGGTTCAATACCGTCACCGCCGAGACCAGCACCAGCGTCTACGAGATTAACAATCTGATTACCGATCAAAGCGCGAAGATGGTCAAAATCTCCGATGATACCAAAAAACTGGTCGACTGTTTCAACACTGTTCTCAATGACACGTCCAACGCGCTGGCTGAACGCGCCAATGACGCTTATGACAAGGTCAAGGGACTCGGCAAGGATTTGAAAAATCTTGGCATGCAGATGGAAGAAGCCGCCAAAGTCAGCGTCACTCATTTGAGTTCGTCGGGTGACAAGTTGCGCGCTTCCATAAGCGAAATTGCCGCCAACGCCGAGCGCATTTCCAACGAGATTTGCTCTTCCGGAGAAGTCTTTGTCAAACAGTCGCAGGCATTGGTTGCCACTACGGATGATACCGTTGCCAAGATTAATACGGTTATGGGCAGTTTGCTTGAAGCCGGAAAGGATTTCGGCTTGCAGGGAGACAATCTGGTTCAGCAGAGTATGCGCTTCAATGACGTTATAGGCAAGCAGATAAAACAGCTTAACGACAGCACCAAAAAGGCAGATGCGGCATTGGGCTCCTTAAATTCGGCGTATCAGGACGTCAAAATAGAACAGTTCCTCAAGGAAGCCGCCGTTATCATCGAAAAATTGCAGAACATTTCGGTAGATATCAATCGAGTCTTTAATCCCAAAGACGAGGAAGACCTGTGGAAGAAGTTCTATAACGGCGACAACGGCATTTTCATTCGCTATTTGTCTAAGAATATGAACAAACAACAAATTGCCGCAGTTCGCAACGAGTTCGAAAAGAACAATGAGTTTCGCGGGTTGATAACTTCCTATCTTTCGGAATTTGAGGTTTTGATTAATGCCGCCAAGTCGCATGAGCATTCGGGCGTTCTGCTTTCGGTTATTTCGGGCGCTGACATCGGCAAGCTGTATTATATTCTGGCCAAGGCGCTGGACAAACTGAATTGAGCGTAAACGATGAATAAGCTGGTCATCAACGATTATCTTTCTTCTCTGCAGCGGCAGATTGCCGTTTCGGTCGACAGGCTGAAGTCCAAGACTGGCGTCGCAACCGAAAGCGAAGCCCCGGCGCTTGCGGAAGAACGGAATTACGGTCGGAGCGGCCGCCTGAGCGAAAAGGCTTATTCTTTGCTCAAAAGCGAGGTCTCGTATCAGATGTTGTCTTACGCGGAACAGCCGGCCGATGCCGCTTATGCCGCACACAGTTACGATATTGCCGCCGGGATAGACAAGCCCTCGACGGTTCTGATCGATTTTATGTTTGCCGGCAACCGCGAATTTGATTTTAAGGTATAAATGCAGATACTTGATTTTGACAGCAAAGTGTTTTTGGCGCCGATGGCCGGGATTACCGATCGTCCGATGCGCCGGTTGGTATCTTCTTTCGGCGGCGGCAATATCGTATCCGAAATGGTTGCGATTAACGCCTTGTCTCGCAAAAACGCCAAAACCTGGCGGATTGCGGATGTCAGAAATGAACCCTGCAAGGTTGTCGTGCAACTGGTCGGCGGCGATCCGGAACTGTTTGCCGATGCAGCACGCCTTGCCGCCGAACTGGGCGCTCATTCGCTGGATATCAATATGGGGTGTCCGGTCAAGAAGATTGTCGGCAACAATTCCGGTTCCTATCTGATGAAAGATATGGCACTGGCCGAAAAGATTATCAAAACCGTTGTCGGGGCGACGCCGCTCAAAGTCAGCGTTAAGTTTCGGAAAGGTTGGGACGCTTCGCACGCCAACGCAGTTGAATTTGCCCGCATGTGTGAAGAGGCGGGCGCCTCCTATTTGAGCGTACACGGCCGGACGCGCGCCGAGTTTTATTCCGGAACCGCTGATTGGGACATTATCGCGGCGGTCAAGCAGGCGGTCAAGATTCCGGTCGTCGGCAACGGAGATGTGACTTCGCCGCAGAAAGCCGCCGCAATGTTGAAACATACCGGCGCAGACGGCGTTATGGTCGGCCGCGCGGCTTTGGGCAATCCGTGGCTGATTGCGCAGATTCATAATTATCTTGAGCATGGCCGGGCGGAGCCGGAGGTGTCTCGAGAGCTTGTCAAACAGACATTGTTAGCCCATATTAAAGAACTGACGGATTATTACGGCGAAAAGACGGCCTTGGCTCTTTCGCGCAAATACGTGTGTTGGTATTGCAAGAATATGCGCGAGGCTCGTAAGTTCCGCGAGGTTTATGTCCGGATAAACGATTTTGCGACGGCTCTGGCCGAGATAAACCGTTATTTTGACAATTATAACGAAGAATAGGCTCTGTAATGAAAATTATCGTATGTGGCGTCGGCAGCGTCGGCAGAAGTATCGTCAGCTATCTGGTCAAGGGCAATAATGATATTGTCGTTATCGACAAAGATCAGGCTCGATTGGATGAAATAGCCAAAGAATGTGACGTTTTGCCCGTTTTGGGAGAAGCGTCTCATCCCGACGTGCTGGAGCGCGCCGGGATCAAAAACGCCGACATTATTCTGGCCGTGACGGATGTCGATGAAGTCAATATGGTGATTTGTCGGGTCGCCCATACCTTGTTCGGCGTTGCGCGCAAAATAGCCAGGATTGACAACGAGGTCTTTCTTGATCCGGTCTGGGGCCTGCTGTTTAATGAAAAAAACATTCCGATAGACCTGATTATTTCTCCTGATATTGAAATTGCCGAAAATATTTTGCGTATTCTCAAATTTCCGGGATGTTCCGATATTTTGCCGATTTTCGGCGGAGAAGCCTTTGTTCTGACGCTCAAAATGACCGAAGACAGTCCGTTGACGGAAGTTCCTGTCATGCAGATTGCACGGAGTGAAGACAGTCCGGATATTGCCGTTGTCAATATTCTGCGCGGCAGCCGCTGCTTTATTCCGCAGTGGGAGGATGTTCTCAAAGCCGGAGACGAAGTTAACCTGATTGTCAAGAAAGACGCGGTTTATAATACGATAGCGGCTTTCGGGCTAGAGAAGTCGACCAACGAGCGTCTGGTTATCTTTGGCGGCAGTCAGATAGCTTCTTATCTCGGAGCGCAGATTGAACGTGACGATACCGTCGTCAGTTGCCGTATTATTGAAGAAGATATTAACAAAGCGCGGCGGCTGGCAAAGAATTTGAGTCACGTTGTGGTTGTTCACGGCGAAATGATGAGTGACGTTATTCTTTCGGAAGCCGATATAAATCATGCCGATGCCGGCATAGCGGTTACATCAGACGACAAGGACAATCTGTTGGCTTCGCTGCTGTCGTCCAAACGCGGCGTCAATATTCCGATGGCAGTTGTCAATACGCCGTCTTACAGCGCTCTGATGGACGATGTCGGAAGCAGCGTGCTGGTTGACCGCGCTTCAATAACCATATCCGGACTTCTGAAGGAAATTCGCAAGACCAAGATGACCGACGCTTATTCTCTGAGCCGCGGCAACGCCGAGGTCTGGGAAATCCGGATTGATGACGAAACCGGGCTTTCAGGCAAAAAAATTAATACGCTCAATCTGCCGGAGGGTAGCCGGATCGTTGCGCTCAAGCGCGGCGGTGAACTTTTGTATTGTGACGGCGGCACCGTTTTGCAAGCCGGTGATGACATAATATTTTATGTTGACGCGTCTGCCGTCCGTCGTGCGGAAAAGATTTTTGCTTAAAAAGACTTTACTAATCCGCAAAAATGTTGTTAGATTTCTAATAGAATAATAAATATAAGGAAAAAACAATGACTAAAGATGTTCAGGAAGATTTCTTAAATAATCTCAAGGAAAACAAAATTGCCGTAACGGTTTTCTTGGTTAACGGCGTAAAACTTCAGGGCATTATCACCTGGTTTGACGATTTTTCGGTTTTGTTGCGCCGCGACGGTCATACCCAGCTGATTTACAAACACGCCGTTTCGACCATTATGCCGAACGAAGCGGTTGAAATTGAAATTAATTAAACGTTGTCTTTGATTAACATAGAAAAAAATCCAAGGATTAAAGCTGCGGTCATTTTTCCCGAAGTTGCGGGAGAATATGTAGGTTTAACGAGCGAAGCCAGGCTGGAAGAAATTTTCGGCTTGGCTTTGGCCATTAATTTAGACGTCGTTTATAAAGAAATCGTCAGAGTGCGCGCGGTCAAACCGTCGACTTTTCTGAGCCAGGGCGTGCTGAATAAGCTTCTGCCGCTGGTCGGGCAGGGTGTGGAGCTTTTGGTGGTGGATACGCAGCTTTCACCGATCCAACAGCGTAATCTCGAGACCAAACTCGGCCTTAAGGTTATTGATCGCACGGCGCTGATTTTGGAGATCTTCGGCGAGCGGGCTCAGACCAGAGAAGGCAAGCTGCAGGTTGAGCTTGCGCATCTGACGTATCAGCGCAGTCGATTGGTTCGCAGCTGGACGCACCTTGAGCGACAGCGCGGCGGTGCCGGTTTTTTGGGAGGCCCCGGTGAAAAACAGATTGAGCTTGACCGCCGCATTATTGACGAGAAAATTATCCGAATTAAGAAAGATTTGGAAAAAGTCCGTCTGACACGCTCCATTCAACGAACGGCGCGATCGCGCGTGCCGTATCCTGTTGTTGCGCTGGTCGGCTATACCAATGCCGGCAAGTCTTCTTTGTTCAACCGTTTGTCTGCCGCCGGCGTTTTGGCTAAAGATTTGCTGTTTGCCACGCTGGATACTTCCATGCGTAAGATTGTGCTACCTTCCGGTCGAGAAGTTATCCTGTCGGATACGGTCGGTTTTATTTCCGATTTGCCGCACGAATTGGTCATGGCTTTTCGCGCCACGCTGGAAGAAGTCGTAAACGCCGATTTGATTGTCCATGTTCGTGACATTGCCAATGAGAACAGTCGCGAGCAAAAACGGGATGTCCTCAAGGTGTTGGAGAGTCTCGGTTTTCAAAATATCGAAGAAGACGGGCGCTATATTGAAGTTCTCAACAAAATAGATTTGCTTGAAGATGAGCGCAAGCGGGACGTTTTTGCGCGTAAAAAGGCCTGTATGGCGCCTCTGTCGGCTTTGAGCGGCGAGGGCTGTGAGGGATTTTTGAATTTGATTGACACCAGGTTGTCTCAGGATTACAAAACTCTGGAGCTTGAGGTCGGTGCGTCCGAGGGGCGTCTGATTGCCTGGATTTATGACAATGCCGAAGTTTTGGATCATGTCGTCGAAGAAGATCGCATCCGTTTTCGTATCAGGCTGGATGCAACAGCCAATTCCAAACTGCAAAAAATGCTGCCCCCACTTTGAAAACATCAAAAGTTTCCTATATAAAAAGACACAACAAAGACAAAGGAAACGAATGATGAAAAAAAATGTCTTGTTAGCCGCCGTGCTGATTCTTTCGGCCTGTACAAAGGCGCAGCCTGACTACGGAGCCTCGTTGCAACCATGGATCGGACAGTCGCAGGAACGTTTGCAACAGTCCTGGGGAATGCCGTACGACGTATTTTATATTACGCCGCGCCAAAAAGTCTGGACTTATCTGGAAGTGTCTTCCAAAGCGCTGAACGGAGAGAATAATCCTTATTCAAACGAGGTTTACTATCCGGCCGTTGCAGTGCCCGATTTTGGCTTCCCGTCTCAGCCGCAGTATACGGAGCATTATTGCAAAACTCTGTTTACCATAACCGACTATGTTGTTACCGATTACAGTTTCAACGGCGACGATTGTGTTGTGAATACGCGGGAATGAATGTTAAAGTTTTAGATTAATACGCAACCGTAAAGCACTGCAAAGAAGTGCATTGTTGTGCCTGTCAGGACAAAGAAGTGCCAGATTGCATGCGTATATTGCCGGCTTTTCCAGATATAAAACAAAATTCCGAGCGTATAAAAGGCGCCGCCCAGAATCAGAAAAATCAAACCGGTTTCCGGAAGTTTGTCAATCAGTTCTTGAGAGGCAAACACAATCATCCACCCCATCAATACATAGAGCCCGATAGACCACGCTTTTGTACCGCTGCCGGAGGTCAGAAGCTTCAGGCAGGTACCGAGGATGGCCAGACCCCAGACAATGCCGAACAGAGTCCAGCCGACGGCGCCGCGCATATTGACCAGCAAAAACGGGGTATATGAACCGGCAATAAGATAATAAATCGAGATATGGTCAAATTTTTTAAGCTTCTTTTTGCATTCGGGATTGGAAACGGCATGATAAATTGTCGAAGCAGAGTAAAGGACAATCATCGATGCTCCGAAAATGGCCGTCGAGACGATTGCCCAAACGTTACCGTCCAATGACGAAAATACTACCAGCACTGCCAGTGCGGCAATACTCAGGGCGATACCCAAGCCGTGAATTGTGCTGCTCCAGATTTCTTCTCTGATTGTATAAGGACGTCCGTTCAGTGTTGATGTTTCTGTCATTTTGCCTTTCCTTTTGTTTGATGAAATCACAAATTGACGGTGCCGTCAAACATATTCTTGCGTTATCAGGACTGTCTTATTTAATTGATTGTATTATACTAAACTAAACATAAGTTAATCCTAAAAAAGGAAAAAACAATAGCCGCCACAACGCAAAATGCGCCCGAATATCAACTTTATTCCGATTTTTTTCAAAACAGCTGTTTGATTCCTTGATTTCGGTTCTAAAAGCGCACACAAAAGACTGGTGCTTTTGCTGTTTTCACAGACGTGCACTTTGCGGCCGGAATGACACTGAAGAAGATACGAAGCACTAATAACTAATCCCTGATCACGGAAAAAGCCTTCTCAAACGAGAAGGCTTTTTTCAATAATGGCGGAGAGTCAGGGATTCGAACCCCGGGAGGAACTCACGCCCCTCGTCTGATTTCAAGTCAGGTGCATTCAACCGCTCTGCCAACTCTCCGCAGACATCAAGAGCATTAACCGAAACTTTGTGTTCCGTCAAGTGTTTTTTTATGATTTATTTACATGTTTGCTTTATAATCAGCATAAATTAAAATTCAAGGGAATACGGGTATCCGATGAATAAATCTTGTTTTCTGGCCTCAGTCTGCGCATTGTCTCTTTTGGTCGCCGGATGTACTTCGGCGCAGGCCAATGTTGCATCTTTTGCGCCGCCCGAATATTTGACATGGCTTGATGCGCTCAAAAAAGAAATGTTGTCCAAAGGAATTTCGCGGCAGACGATAGACAAAGTCTATGCGCAGGATTATTACAACCCCAGCCCCGAAGTCGTCAAAAAAGATCGGCGGCAAATCGAGTTTGCGTTGACTTCGACGGCTTACCTTAACCGCGTTGTTACCAAAAAACGTGTTGAAAAAGGCCGCGCCTATTATCAGACTCTGCGGCCGCTGCTTGAGCGGATTGAAGAAAAATACGGCGTTCCCGGTCAGTATATTATAGCCTTTTGGGGAATAGAGACCAATTTCGGCACTAATTTCGGCGGCTATAATGTCATTGCGTCGCTGACCAACCTCAGCTATGACAAACGGCGGCCGGCTTTTTTCCGTTCGCAGTTGTACGAGGCGCTTAAAATTGTCGATACCTGGCAGGTCGACTATACGCAGATGCAGGGTTCCTGGGCCGGCGCAATGGGGCATTTCCAGTTTATGCCCTCGACGTTCAATGCCTATGCTGTCGATTTCAATAACGACGGCAGCATAGATGTCTGGCATTCTTTTGAAGATGCAGCGGCTTCCGCCGCCAATTATCTTTCTGCCATCGGCTGGCGGAGAGACGAGCCTTGGGGGCAGGAAGTCAGCCTGCCGTGGAATTTCGATTTTGCGCAGACCGGACGCAAGAACGCCAAGACGCTCAAGGAATGGCGTCGTCTCGGAGTGCGCGCCAAGAACAACCGCGAACTTAAGTTGTCGGATTCTCTCCGAGGATCCGTTATTACGCCGGAAGGCAAAAAAGGCCGAGCCTACCTTATATTGAATAATTTCAATAAAATCATGCATTGGAATCGTTCCGAAAACTATGCCCTGGCCATCGGAACGCTGGCGGATTACATCGCGTCGAACAAAGTCTGGCAGCCGCTGGAAGAAGATCCCGCATTGCGGTTGCGAACGGATGACATTATGCAAATCCAAAGTTTCATCAACAAAATTTTCGGCGGCGGTCTTGATGAGGACGGCCAGCTCGGCAGCGGTACGCGCGAGGCTGTCAAACGAGTTCAGAAAAAAGCCAATCTGCCGCAGGACGGGTATCCCGACTATCTGCTTTTGCAAAAAATTAAAAATTACAATCCGCAGCTCGGATTCAGCATTCCTGTGCCGCAAAGAAAATTACACAAGCCAGATTAAATGCTTTACGAAGCGGGAAAAACAGTTTAGATTATCATCCGAAATAAATGGAGTTTAGAGAGAACCGGATGACTGTTTTTCGATATAATCTGAGCAGAATTATACTGCTTGCGGCTTTGGCCGCAGTCAGCGCCTGTACTTACGGCAAAATCGGCGCAGGCAGCGGGCATTATACCCAGGCCGCGGCAATCAAGGGGCAGGGCGGCACTTATAAAATAGGTAATCCCTACAAAATCATGGGAAAATGGTATTATCCCAAAGAGGACTATTCTTATTCGGAGGTCGGCATGGCCTCATGGTACGGCAAGGATTTTCACGCCAAAAAAACCGCTAACGGCGAAAATTACGATATGCACGCATTAACGGCGGCGCACCGTACGCTGCCGTTGCCTTCGATTGTCAAGGTCACCAATCTTGAAAACGGTCGGTCTCTGGTACTGCGTGTCAATGACCGCGGCCCCTATGCCAAAGACCGTATTATTGATATTTCCAAGCGCGGCGCCCAGTTGCTCGGTTATCAGACGCAGGGCATTGCCAAAGTTCGTGTAGAAGTATTGCCGGAAGAAAGCAAAGCTTTGAAAGCGGCGTTGCTCGGGCAGGATTACAAAACGCCGGCATCGGCGGCTCAACCGGTTCGAACCGCCGACGCTGTCAAAAAGTCCGAGCCTTTGGAGCTGAAAGGAGCCGGTTATCTCGGAACCGGAGCCCTCTCTTATCCCAAAAACAGCTGGTTTGTTCAGGCCGGTGCCTACAGTCGGCAGACCGCGGCTCAGGATTTGAGCAAAAAACTTGATAAATACGGGGCGACAAACATTTACTACGTTACCGTCAACGGTCAGCAGTTCTATCGTGTCCGGCTCGGTCCCTATGCGCACAGGCAGGAGGCTGAGGTTGCACTGGCCAGAGTCAAACATTACGGCATTTATGACGCCAAAGTCGTGCAAGATTAAAAAAAGAGGAAATATAGAAAATGAATTTGAAAAATAAATTGCTGCTCGGATTTGCGCTGATGGGCTCTTTGACAGCCGGCGCAATGAATGCCGAAGCGATTGAAACCAAAGCGAAAAACATGATTCTGATGGATTATGAGACCGGTCAGTACCTGTATGGCAAAGACGCTCAGAAAATGATCCCGCCGGCATCCATGAGCAAACTTATGACGGTTTATATGATTTTTGACAAGCTTAAAGACGGCAGCCTGTCGCTTGACGACACCTTTACCGTCAGCGAAAACGCATGGCGCAAAGGCGGAGCGGCAAGCGGCGGTTCAACAATGTTTCTGTCTATCGGGGACAAAGTGCGCGTAGAAGATCTGCTCAAAGGCATCATTATTCAATCCGGCAACGACGCCTGTATTGTCGCAGCCGAGAATTTGAGCGGCTCGGAAGAAGATTTTGCCGTCGAAATGAACAAAAAAGCCAGGGAAATCGGCCTCAAAAACTCGTATTTTGCCAATGCTACGGGGCTGCCGCATCCGGATCATCGCATGTCAGTTGAAGACCTGGCCTTGCTGGCGCGGCGGATTATCGGCGAATATCCGCAGTACTATCACCTTTTTTCGCAAAAAGAGTTTGTATATCATAACATTCGTCAGGGCAACCGCAACCCGCTTCTTTACAGCATGTCTTCGGCTGACGGTCTCAAAACGGGGCATACCGAGGAAGCCGGCTTTTGTCTGACAGGTTCGGCCAAGCGCGGAGACCGCCGTCTGATTAGCGTTATGACAGGGCTCAACTCCAATAAGGAACGTTCCGAGGAAGCCGATAAAATCATGAATTGGGGCTTTCGCGAATTTGACAATTATACCCTCCTCAAAAAGGATTCCAAAGTTGCAGAGATTCCGGTCTGGTACGGTCGCGAGCCCAAAGTTGACATGCTCGTCAGTCAGGATGTCGTTCGTACGCTGAAAAAGAACAAATCCGATAAAATTAAACTGACCGCGGTTTATGACAAACCTGTCAAAGCACCTGTCAAAGCCGGGCAGCAGCTTGGATATGTCCGGGTCGAAATACCCGGGCAGGAAAACTTGGAAATTCCCTTGATTGCGGACAAGGATGTCGCCAAAGTGGGCGTCTGGGGCAAGATTTCCAAAAATATCAAATACTTGTTGTTAGGAGCGCAATAACAGCATGCAGGGCAGATTTATTACCTTTGAAGGCGGTGAGGGCACCGGCAAGTCAACACAGCTCAGACTGCTGGCCGGATATCTGGAAAACCGGGGGCTGAAAATTGTTGCCACCAAAGAGCCCGGCGGCACGCCGACCGGACAGGAGCTTCGTCAGCTGCTTGTCACCGGCGACAAAGACAAATTCGACGCCGCGGCCGAATCGCTCCTTTACTTTGCCGATCGCCGCATCCACCTGACACAAAAGGTATGGCCGGCCATGGAGCAGGGCGCCTGGGTTTTGAGCGATCGTTTTGCAGATTCGACGACGGCTTATCAGTATTACGGTTATGATAAGCGCATTGCCAAAGAAGATTTGCTCTGTCTCTACAAAATTGCGGTCGGCAATTTTAAGCCGGATTTGACCGTGATTCTGGATATCGATCCGCAAATCGGTCTGGCTCGTTCTTTCAAAAAAGCCGATACCATGGCTGTCAAAGAACTGCGTTTTGAGGGACGGGAGCTGGCCTTTCATCAGCGGATGCGGAACGGTTTTCTGGAAATTGCCGCGGCCGAACCGGAGCGCTGCGTGGTGCTCAATGCCGATCAAAGCATTGAGGCTCTGCATAACGATATTGTCAAACTCATAACGGAAAGGTTCGGATTGTAAGCCTCATGGAAAACGAATTGTCAGAAACTCTGCTTCCGCGCGACAACACCTGCCTGTTGGGGCATGAGGACGCCGAGCGCCTTTTTCTGAATGCGTGGCAGCAGGGAACGTTGCACAATTCGTGGTTGATTTCGGGGATCAAAGGCGTCGGGAAAGCAACCCTGGCTTATCGTCTGGCGCGTTTTATCCTCAATGCCGATTCCGCGCACAAGGACAAATACGCCTCGTTGGAAGTGTCGCCGGATGCGCCTGCCGCCAAATTGATTTCCAACGGTTCGCACCCCGACTTCAAAGTCTTGCAGCGTGATTATACCGATACCGAACGCAAAAAAATTCTCAAAGCCCTCAAAGACGGCGAGCAGTTGAGCAAGGCCGAGCTCAAGGATATGAAAAAATCGGCGTTTATCCGTGTTGACGACGTCAGAACAGTAAACGAGTTTTTGTCGCGCCGTTCGTCGCAGGACGGCTGGCGCATCGTGCTGGTAGACAGCGTTGACGATATGAATTCCGCTTCGGCCAATGCGATTCTGAAAATTTTGGAAGAACCGCCGCATCAGACGCTGATGTTGCTCGTCAGTCATAATCCGGGACGCCTGCTGCCGACGATCCGCTCGCGCTGTGCCAAACTCGAGCTCAGGCCGCTGCCGGACAATCTGGTTGCAAGCCTGCTCAGAAGATACCGTTCCGGGCTTTCCGAAGCCGAGATTAAAAAGGTCGTCGCCATCAGTTCGGGCAGCATCGGCAAAGCGCTGAATTATGTTGATAACGAAGCGGTCAGCCGTTATGATGCCTTATGCAGGATTGTTTTGTCCGGCAGCCGGTTCAAAATTGCCGACATGACCGATTTTTGCAATAATGCCGTTGCCAATGAAGAAAGCTATAATCTGACGCAGGAACTGCTGCTCAAGTTTTTGAGCGAAGCCGTCAAAAACGCTCCGGATCCGACCGGCTTGGCAGACGCCTGGGAAAATGCCGTCAAAACCTTTGCTGAAACCGACAGTCTCAATATGGACAAACGTCAGGCGTTGATGAATATTATTGTAAACATCTGCAAACAATTTTGAGAGGAACAAGATGTTAGTAGACAGTCACTGTCACTTGGATTTTAATGACTTTGAAGAAGATATGGACGAGGTTATTGCGCGCGCGAAAGAATGCGGCGTCAGTCTGATGCTTAATGCAGGCAATAATTTGGACGAGCTTAAGAATCAATTGGCCTTGTCGGAGAAATATCCTTTTGTTTATGCCGCCGTCGGCGTTCATCCGCACAATGCGCAGGAATATCCCGACCTCAGAGCCGAACAGCTGATTACCGAAACGGCGCATCTCAAAGTCATAGGCATCGGCGAGACGGGGCTTGATTACTATTATGATTATGCGCCGCGCGATTTGCAGATAAAACTGCTGCGTGAACATATCAAAGCCGCGCAGGAAACCGGGCTGCCGCTGATTATTCATAACCGCGATTCCGATGAAGATATGATAAGCGTTTTGGGAGAGGCGCACAGGAAGAAACCTTTCAACGGTGTCATTCATTGCTTCAGTTCATCGCAGAAACTGGCGGATTTTGCTTTGTCAATCGGTTTTTATCTTTCGGCTTCGGGAATTATAACTTTCAACAAAAGCGGCGATATTCGCGACATATTCGAGACCGTGCCGCTGGAGCGTCTGCTTGTGGAGACGGATTCGCCGTTTTTGGCGCCGATACCGCAGCGCGGTCATCGCAACGAACCGTCTTATGTCCGTTATACCGCCGAAAAACTGGCGCAGCTGCGCGACATTCCGTTTGAGAAACTGGCGCAGATAACTTCAGACAACTTTTGTAATTTGTTTCGCAAAGCCAGCGACAAAGGACGCAGAGAGTATCAACAGAAATGACAGTGGTAACAATATTGGGAGCAGGAGCCGCACCGGGAGTTCCGTCGCTGAGCAGCGGTTGGGGCGCCTGCAATCCCGAAAATCTCAAGAATTATCGGCACCGCACGTCGACTTATTATGAATTCGGCACCGTCCGGATTTTGGTCGATACCTCGCCCGATGTCCTCTGGGGGCTGAAAAAGAACAATATCCGACATCTTGACGGCGTTTTGTATACGCATTCGCATGCCGATCATTTGCACGGCATCGATGATTTGCGCGAGATTAACCGCATTCAGCGCGCCGGTCTGAACATTTATGCCGTTACAGAAACCATGGAGGTGATTGCTCAGCGTTTCGGGTATCTTCTTGCTTCGGCCGACAAACAGTGCGACGTTATGAGCCAACCGCATTTGGTGCCTAATACGCTGGAGCATAATAAGCCTTTTTACGTTAAAGACGTCAAAATTACGCCGATTCGCCTGATCGGACACAACGTACCGTCCGAGGGGTATGTCTTTAATGACGGTGAAATCGTGCACATCGCCGATTTTCGCAGCATTGACAAAAGCGGATTGGAACAAATTAAAGTAAAACCCAAATTGTTGATTCTGCCGCTGACCACGCCATACGTCCACAAATATCACGCCTGTCTGGAAGAGGTCTTGGACGTAATTGCCGCAATTGCGCCCGAAAAGGCCGTCATCAATCATCTGGCCAGCGAATGCGATTATGATGAGATTATGCGCGCCACCCCGGACAATACCGAAGTTGCCTACGACAATATGAAAATCGAACTGTAAGAATGGAGAATAAAATGTTATGTATTTATCACATCGCCGACCATGACGGAAAAGGTTCCGGAGCGATTGTCAAACGGCAGTTTCCGGAGATCGAACTGCTCGGCTTGAATCATGACATGGAAATTCCCTATGACGAAATCAGAAAACACGATAAAATAATCATCTGTGACATTGCGTTGCCGCTTGACTTTATGTTTGAACTGAACGAAACCGGAGATCTGACGTGGATTGATCATCACGCTTCGGTAATCAATGCCTATAACGAAGCTGTCGAAAAAGGCGCCCGCGAGATTAAGGGACTGCGCAAAATCGGCACAGCTGCCATCTGGTTGACCTGGCAGTATTTTCATCCCGAAACGGAAGTTCCGGAAGGCGTTAAGCTGTTGGCTCTCAATGATATTTTTGACCTGCGGGATCCTCGGGTACGGCCGTTTGAATACGCATTTCAATCTTTGGGCGTCAACCGTCCGACGGACAAAACGTGGGACGATCTTTTTTCCGGCCGGATGAACATTGACGAAATGGTGGAGACCGGCAGTGCGATTTTGTCATGGATAAAGGTTCGCAATATCCGTCTGTCGCGCAGCATGGCTTTTGAAAGCGAATATATGGGGTATAAATGTATTTGCGCCAATATGCCGCAAGGATATTCGGAATTTTTTGATTCCGTTCCCGAAGTGGAAAAGTATGATTTTATGTGTAATTTTTTCATGAACAGGAAAAACTCGTGGAATTTGTCTTTTTATACAGCCAAAGATAACGTCGACGTCTCCAAAATTGCAGCGACTTTCGGCGGCGGCGGCCATGTTCGGGCTGCCGGAGCTTCCAAGCTGAAGAAGCTTCCGGAATTTTTGGAAAAGAAATGACGCAGAAGCAAAGCAAAAGAAAAGCCTCTGTACATTTTCATGTACGAGGCTTTTTTAACTTTTTTAAAGCTTAAGCTTTGCAACCGCAGCTTTCAGCTTTTCGCTTCCGTAGAAGAAGACAACTTTGCCGAAATCTTTGTAGTCTTCTTCGCATCCGGCAAGATACGATTTTTTCTGAGTCAGAACGATCGCCTTAAGCTCGTCAAGCTCTGAGAAGCCGTTGTTGGCTTTGACGTTGTTTATAATCTCTGAGATTGCGGCTTTTCTTCCCAAAACGGAAGCAATATCGCTGCGGAACTGCTGAAGCTTTTGATGCTTTTCTCTTTTTTCCATAGTTTAATTTGTTAATAATCAGTGTTTATGAATACATATTATAGACAAAAAAAGCCTTTTGGCAAGATATATTTTTATAAAAAGGGACAAAAAACCGCCTCAAAAACGAAGCGGTTTATTTTATTATTGAAAATTAAGGCGTTAATGCCTGTATGTTTTTTAATAGGAACGGGCATAGATGACGTCGAGCGTCGCGGGCTTTCCTGTCAGCAGGCAGACTCCTTCGCTGTTGCTTTGGTCAAACGGAATGCAGCGGATGGTAATCTTCATCGCTTTAAGAATTTCTTCCGTCTGCGGATCCGCGCACCATTTGCCGCGGACAAACGCGACTTTGCCTTCGCGGCCGTCTTCAATCCATTCGTTAGCCTGTCTGAAATAAGCCTCAAACGCTTCCGGCGTCTTAATGTCCGTGCGAATATTGGACATCAGGCGCTTGCGTGCGGTTTCGAACATTTCCTTTTGAATGGCTTCCAGACGTCCGGCAATGCCGTCTTCAAGTTCCGCACGGCTCAGGATGAGCTTGCCCTCGGGCTGACCGAGCTTGATTCTGGTTTTCAGCATAACATTGCCGCCGTCGGCGTCGCGTTTGCCGATTTCGAGAATAATCGGCGCGCCTTTGCGTGTCCATTCCCAAAACTTGTCAACCGAGTTGCGGTCGCGCTTGTCGAGTTTGACACGGATTTTTTCGCCGAACGGCGTTTTGCCGGCGAGGTCTTTTTGAATTTCTTTGATATAGGCCATGATTGCGTCCTCGTCTTCGGGCTTTTTGACAACAGGCACGATCACAACCTGATACGGTGCGATTCTGGGCGGAACCACCATGCCTTCGTCATCGGCATGCGTCATGATAACGCCGCCGATAAGCCTTGTCGAAACGCCCCATGAAGACGTGTAGGCATATTCGGACTGGTTTTGTTTGTTGATAAAAGAGATATTGGCTGATTTTGCAAAATTCTGTCCGAGGAAGTGCGACGTTCCGGCTTGGAGCGCCTTGCCGTCCTGCATCATGGCTTCGACACAATAAGTCGCAACGGCGCCGGGAAATTTTTCGTGTTCGGGTTTGCGCCCCGTTAAAACCGGCATGGCCAAAGTATCTTCGCAAAGCTCGCGATAAGCGTCCAACGCCCATTTTGTTTCGTCTTCGGCTTCTTGAGCCGAGGCGTGGGCGGTGTGTCCTTCCTGCCAAAGGAATTCGCGTGTGCGCAGAAACAGACGCGGCCGCATTTCCCAGCGGACGACGTTGGCCCATTGATTGACCAAAACCGGCAAATCACGGTAAGATTTCACCCATTTGGAAAAAGAGTCGGCAATAATGGCCTCCGACGTCGGTCGGACGATGAGCGGCTCTTCAAGTTTTGAATCGGGAACCAGCTTGCCGTCTTTCATCGACAGGCGCGAATGGGTGACAACGGCCATTTCTTTGGCAAATCCGTCGACATGTTCTGCCTCTTTCTGAAAGAAAGACAGCGGAATAAACATCGGGAAATAGCAGTTTTCGTGATCGGCCGATTTGATTTTCTCGTCGAAGACGTCGCGGATGCGTTCCCAAATTCCGTATCCCCACGGTTTGATGACCATACACCCCGGAGACGAGGAGTTTTCGGCCATTTCAGCCTCGGCGACAACGCTTTGATACCATTCGGGATAATTGTTTTTTCTGCTTGTTTTAAGAGCCATAATGTTTATTCCTTTTCATAACGTAATGAAATGTCCGCAGCCCCATTGCCGCAGACTTGCGCGGCTAATCTAGCAGAATAAATTTTGTTTGTGAAGTTTTTTATGTCAAAAAAGGCAGGTTTTAGGCCTGCCTGTTGAAACGTCAGTCGGATATTGGTCAGTCCGTCAGGATCTTGTTGACTTTTTTGACGGCTTTGCGGTCTGCTTTACTGTCCGTCGGAAAACCGTCGTTTTTGTATTGCCGGATATGAGCCTGCATCAGCTGCTGCCGTTCGTCCAGCTGTCGGAGCATCAGGTCTTTGTTCTCGTCGGCATGCTTGATCAAAAGGTCTTTTTGCGAACTGCTGAGTGAGGAGGCGCGTATTTTGGCGAGCGCTTCGTTGTGGTTTTCTTCAACTTCGTCGCGTTCTTCGCGCATCCATTCATGGTGTTTTTTGTCTTTGCGGTCGTCATGCATTTTTTTGTCGCAGTGTTTCATGCAGTTTTTCTGATCTTTGCAGTCGCAGGTGTCCTTGCGATTATGCTTGTCGTGTTTTATCATTTTGTTGTCGGTGTCGTTACGGGCAGGAGCCTTGTCCGAATGTTCCAGCGCCTGAGCCGGCGGAACGTCGTGAGAGGTCGTGTTGCGACGCTGCGCCAAAGCGGAGTTGGCAACCGAGATTACGATTGCCGGAGCAAGTGCGGCAGCCGCCAGGGAATAACAAAATTTTTTCATAACTAAATCCTTTCCAAAGGGTGATTTTATCCGTCAAAGAGATAATCATCGGCGTTTTATTTGCAAGTGTTCCGGTTCAAATATCGCTTGCAAACAAAAAAAATTGTAGTACACTTTCAACATAACTAAGCCTCTGTGGTTTAAGGATGAAGTAGTTTTTTATAAATGATATCAACAGTTTACCACCGACAAGATAGTTATATGGGGCAAAGCACCCTTTTATAACAAAAGGACAGACTAAGACCCGTTTTATTAACCTGTTATTTATAAGGATATTAACAATGGCAACAGGAACAGTTAAATGGTTTAACAAGAAAAAAGGTTATGGTTTCATTACTCCCGACGAAGGCGGACAAGACGTATTTGTTCACATTTCGGCAGTACAGAAAGCCGGCCTGCGTTCTCTGGACGAAGGCGCCAAAATCAGCTATGAATTGATGTCTGAAAGAGGTAAAACTGTTGCCGGCGAATTGAAACTGGCTTAGTTTTGCCGCCGTGCCGAACAGAAACCTCCGGTACAATATTCTGTACCGGAGGTTTCTTTATGCTTTGAAAGCTTAAAAAAAAGTACAACTCTGTTTCCGAATACGGTTTGTCAATATCGTACCGGCGATGCTGTGTTGACAAATTAAAAATAGTCATTAATATAAAAACTCAAGGTAAAATTTCGTTTTGCCCGGTGCCTGAAAAGGCGTTCTTTTGCATGGAGAAAGTTTTGTGACTGCAGTACGAAGAATTCCCAAAATCATTCATTATTGTTGGTTTGGCGGCGGAATAAAAAATCAACTAATCCAAAATTGCATGGCAACATGGAACAATATTCTTCCAGATTATCAAGTTCGCGAATGGACTGAAAAAGACCTCGAACCGTTAAGAGAAAACATTTATTTGCAAGAAGCTCTTGCCGCCGGAAAATGGGCTTTCGTATCCGATGTCGTTCGATTGTATGCTCTCTATGCCGAGGGCGGCGTTTATCTTGATACGGACGTGGAAGTCCGCCGCCGTTTTGACGATTTTTTAGATCATGATTTTTTTATCGGCGCGGAGAGACACGGAAACTTCAAAAGCGTCGGAACGGCGGTTATCGGAGCGGCAAAAGGCAATCCTCTCGTCAAAGCGATGCTGGCGGAATATGACAAGGCAAAATTTGTTTTAGATAACGGTGCCTTTGATTATACGCCTAACACCATACGTCTGGTTGACGTCTTGTTGCGAGCCGGAGCGCCGAAAGTCTACACGGAAGATGAAATTATTTCGTTGAATGCCAACTCAAAAATATATCCCGTTTCTTATTTTTGCCAAAGCTCTCCGCAAGGTTATTGCGTTCACCATTTTAATTTCAGCTGGAAACCCGAGCAAAAACGCAAAAACAAATGGCATTTCCACTGGCGCGGTCATAGATACGTCATCGCTAAAGTAACTTTGCGTACTCCTGCGGCCTCCGTTCCGATTTATAATAACGAAACGGAAATTTTTCGCTTGAGATATTTTCCGTTAAGAATGCTTGTGCTAATCAGGGAAAATTAGCCTCGGTTATCAGAATGCGTTCTTGTAAATCACGATGTTTTCTTTTTGTATTTCTCGCTGAAAGGCTTCCGGCAATTTTTCAAAATCCGAGACGTCAACCATAAAAGGCAAATCACTTTCGTTAATCGCCGTTTTTAAAGAAGCCAGATTTTCGTTTTGTCCGCCCCAGTCCAAAACGGCCAAATCAAGGTCGCTTCCGTCATGAGCCTGATTCTTGATGCGGCTGCCAAACGCGCAAATCGTCGCATGGGGACATATTTGTTCAAAAATATTAATCAGAATCTTAAGATGTCTGTTTTTCAGAAATAAGTCAGTCACGGTCGATAACAGCTTTCAAATGTTCGGTATCGGCAATAAAATTTTGCATCAAAGCCAGTGTTTCCGTAGCAAATTTTTCGCCGTAGTCATGCGCGGTATTATTCCGATTGTCCCGATATTTCATCCAACGCTCGGTTTCTGAGCCGGTCAGCAGAGAAAACTTGTTTGCCGACCGAAAAATATCCTTAAAAGTAAGCATATCCAACGATTTCTTGCTCGGAAAAAAAGGAAGGAGCTTCTTTTTCAGAAGTTTACCGCTTTGCTCTAAAGTCATTTCGAACCCTTTGACCAAAGCATTGCGATACATTTCATATTCGATTGAATCGTCGGAAACGGTTTGAATCAATACATAAGACTTTTTTAATGTATCCAAACATTTTTGCAAATATTCCGTATTGATTTTCTCCATTGTCCTTCTCCGATATGTCCTAACTGTCAGACAGTTTATTATCTTTCCGTTTTTATTTCAAGATGTTTGTAAATTTGTTTAATCGCATAAAAAGCCGTTTTCAAAAAACTTCTTTTATACACAAGGTCGATTTATGGATTTGACAAAAAACAATTCAGGGTTGATATATGGTACAAAGGAGCATTTATGTTTTTGAGCTGTAAAAAATACAAAAAAATATATAAAAAGAATAAGGAATTGTACGGAGAACTGGATCCGCGAACATTGTATTTTTTTCTGTTCAAAACGCCTGTCCTGATACCATGGAACCTGTGTGCAATCTTTATAAAATTCGTAAAAAGTATTATTTTCGCAGGGAAAAGAGTTTTCCGCATTTTTTCGATTAATCGAAAGTTTCAGAAATTTGCGGCGGACAATCACGATCGGAAGATCTCCGATTTCATCAAACCTTTGGCTTTGTATCTGCCGCAGTATCATGCCATTCCCGAAAATGACAAATGGTGGGGTCGGGGATTTACCGAATGGACCAACGTCAAAAAAGCCCGCCCTTTGTTTCCCGGACATTATCAGCCCCATGTTCCGCATCCGGATATCGGCTATTATGATCTTTCTGACGTCGACGTTATGCGCAAACAGGCTGATATGGCAAAAAGACACGGATTGTATGGTTTTTGCTTTTATTACTACCATTTTGCAAAGGGAAAGCGGCTGCTGGAAACACCGATAAACAATTGGCTGAAAGCCGTCGACATAGATTTCCCTTTTTGTTTTGCCTGGGCAAATGAAAACTGGACACGGACATGGGACGGCGGCAACAAAGACGTGATTATGCCTCAGGACTACGATGCAGAAAACATGCTGAATATGATAAGAGAGATGTTGCCGGCCTTCAGAGACAAACGTTATATCAAAATCAACGGCCGTCCCGTGTTGTTTGTATACCGTGCCGAAATTATTCCCCGGATAAAAGCTACGGTCTTACGGTGGAGAGATGAACTGAAGAAAAACGGTTTTCCTGATTTATATTTGGTTTCGATGCAAAATTTCAAATCAAAAAATCCGTATGAAATGGGGTTTGATGCTGCGGCGGAATTTGCTCCGCAAAAAACAAAACTTTTTTACAAAAACAATCAAAAAGTGTTTCCGACGGAGTTTGAAAAATACAATATTGATTTTGTCGGAATGAATGATGTCGTAAAAGGTATGTCTTATCGAAAAAGAACCGGCTATCCGAGAATCAAATGTATTTGCCCATCATGGGACAATTCTCCGAGAAAAAAGGATAACAATTCCAGAATCGTTACAGGTATATCGACCGGAGCATTCAAGAAATTCATGAAATCGGCGATAAAAGAAACTATTGCATACGGTCTGGCTGCAGATGGCCTGCTACTGATAAACGCTTGGAACGAATGGGGCGAAGGAGCACATTTGGAGCCGGATGAGAAGTGGGGCTATGCCTGGCTGGATGTGATTAAATCGATTCAGAATTCATCCCCGGACGCTGATGAATTATTGGATGAATAGCCGCCTCAATGAAATAAATAAGGAGACTGTCGAAAATGACTGGTTGCAATATTTTGTTGGTATCACATGATTTTTCCGTTACCGGAGCGCCGAATTCGCTGCTCCGGCAGGCAAAATATTTTAAGGAAGCCGGTCATAACGTAGAAGTATGGTCTTTAGGGGGGGGAAATTTGCTCGACAGATATGTCGAGGCTGGTTTTAATCCGTTATTTGTCGAAAATTCTCGAAAAGGAATTAAAGATTTTTACGAAAAAAGAAAACAACGCTTTGATTTCATAATCTGCAACACAATAATAACCTATAAAGCCGTTGATGTCTTACAGCGATACGACACTCCGTTGGTATGGTTTGTAAGAGAAACGAAACTGCTTGATGACTTTATCAAAAAATCTTCTGATTTTGCGACAGTCTTCAAAAACTTTTACAATATTTATACGGTATCCGAATATGCTGCAAACGTTTGCCGCCAATATAATCCTGAGATTAAAATAATAAACAATGCCATCGCAGACGATTTTTCGGGACTGAACGCTTCATCAAACAGCATTCGTTTCGGTTACATAGGTTCTGTTATGGAGGTTAAAGGGGTAGATGTTCTGATAGAGGCTTATAAAGCAATTTGGGGAAAACATAAAAACATTTCTCTGAGCATTGCCGGAAGTTTTGGTGCTCCGTATGGTAAAAAGCTTGTTAAACGTACTTCCAAAATCGAGTCCATAAAATGGTTGGGAGAAATTCAAAAAGATCATAAAAAGGAATTTTTTGAAAACATAGATGTCCTGTGCGTACCGTCTTTGGACGAACCGTCGGGCTTGGTCGTACTGGAAGGAGCCATGCATGGAAAGGCACTGATTGTAACCGATAAGGTTGGAGCCGCTTATATGGTCGCGCCTCAAAACGGATATGTCGTCAAGGCCAATGATTCCAAAGCTTTATCCCAAGCCATGGAAAATATAATAAAAAAGGCCGACGGCCTGAAAAGTATGAAGCAATCTTCCCGAAAACGATATTTAAAATACGGAACAATCGACAGAGAACAAAAAGACGTATTGCATATGTTGAAAGAAAATATCGGCCGCAAACCGATCGTGAAAAACGATTTAGTTTTTGAAGATGAACTTCCGATATCAAAAGAAAAAACAAAAAAACGGTTCGGAATAGGCATGTCGTCGGACGGACGACATTTGATTGTCAACCTTGGGATTATAAAAATTAAGTTTCGGCTCAGAAAGCAAAAAGACAAAGCCCTTCCGATAGATGTCTATCTCTTTGACGAACACTCCTGTACTAAAATCAATTCTTACAAAAAGCTTCCTAAAAATATTACAATACGCGCATCTTGTTCATCGTCTTCTTTAAGTGGGTGGGGGAATGCGCTGAAAATACACAAAAATTTCAAGAGCAGAGGCGTCGAAATAACCTATGCTGACAGATGCATAAAAAATATGTGTACTCTGGACGATTCCGGAGACAGTCCGGGCGTAGCTGCAAATATTATATTTTTGCCCGGAGAAGAAAATGAACTAAGAATTGGTAAACAAGCTGAAATAAACGGAACTAAAATATGGCTGGGCAACGGCAGTAAATGCTATATCGGAGACGATTGTCTGTTTTCTTATGAAACCGTGATTAGAACGACGGACGGCCATACTATCTTAAACAAAGAAAACGGTTCTATAATCAATGAACAAAAAAATGCCTGTATTATAGGCGACAATTGTTGGTTGGGAATGCGCTGTTTTATTAATAAAAACGTCCAATTGGCTCACGACACGATTGTAGGAAGTTGTTCCGTGGTAACGTCAAAATTTAATGAACCGTATAACATTATTGCAGGAAATCCGGCAAAAATTATTAAAAGCAACGTAAAACATAATCGAAAGACGATTTACGATTATAAAAATGGTTTGCTTTAATGAAAAAGCCGTTCTTCGAGAACGGCTTTTGTCTGGCGGACTTTGAAGGCTAGAATTGCTCTTGCAGTTCAAAGAAATAAGCCTGCGGATGATCGCAAACCGGGCATTTTTCCGGAGCTTTCGGAGATTCGACGCGGCAGCCGCAATTGGCGCATTCCCAAACGACCTTGGTCGGGCGTTCAAAGATTTTGCCCTCAACCAGAGAATCAAGCAAAGCCTTATAGCGTTCTTCGTGTCCTTTTTCGATTTTCCCGACCATGGTAAACAAGGCTGCAATCTTGGTAAAGCCTTCTTCTTTTGCTTCCTGAGCCATGCGTGCGTACATGTCTGTCCATTCGTAATTTTCGCCGGCGGCGGCATCCTTAAGGTTGTCCATGGTGGAGGGAACTTCGCCGTTATGCAACAGCTTGAACCAGAGTTTTGCATGTTCTTTCTCATTATCGGCGGTTTGTTCAAATTTCTCGGCAATAATGTTGTAGCCTTCTTTTCTGGCCTGAGAGGCATAATAAGTATATTTATTGCGAGCCTGGGATTCCCCGGCAAACGCATCCATCAAATTTTTTTCTGTTTTTGAACCTTTTAGTTCCATGTGTTTAACTCCTTAAGTTAGTTTGTGAAAATTCAGTTAGAGATAATGCAATTCGGACAAAGCCCTTTGAAGACAATGTTGCAGGATTCTATCGTCAGGCCGCTGTCTGCTTTGACTTGAGCAATCAGTTCGGGGGCAATCTCATACGCAACGTCATATACCTTCCGGCATTTTGAACAAATAAAATGGTGATGAGGGTAGGTATTGTGATCAAAACGGGTTGCGCCATCAAGTCCGGTAATTTTGCGGATTACGTTCATCTCGGCCAACTGGTTGAGATTGCGGTACACCGTGGCCAGGCTGATATTCGGATGTTCGGCGTGCAAAAAATCGTAAACCTGATCCGCGGTCGGATGAATCACGTTTTGTTCCAGTGTTTTCAAAATTATTTCGCGTTGTTTTGAATATTTCATTCGTCTGTCGCTTTTTAATTGATAATGATTATCATTATTATAATCAAAAGATTCTGTCAACCGTTTTTTTTGATATTGCTTTTTATGGCTGAAAATTGTGCATAACCGGTTGACACGACAACGGCACAAAGAGTATTGATAGGTCGTTTTTTAGAATTATGTCAGAATGAAAGAAGATACGACGATGTTAGAAAAACTAAAGGCATTGGCGCGTTTGTACGGCCAGAATTTTATGCCGAAGCTCTTTGAAGTTTTAATCCGCAAAAAATATACAAAATCCGAATTTCACCGCGACTGCATTGCCGGTATGACGGTTGCCGTCGTTTCCGTGCCGTTGTCGATGGCGTTGGCCATTGCTTCCGGCGTCAGCCCGGCACAGGGACTTTATACGGCTGTCGTGGCCGGATTTTTCACCGCGCTTTTGGGCGGCAGCCGTTATCAGATCGGCGGACCGACCGGAGCCTTTGTCGTAATCATCTTCAATGTTATGCATCAATACGGCAACGAGGGACTTGCCATGACCATGCTGATTGCCGGGCTGGTTTTGATCGTTGCCGGCTATCTGAAACTGGGAACATATATTAAATACATTCCGTATCCGGTTGTTGTCGGTTTTACCGCCGGTATCGGTATTTTGTTGATTTCAACCCAGATAAAGGATTTGCTCGGACTGCAGCTTGAGACGGTGCCGGCCGATTTCCTGCCAAAATGGAAAGCCTATTTGGACAATATGAACACTTTCAGTTATGCGTCGTTGCTGATTACGACCGTTTCTTTCGGCAGTATTGCTTATATTCAGCTGCGCCGTCCCAAACTTCCGGCTTATTTGGTCAGCGTGATGATGGCAACTTTGCTTGTCGCCGTCTTTGGTCTCAATATCGACACTATCGGTAACAAATTCGGCGGTATACCTCATTTTCTGCCGATGCCGCAAATGCCTAAATTTGATATCCATCTGTTTCTCAAAGTCTTTCCGAGCGGCTTGACGATTGCTTTTCTGGCCGGAATAGAATCTTTGCTCAGCGCAACGGTAGTCGACGGTATGAGCGGCGACAATCATAATTCCAACGCCGAATTGATCGGACAGGGCGTGTCCAACATCATGAGTTTGTTGTTCGGCGGCGTGCCGGCTACCGGTGCAATCGCCCGTACCGCAACCAATTTTAAGGCCAATGCCTATTCGCCCGTGGCTGCAATCATGCAGTCGATTTTTATTTTGCTGTTCATGCTGGTTTTGTCACCGGCGGCAAAATACATTCCGTTGTCCTGTTTGTCCTGCGTGTTGATTCTCATCGGTTGGAACATGTTGAATCTCGAAAAAATTTATAAGCTGATTCGCGGTCCGCGCGGCGACAGATACACGCTTCTGGCAACCTTGCTGTTGACGGTTTTGGTCGATTTGAATACGGCTATCTCGGTAGGTTTTATTATGGCCAGCATCATTTTTATGCATCGGATGAGCCGCGAAATAGAAGTCGCCACCGACGAAATCGTTCTTCCGGATACCGGCAGCGCCAGCGGTCGCGACGTTTCGCAGAGCCTGAGCGAGCAGGGCGTTATGTCGTTGCGTTTGTCCGGCCCTCTGTTTTTTGGCGGAGCGGCGCAGGTGTCGCGCTTTTTCCGCAAAATCGGCGAAGCACCGAAAGTTTTGATTCTGCGCATGGGATATGTTCCCGTCGTTGACGCAACCGGAGCCAACATCATTGTCGAATTTATCAAAAAGCTCAAAAAATATAACACTAAGATTATCCTCTCCAATGTCAAAAAACAGCCGCGACGCGTTCTGCATGACGCTTTTCTGAAAGAAGGCATTGACAATCATACGATTTCGACCGCTTCCAATTTTGAAAATGCGCTCAAAATGACGCGACGTTATCTCAAAAACAAAGAAAAAATTGTCGAAAACGAATAAACATATTGCATTTTAAATAGATATATTGTTTACTATATAGTGTTTGCAATATATGTTCGTAAGCGCAATAGATATTGCATATTGAAACGATTGCTTTCCGATATGCGCAAAATTAACAGAAAGGAATAACCCATGATTGTTTTTACGGTGTTGTTTTTGAGTTTGGTTTTGGCTGTGCGTGCTTATGCCAATCCGGCTTGCGCGGTTTGTACCGTTGCAGTCGGCGCTTCGTTGGAGATTGCGCGCCATTACGGCGTTGACGATGCCGTCGTCGGCGTGTGGGCGGGGGCGTTGTTAGCGCTGCTCGGCTACTGGCTGATTTTGTGGTTCAACAAAAAAGGCTGGCGTTTTTGGGGGCGGGATGCGTTGTTAATGACCGTTTCCGTCGGTTCCATCGGCTTTATGTATGTCTCCGAAATGCCGTATTCGCCGCAGATTATCGGAATCTTCTACCTTGATCCGCTGTTGTTCAGCACCGTTTTGGGCGCGCTGACTTTTATTTATGTCTCCAAGTTTTATCAGTGGATGAAAGCGCACAACGGCGGGCATGCGCATTTTCCGTTCGAAAAAGTTGTTTTGCCGGTTGCAGCGTTAGCGTTGCTGAGCGTTTATTTTAACTATTGTCCGTTAGGTTCCGGCACGACCGCTCCTTTGAACAATGCTGCCGTTTTATATGAATTTTCGGGAGAAAAGTAATGAAAAAAGTTGCAAGTGTTAAAGAATTTGTCGAAAAAATCGATGCCGCAAAAAAAGTGAATCCCAAGGATTTGTCTTCGGATCAGGATTTGACGATTGCGATTATGAACCTTATTTCCATAGAGGAACATTTGGTCTTTTCGGGCGCCAAAACGGGCAAAAACTCTTTTTATGATTTGATAGAAGACGTTCGCGAACTGCGTAAAAACCTGATGCAGAAGGTTATTCCCGAGTATGAGGGCGAGGTTTGGTGCATTTCCAAACATCTGCTGGCTTCGTCGATGCGTCTGATGGAAGTCGGCACCAAACAGCAGACGCTCGGTCATCGCGAAGAAGCCTATAAACTGTTTAATCAGGCCTATGATCTTTACTGCCTGTTCTGGGGACTGAATATGAAAATGCTTTCAACCGATGACGTCAAATGGGTGGAAGACAACATTGAAGACATTAAGAAAATTTCTTCAAAACTGGAAACACGGGCAGAAACGCCAAAAATTGAAGCCAACGAAACCAAAGGCGGTGCGCTTTCCAAAATGAAAGCCTTTGTCCGCAAAGCCGTCGACTGCTGTATTGAATAAATAAGGGAACTGAAAAAGTAAAAAAAAGACACCGGAAGTTATATGATCTGTCCCCCGGAAATTGTACAGTAAAAAAAGTCCCGAAGATTGCGACAGCAATTTTCGGGACGGATTCATTGATAATTCGAAATTTTTCAATCGGCAACAACATCCGTGTCTTTGAGTTGGTACCACATGTCGAACATCTTGAGTTGCATCGATTTTTCAAGAGGCGTGGATGGATACATATACATCGCATACAAGCGCATGTAGGTTTTGAGCCTGTCGCTGCGAATGGCGGTATATTCCTCGGGGAACATATGGTAATACCGAATGAGGGCATAAAGGAATCGTGCCTGTTCATAGCAGGATTTCTTTCTGAGATGTCTGCGCCAGTAGATCTTGGCCGTTTTTTCTCCGAAATGAGGAGCAAAAAGAACAATTGCCAGCAAAGCAAGTCCGGTAATCGGATAAAGTGTACTCATAATTATACGTTTAATAAGGTTTGTGATGGAAATAAAATACGCCTGTTTTACCAAAAAAGCAAGCCCCTTGCCGACAAAAAGTTCTTTTCTGCAAAGAAAACAACCTTTTTTGTTTTTGTGCTTGAGATATTTGCAGAATGTTGTAAAATCCGGTCTGCTGAAAACAGTTTGCAACAATAATAATCTGGAGAATTTCATACAATGTCTAAAATCTTAGTCACTTCCGCATTGCCATATATCAACGGTGTGCCGCATCTGGGGCACATGGTCGGCTGTCTGCTGCCTTCCGATATTTATGCGCGCTACATGCGAATGAAGAGCAATGAGGTTCTATACATTGCAGGTACCGACGAACACGGTACGACCTCCGAAGTCGGCGCGCTCAAAGAAGGAATGGATGTTCAGGCCTATTGCGACATGTATCATGAGCGCCATGCCCGGACTTATAAGGATTTCAACCTTTCTTTCGACTTTTTCGGCCGCACGTCATCGGAACAGAACAAAGAAATCACTTACCATATCTTTGAACAGCTGGATAAAAACGGCTTTATTGAGGAACGCACCGTCAAACAGGTCTATTCGGTTGACGACCAAATGTTTTTGGCCGACCGTTACATTACCGGAACCTGTCCGCACTGCGGTTATGAAAAAGCGCGCGGCGACCAGTGCGAAAACTGCACCAAAGTTCTGGAACCGACCGATTTGATTAATCCGCGCAGCTCTGTTTCGGGCTCGACCAATCTGGAAGTCCGCGAAACCAGACATTTGTTTCTTAATCTGCCAAAACTCGAGCAACGCCTTGCCCGATGGATAAAGACCAAAGAACCGTTTTGGCCGGATGTTGCGTATACCATTGCGCAGAAGTGGCTCAGGGAAGGTTTGCAGGAGCGCTGCATTACCCGCGATCTCAAATGGGGCTTTCCGGTCAACAAGCCCGGCTTTGAAGACAAGGTCTTTTACGTCTGGTTTGACGCGCCGATCGGTTACATCGGCATTACCAAACAATGGGCGGATGAAAAACCCGAAGAGCGCAACTGGAAAGACTGGTGGCTGGATGCGTCCGACGTTCGCCACGTCGAATTTATGGGCAAAGACAACGTTCCGTATCATTCGATCACTTTTCCCGCGACTTTGCTCGGTACCGGTGAAAACTGGACTCAGGTAGATTATCTTAAAGGCATGAGTTATCTGACTTATGAGGGCGGCAAATTTTCCAAATCCGAGAAACGAGGCATCTTTGCCGAAGACGCGATTAAGGAGTTTCCGGCCGATTATTGGCGCTATTGGCTGATGAGCAATGCTCCGGAAGGTTCAGACGCATCGTTCGGTTTTGACTTGTTTGCCGCGCTCGTCAATAAGGACTTGAACGGCGTCTTGGGCAACTTTGTTTCGCGCGTGCTCAAAATGACCTCGTCCAAAATCGGCGATACCGTGCCGGCCGGCGGCGAAATGACCGCTGCCGAAGATGAGCTGACGGCAGCTTTGCAGACCAGAGTCAACGATTATCTCAAATACATGGATGAAATGGAGTTCCGCAAGGCGATGAATGAACTTCGCGCCATCTGGGTTGAGGGCAACAACTACATTTCCGCCGCCGAACCGTGGACGGTCATCAAAACGGACGAGACGAGGGCAGCCGCCGTTTTGCGCACCTGCATCAACCTGATTCGCATTTTTGCCGTTTTGAGCGCGCCGATTATGCCGGCTGTTTCCGCCGCAATGCTGGAAAAACTCGGTCTCACGCCGGAAGACATGCCGTCATTGGATAATTTTGACGTCAGCCGCGAAATTGCCGCTCTGCAACCCGGACGTCCGTTTACGATTGGGGAACCTTTGTTTGAAAGAATTACGCCCGAACGCATAGATGAAATGAAACAAAAATATGGAAGCGCTAAATAATGGTAAGACGTTCAAAAAAAGATGACGATTATATCGGGCCGAGTCGCGGCTGGGTAGGACTGTTTCATAAATTTATGATGCTGCTTCTTTTTCCGTTGCGCAAACCTTTGTGGTTTTTGCTGATTGTGACGGTGTTGTTTCTGGCGCCGACGTTTCGCGGCGTCAAGCCGGCAGAGGTTCATCTCTGGTATTGGAAACACGTCAGCGAACTGTCCTCCCTGATATCGGAGCCGTTTGACGGCAATCCCCAAAATGCCGTATCTGAACCTAAAGATACAAAGCAGCCTGTTGAAACGACGGTTTCCGCCGATAACGCTCTTTCTTCGGAAACACTCAATCAGAAAGCAAGAGAACCGCAATTGATTTCGCAGCCGCCGCGCAAAGTACATCGGCAGGTTTTTGGCCGCGCCGAAAAAACATCTGCACAGCCTGCGGTTAAAACGACGGCAAAACCGGTCGTTCAGCAGAAGCGTTTGCCGAATCTGCGTTATCTCAGCGTCTCCGAAGACATATCCGGTATTCCGACGGTAATCAATGCCAATGAAATCAGGATTGCCGGGCAAACAATGTTTTTGTACGGAATCTTTGTTCAGCCCGCTTCGCAAAAGGGGATTGACGGAGCGCTTTATCTGCGTCGACTGATCGAAGACAAAACGGTTGAATGCAAAATAAACGCCTATACACATCAAAATATAGCAACCGCAATCTGTTATCTTGAGGGCGTCTGCCTCAATCGACGCATGGTAGAACTTGGCTATTCTCAAAACGTTGCTTTGGATTAATAAACAAAAATAGGAAAAAGCCATGTGGCAGCCGGTTTTAATGATCAGCGGATATTTTATCAGTGTCCTCGGAGTGGCCATGCTTTTTCCTGCGGCTCTGGACATATTTTGCACCGGTGCCAAATGGTCCGTTTTTATCACGTCGTCAATCGTTGCTTTTTTCATAGGGCTTTCTTTGTTCTTGTCAAACCGCGGCAAGATTCGCGAAATCAGCCTGCGTCAGGCTTATCTGCTGACCTCGATTATCTGGTTTGCAGTAACGCTTTTGGCGGCGCTTCCTTTTGTCTTGTACGGTTCCAGCCTGCCTGATGCCGTGTTCGAGGCTTCTTCCGGTGTCTCGACTACCGGAGCCACGATATATGCCGACATTGAAGCGTTGCCGCGCTCAATATTGCTGTGGCGGGCATTGCTTAATGGTTTGGGCGGCATCGGAATTGTAATTTTTGCTATTGCCATGCTGCCGTTTTTGGGCATCGGCGGCATGCAGATTTTTCAGCGCGAAAACTCCGACATCAATGAAAAATTTATGCCTAAAATCAGTTATATCGCCAAGCGAATTATCATTGTCTACGTTTTACTGCTTGTCGCCTGCCTGATCTCCCTGAAGCTGGCCGGCATGAACTGGTTTGACTCTCTGTGCCATTCCCTGAGCAGTATTGCTACCGGAGGCTTTTCCACCAAAAACGATTCCGTCGGAGCTTTTCAGAGCGCATCAATCGAATGGATAATTACTTTGTTTATGTTTCTGGGCGCATTACCGCTGACCTTTTATCACAGTTTGCTGGCCACACGCAACATTCATTCAATTCGCTCGACCCAGGTCAGCGCTTTTATTAAGGTTTTGATTGTTTATATTCTGACAATGACAATCTGGCTTACCTGGAACGGCGTTTATGATTTTGGCACGGCACTGCGACAATCGGCCTTTAATATTGTTTCGGTTGTTACTACTACCGGCTTTGCTTCAACCGATTATCTGCAATGGGGCGTTTTTGCGACAACGGCTTTTGTCGTATTCAGTTTTACGGGCGGTTGTACGGGCTCGACTTCCGGCTCGATCAAGATCTTTCGCTGGCAGGTCATTTGGGCACAACTCAAACGCGCTCTGATTACAACGCTCGAGCCCAACAGAATGTCTCCGTTAAAAGTCGACATCGTACCGATAAGCTCCGAAGTGGCTTCCTCGGTTTATGTCTTGTTTATCGCTTTTGGATTCAGTCTGACAGCTTTGAGTCTGTTGGTCGCACTGTTCGGTTATGACTTTGAAGTTTCGTTCAGTGCTGTCGTTGCCGCCATGACCAATGTCGGCCCGGGCATTGTTCCGGCAATCGGCCCGACCGGAAATTACGGCTTTTTCCCGGACGCAGTCAAATACATTTTGGCTTTTGCCATGTTGCTGGGGCGTTTGGAAGTAATGACCGTTCTTGTTATTTTCACCAAAAACTTTTGGAAATAGATTTTCCGACCGTTTTGCATATGCTTTCAAAGCGTCAGTCATTTTGCCGATACCAAAACGACATTAAAACATCAGGAATAATCTCATTCACCAAAAGTTTCGTCTTCTTCCGTATATCCGTTTTCATCTTCAAATTCGAAAGATGAAACGTTCGTCGGTACGGTCTCGTTTTCGGCCGCGGATTCCGGATTAACGGTCTCCGACGTGGAAACCGGCGCTTCGTCAACAGGCTTGCTTACTTCCGACTGAATTTTAAACAATGCCATAGGCTCATCGCTGTTCGAACCGGCATCAGCTTCCGAAGCGTTGACGACGACTTCGACAACCTCAGCCTTAATTTCGTCGGTTGTTTCTTTTTCGTCGCTATCCGAAGACATTTCCTCGTTGATTGTCTTTTTCACCATGGCATCCAGTTCGGAAGGCTGTCGAAGAACGTCTGTCTCGTCCTTTTTAGGTTCTTCCGTCAACGTATCTGCCCGCACCATCTTAATTTCATCACGTGCACGCAGTTCTTCCTCGCTCAGTTTTTTTATGCCTTTGTTATCTTTGTCATGGCACTTGAGCAGCCATACGTCGTAAATCGGATGTTCGACGGCATTCAGAGCCGGACTGGAAGAAAGCATCCATCCTTTGAAAATATTAACGGGTTCCTGACTGTCATAATCGTCAATCACATCGACAAATGCGGTGTTTTCGGGCGTTTCTTCGGGCGTTCGGGTAACGCATTTGCGCACCAGAACAGAAAAACTTCCGAATTTGACGGGAGCATTGACAGGAACGTCTATTTCGCTGACTTTTCCGGTAATCTTGTCCATCGCCTGCATCCGGGCGGTGTTTGTTTCTATTTCGGCCGCCTGCGCCGCGTGCCCGCAGACGCTGCAGAGCAGGGCAACCGTCAGTAGGATTTTATTTGTTTTCGGAGCCATTGTCGGTCACCATAAAGATAATTTCGCCGACCATATCTTCCAGCGTTTTGTAGTCTTTGGTGTTTTTGAACGTGTCGCCGTCCTGAAGAAACGTTTGAGCATGTCCCGGTTCGATTTTGATATATTTGTCACCGACCAGACCGTCTCCGGTAATTGCGGCGGCACTGTCCGACGGCAGCTTAATGTCGGAAGTCAGGCTCATCTTGACCTCGGCCGTATAATCTTCGGGATCCAGCTTCTGAGCGATAACGGTACCGATTTTGATGCCGTTGAGGCGTACGTCGGAACCCACCGTCAGACCGCCGACTTTCAGAAAACGAGCCGTAACGTTGTATCCTTTGACGACTTGCAAATCCGAAACGTTATAGGCAAAATAGGCAAAAAAGGCAGCGACCAGCAAGACCAAAACGCCCATAATCGTTTCAACCGGTTTTTTATTCATTAAAAGTCTCCTTCCAAATCGATTCTCTAAACTTATTTTTCTTTGCAGGGTTTGCGATTGGCCTTGCCGATGCTGACAATGCGGTCAAGCAGTTCTTCAAGAACCATTGCATCCTGCGTATAGGAAAATTCGGCGCCGGGCTCCAGCATGTCTTCCGAACCGCCGGGCTCAATTTCGATGTATTTGGCGCCCATCAGCCCCGAGCTGACGATAGAAGCGCTGCTGTCATCCGGAATTTTCACGCTGTCTTTGATTTCCAGCGTCAGAACTGCCTTAAAATTATCATCAAGTTCGGCGTTGACAACCTTGCCGACGTTTACGCCCGCCACTCTGACCAAATCGCCGACCAGCAGTCCGTCGGTACGGTTAAAACGCGCGTCAAGCGCATAATAGGATCCGGCCTCTGCATGGCTGATTCGTCTTTTGTTTGCAATCCACAAGCCCACAATCAGCGCCACAACCAGCGAAACCGTAAAGGCGATGCGCAGATACCGGGTTTCTTCTTTCGTATAGACTTCTCGTATCAACATTTGTCTTAAAATCCCTTATCTAAAAGCTATTATATAAATAATGTAAAATAAATGTTTTGTCACCAAAGATTTTGAAAAATAAAAATAATTGTTAAAATTTAAAAATATTTTGTTAAGATAAGGATAATTTAAGCATATCGGACAGGAAAACATGATTGTCATTAAGAATTTATGCAAGACATTCGGTGCCGTGAAAGCCGTTGACAACCTCAATATCTGCTTTAATAACGGCGAAGTCATTGCGCTTTTGGGACCCAACGGCGCCGGCAAAACGACGCTGATGCGTTTGCTGGTCGGGTTTTATCAACCGGATTCCGGCGAGATTCTGATTAATCACCGCAATGTCGTTCAAGACCGCATGGCGGCTTTGGAAAGCACGGCTTATGTTCCCGAGGTCGGCGCTCTTTATCCGGAGATGACGGTTTTTGAATATGTCAGATACATGGCGGAACTGCGCGGCATGAACGGGCAGGGGTTTGCGGACAATTTTTTGAGCCTGGCCAAAGAACTGGATATTGAAAGCGTTATTAATCAAAAATGCGAAAACCTGTCCAAAGGCTTCAAACGCCGCGTTGCAATCGCCGGTGCCCTGATACATCGGCCCAGGACGGTTATTCTCGATGAGCCGACCGAAGGACTTGACCCGAATCAAAAGCAGTCGGTACGCGCTTTTGTCAAAAACTACGGACGAAAGAACACGGTTATCGTCTCGACACATATCATGGAAGAGGTCGAAGCCATGGCCGACCGTGTCATTTTGATAAACCGCGGCCGCCTGATTTGCGACACGACGCCGCTGTTGCTCAAACAAAACACGGACTCAGCCGACATTGAGCAGGCTTTTATGGCTCTGACAAAGAACAATTAGGAAACGACAAATGCTGACTCATACGCTGACCATATTCAAAAAAGAGTTTAACGGTTATTTCCGCAACCGCCTGGGCTGGTTTATAATGACGATTTATATCCTGCTGGTAATTCCGTCAGTCTTCTATGCAACAGATTTTCTTTCGCGCTCCGAAGAAACGTTGCCGCAGTTTTTTCAAATCCAGAACAATGTACTGTTGCTGTTGATACCGGCGGTCACCATGAAACTCTGGACTGACGAACGGAGACAAAACACGCTGGAACTTTTGCTGAGCCAGCCGGTATCGCTCACGGCCATGGTGTCGGGCAAGTTTTTGGCGGCTTGGAGCTTGTGCGGCCTGCTTCTTGCGTCGGTATCGCCGTTGTGGTTGCTGACGGCACGGCAGACGGCTGTTGACAACGCCGGCGTTTTGATAAACTTCGGCGCCTGCTGGCTGATGGCCGGCGCGTTATGTTCGGTTTGCGCGGCCGTTTCGGCTCTGACGTCGCATGCCGTAACTTCTTTCGTCGTATCTTTGTTGGTTTGTTTCCTGCTTAACGGCGTTAATCTTGACGTGTTCCTGCAAAAAATTCATATTTCCAACGAAGTGCTCATTCGCAGCAGTCAGGTTTTTAACTTTGAACGGCATTTTCAAAATATCATTGCCGGTCAACTGACATTTGCAAATGTGTTTTATTATCTGAGCTTTATTGCTCTGGCCTTGTGGTTTAACATAGCCGCCGTAGCTTATAAAAGGAGCTGACAAATGAAGAAAAATTCCATATTCGGCTTCGGACTGCTGCTGTTATGTTCTTTTGTTGCCTTAAACGTTGCGGTCTTTCTGTTCGGAAGTTCTCAGGTCTTTGACTTAACGAGCGAACAAAAATATACCCTCAGTTCGTCAACTTTGCAATTTCTAAAGGAAAACAAAAAAAATCTTTATGTCCGCCTCTACAAATCGGAAGATCTGCAGCGCCAGAACCGGACATTGGCCGACTATGCAACGGATGTCGTTAAACTTCTGGAGCAATATCAACGGCATTCAAAACACCGGTTGGGATTACAAATCGTCGAAGTACAACCTTTTTCTGTCCAAGAGGCGGAAGCGCGGAATCTCGGAATTGAAGAACTGACGTCGGAAAACGGACTCCGTTCCGAATTTTTGGGACTGGTGATTTCCGATGATGCAGGGCACATGCGTCCATTGCCTTTTCTTAATCCCAAACGCAGCCGCTATCTTGAACAGGACATCAGCCACCTGCTGAGCAATCTGGATGACGACAACCGGACGGACATCGGTATTTTGTCTCCCGCATTCAAAATCATTCCGAGTGATGACGCCTTGGATCATACGGCGCCGTGGCCGATTGCCGAACTTCTGGCGCGCGACTATGACTTGAGCTTTGTCAATCCGCAAACCGCGCAAATTCCGTTTAATGTCGACATCCTGCTGGTCGTCAATCCGGTAGAACTGTCAAACACGACACTCTATGCCATAGACCAGTTTTTAATGTTCGGCGGTAAGGTCATCATGCTTGTAGATGCCTTGTCAGAATATATGCTCAGTCGTCAAATAATGCCGCCGCGGATGTTGTCGGTTTCTTATCTGCCGGAGTTTTTGCAACAGCTCGGAATAACCTTTGTTCCCGATACGGTGATCGGCGACATGAGCAAAAACCGTGACGCCGATGTCGGCGGTGCCTCGGGAAGCTATCCGTTTTGGCTGAACATAACATCTGAACTGTTTGCAAAACATCCGATTACGGACGGTGTTGCAAACATTGCTCTGAATTCGGCATCCCGACTGATCGTTTCGCCGCAGCCGAACATCGAAACCCGAATACTCGCAACAAGTTCCGCCGACGGGGTAGAAGTCAACAATGCCGAACTGTCGCATCATGTTCCCGGACAACCGCTTAAAACTTTGCGCGTCACCGCCGGAAAGTATCCGCTGGCAGTGTTGCTGGAAGGAAAGTTTAACTCTTATTTCAAAGTTCCTTATGTCAATGCAGTCAGGGAAGTTCCTTTTGTCAGCATTTCTTTGGATAAGAGCAGCCTGTTGATTGTCGCCGACAGTGATATGCTGTTGGCGGCGACCTGGAACGACAACAAAGAATCGCATCAGGAATGGTATCACATGGTGCCGAAAAGCGGAAACGCGGATTTTCTGTTCAATGCGATTGATTATCTTGCCGGACATAAAACGCCGGTATCAGTTGCTTCCAAAACATCTCCTTATGCTCCGCGCCCGTTATCCGACGTTTTTGCCGCCGAAGCGCGTCAAAGTTTTAATGCCGAACAGCAAAAAAACATCGAAGAAACGGAACAAACGGCGTCGAAGCTTCGGGATATCGCCCTCCGAATTGAAAATAACGAGCTGATACCGTCGCTAAAAAGTACGAGAGAAATCGAAAAGCTCGAAAGAAACAAACTCCGCCTCCAAAAGGAAATGCAGCAGATTGACTACCAAATCGCCCAAAGATACCGCTCAATCGTCAATCGTTTCATAATCCTTAATCTGTCCGCATCTTTGGGAATAGCGGCGCTGATCTGTCTTGTTCGGGAATTTTTCTCCCGCCGTACCAAACTCCGGGCAAAGGAATACGTCAATGAGTAAAAGATTTTTATATTACGCTGCCGGGCTGGCGTTATTTTCCGTTGCAGTTATGATTGCGGCCGTCGTGTTTACGGATTTCAAATATCCGACCCAATCGCAGGGCACTCTGGTTTTTGCCGAGACTTACCAAAAAGGCGCCGAACTGGATGAGATCGTTATCCGCAACGCGGAGGAAACGGTCACGTTGGAACTCAAAGACAATTTGTGGCGCGTCAAAGAAGGCGGCGGCTATTACGCCGACACCTATCTTTTGCATACGCTGTTGAGGGATCTGAATACGTCAGTTTTTTACAGCCGGCGGGAAAACACGCCGCAGGCGGTCAAAGAATTTAATCTTGAAGAGCCGCAAAACGGCGCCCAAAATTCAGGCATCCGCCTCAGTGTCTATGCCGGCGGAAAATTGCAAAATACACTTGTCTTGGGCAAAACGACCGAAAACGGCCTTTATCGTTTTGCAAAACGGGACAACGGCGAAATCTGGCTGATCAGCGGCCGCTTCGAATTGCCGACACAGGCTTTTTCATGGTTGTTGCAGCCTGTTTTGGAACTTCCGTCCTCTTTAATCGAGACGATTCGTTTTTATCATGACGGCACACAGACAACCGTCAACCGCAAAGATCCCGGCCAGAATTTCACCGATTCCGAAGGCCGCATGATCAAAGCGCTGCCTCAGACGGGACTGTTGGAGCATCTGACGGTGGAAAATGCAATGGATGAAACATCTTTTGCCGAAATCAAACCGCTGTTGACACAGCGGATGGAAATTGTCACGTTTCAGGGCTTGGTTTTTTATTTTGATTTTTATGTCGACGCCCGGAAGAAAAATTGGATACGCATAACTTTATCGACAACGCCACTTCCAATGACCGTTGTGAATGATTATATTAAGGATAACAGATTTTTGTACGACGGCTGGTATTTTGAACTGTCTTCCGAGACGGCCAAAATCCTGTCGCCGTCATCCTTAATATAAGAGGTTTTATGACTCAGACACAGATTGAAACGTCTTTAACGGCGAAAACTTCCTGCGCGGCGGATAATCATTTTTCGGTTCTGCAACGCATGAATTTTGCCGAAAAGCTGGCCAAACTCGGATACTGGGAACTGGACATTAAAGCCAAACGTTTCTACTGGTCGGCCGAGATGTATCAGATATTCGGCGTTTCGGCGGATAAGACAAAAAGCAAAAAGAACCTCTTTCGCGAACAGGTTTTGCCTGAAGATCTGCCTGTTTACAAACAAAAGATAATTGATTTGCTCAAATACCGCAAACCGGTGGAAGGCGAAATTCGCATCCGCCATCTTTCGGGTAAAATTGTTTATTGCCGTTTTACCGCAGGCATCCGCGGCAATCGTATAGCGGGAACTTTTCAAAACATCAGCGACTGGGTTTTCCAGCGTCAGATTTTGAAGAAAGCTCAAAAAGAAGCCGAAGACGCCAATCGCGCCAAATCATACTTTCTGGCTCAGGCCAGCCATGATTTGCGCCAGCCGTTACAGGCTCTGCAATTGTTCACCGATGCTTTGGAAAACAGCAATCCGAGTCCCGAACAGAAACCTTTGATTCAAAAAATTGACGCGTCGATCGGAAATTTTCGTTTGATGCTGGACAATCTGCTGGATATTTCCAAATTGGAATTTGACAAAATGGTTTTCGAACCGCAAAACTTCAACTTGTCTGAACTTTTGCAGCGGCTATGCATGGAATACAAGTCTGTTGCGGCCAACCGCGACATCCTGTTGCGTTGCCGTATTCCGTTGATTTGGATGTACGGCGATCGTCTGCTGGTAGAAAGGATTTTGCGCAATCTGCTCAGCAATGCAATTAAATATGCAAAAAATAAAATCGCCTTAAGCTGCGAAGAAAATGGGAATCACATTATCATCAGAGTTATGGACAACGGCGTCGGCATAAAGAATTCCGAAGCCGAAAAGATTTTTGACGAATTTTACCAGAGTCGTACAATTCCGGACAATCGGGGAATGGGGGCAGGACTGGGATTAAGCATTGTCAAAAAACTGACCAAAATGCTTCGCGGCCGGATAGCACTGCGTTCGTCTCCCGGAAAATACACGATTTTCAGCATTTATCTGCCGCATAAGGCTTAGGTCTGTTTATTTACAAAAAAAGTTGTTGCAAATAAAAAAAATAGAGTCTATATTCGCCCTTGTTCAAAAGGACGCTTATGCGTGCGTAGCTCAGTTGGTAGAGCAACTGACTCTTAATCAGTGGGTCCGGGGTTCGAACCCCCGCGCGCGTACCAATAAAAAA
>CAYNBB010000005.1:0-58371 GCA_964395655.1 uncultured Azospirillaceae bacterium | reverse complement strand
AAAGGAGCCTAAGTTTATTTATCGGAAAGAGGCTCAAAAGGCAAGCTGAGCGAGCAAATAAAACCCGAGCCCCTCGTTAAATCGTTTTTTCCGGGCGGATTTTGTGGATGAGGGGCTTTTTCTTGCTCCTCAGTTCGCATACAGCGAACCTAAGTCATTTTGCATGGCTTTATTTTAATTGTGAACTGCGGAATCAGTGATTGGAAGCCGTCTTGCGCTGTTCGCTGAGCAGAGAGCGAATTTGTTTTTCGATCAGATCTTTGTCATACGAAAGTTCCGGCTCTCGAGACAAGCCTTTTTCAAGCTTGCGTTTGACTGCGTCAATATCAAGTTCGCCGGTGTCGTCTTTAAGCGTCAATGCGTGTTGCCACTGAAAACGGGCTTCGTTTTTGCGGCGGCTGAACCAATAAACGTCACCGAGATGATCGCTGATAACGGCGTTCGACGGACTGGCCTCGGCGGCTTTTTCCAGATACGGAACCGCCATGGCGTAATACCCGAGGTTATATAATGCCCAGCCGAGACTGTCATTGATGTTTGGGTCTTCCGGAGCCTGGCCGTGTGCCTTGACAACCATTTCGAAAGCGTCGTTAACATTTTTGCCTTGTTTAATCCAGCTGTATCCGAGATAGTTCAGAACCAGATAGTGACCGCCGCTGAGCGTCAGTGACTTTTGTAAAGCCTTTTCGGCTTTTTTCCATTGTTTGTTCTGGTCATAAGAGATGCCGAGCGCATAATACAAAACCCATAAACCGTTTTGGTCTTTGGTTTTCTCAATTGCCTCTTCATAGTATTTTACGGCTTCCTGTGGGCGGTTTTTCATACGTAGAATATCGCCGAGATCCAGATATATCTGCGCGTTGTCATAATCAATGGCCAGCGATTTGAGCAACAGTTCGGCGCCGTCATAGTCATTTTGTTTAATCAGGTTGTTGGCCATTTTAAGTTGAGCCGCATAATAAGAATGCTCGCCTTCTTTTATGCTGTCATAGACTTTGTTGGCGTCTGCATACATGGCGCGGTCTTCGAGAATGTTTGCCAGCAACAGTTTTGCCAGGTCGTAATTCGGGTTTTCATAAATTGCCAGACTGATAAACATGTGTGCTACGTCAAGAACTTCGTCATAGCGGAAAGTGGCGGCAATGCTGAACAATGCTTCCGCCGCGCCGATGCTCGGATCGGTAATAATCGGCTTGGTCAATTTCGGGTCGGCGTTGCGCACTTCGTCAACAAAAGATTTCAATATTTCGGCAGTCGTTTTTTCGTTGGAAGCGCCGTCGACGATTCCAAGCGCTTTGTCTTTTTGTTCGGTTCGCAGATAAAAATTGCTGATAACCTGAAGGGTACGCAGCGACATTTCCATGTCTTCGTCTTTGATAATGGTTTCATAATGCTGTTGAGCTTCACGGTTACGGCCGAAGTAGTCGTTAATCATACCCGCATGGAAATGATAAATGCTTTTGAAACCGGCTTCTTTGCGGAGCGGCACGAGTTCTTTGAGCGCACGGTCGGGCTGGTTGAGGCCGGCATAGTTCCAGGCTTTGAGCAACGGCGCTATAAAGTCGCGGTAGGCAGCGTTGTCAAACTTGTCAAGCGTTTTGATGCTTTCCTGATATTCGCCGTCGTGCATTTGTTTGGCTGCGATGACGGTGTTGGCAAAATTGTCGGAGAGTCCGTTTTGGGTAATTTGCCGCGCATAGAATGCCGCTTCGTCGACGCGTCCCTGCGAAACCAGTATCAGATACAGTTTGGAAACGAGTTCTTTGTTGTCGGGATCAATTTTAAGACTGCGAATATAATAATCCGAAGCCCTGTCAAAATCGCGGCGCAGATGAGCAACCCGACCGGCCAGATAAGCGCCGTAGGATTTGTTGCGGGAAATTTGAACGGAAGCCGGGGATTCAGCTTGCGGCGCTTCGTTTTGCAAATGTCCGGGAGCGGTGCAGGAACCGAATATTCCGATAGCTCCCAAAAGGATGATTAAAAAAGCATAGCGTCCCATAAACAGCATAAATCCCAAAATTTTTTAAACTCCTTATATCATATCTGTTTTTTTCAATCATACAATAGGCTTTCTAAATATATCACAAAATTTGTGTAAATAAATGTTTTGACTTGCAAAATAGCGTAATTCGTCTAATTTTGTAATTATGAAAGCGGAAAATTTGACATTGGAACAGATTTTGGAATGGTATTTGTGTGCCGGCGTGGACGAAACTTGCGGCGACAGTCCGTTTGCCGAACCGCCTGCCGCCGAAGCCGGGCCTGTTCCTGTCATCGGTCTGGCCGTGCGCCGGGCAACCACCGATTTGGCACAGGCTGTCAATTCGGCATGTCGGAATGCAAAAGATATTTGTGCCCGGGTCAACACGCTTGAAGAACTGAAGCTTGCTGTCGAAAATTTTGAAGGCTGCGCTCTCAAAATGACGGCGGCGCATACCGTCTTCGGAGACGGCAATCCGCAGGCCAAAGTCGTTTTTATCGGCGAAGCGCCGGGCGCGGACGAAGATCGTGTCGGCGTGCCTTTTGTCGGCCGCAGCGGACATTTGCTGGACAAGATGATGAACGCCGTCGGTCTGACTCGGGCCGACGCGTATATATGCAACATTTTGCCGTGGCGTCCGCCCGGAAACCGTACGCCGCTGGATTCGGAAGTGGCTGTCTGTCTGCCTTTTCTGAAACGCCAGATCGATCTCGTCGATCCCGATTACATTTTTATTCTGGGAACCAGCGCCGCCAATTCGGTGCTTGATATGGCTGAGACGATTTCCAAAATGCGCGGCAAATGGTTTGAGTATGAAAAGTCCAACGGCAAAAAGGCGCACGTGCTGGCGAGTTTTCATCCGGCATATCTGCTTCGCACGCCGGGGCAAAAATCCCGTTCGTGGTCTGACCTGCTGCGCCTGCGCACTCGTATGAATGAGGAAAACAGTTAACAACGTTATTAAAAACTTTACTATTTGATGCTAATTTATACAATAAGTATTATTTTATAAAAACTTAATTTTGCAAAATTAAAGGAAACAAGATGACAAAACTTAATAAAATGTTGCTGTGCTCTTTGGGAATGGGCTTCGCTTTCTGGAACGGTGCCGTTCAGGCCGCCGAAGATACCGTACTGTTTAAGATTCACGACGTTGTTCCGGTAAAAAATGCCGACGGCAATGTCGTAGCCTGCGACATTGGGGCGACTTTTTATAATCGCACCGCCAACGAGATTAAGAATGCGTCTCTGAATTTGGTCTGGAACGACGAAGTCATCGGCGAAACCATTAATCAGGAAGAACGCGACGCTAAGGAAGCGCAGCGGGCCAATCGCAAAAACACCGCGCGTTACAACACTTCGAGCTATACCAGCAAAGATATCGTCCTGAAACTGCGCCTGCCGCCGCTGAAATCGTATCAGCAGGTTACGTTGAAATCCAAAGTCGGCACCGACAGATGTTTTCTGTTGCTGAACGACATGGAGGTTGATATTCTCAGTTGCGGCGCTTCCGGAGAAGACAAAAAAAACAAACTGCCTGCGGTGAAAAGCAGTTGTGAGGGCTTGTTTACCTACATTTCTCCTGCTTCTCCCGAATATTACAATGATTTTCAGGCCGTTTCGGTCGCCGAACAAAATGCTCAGGAAAATACGGTTCTGCAAACCAAAAAGGATGCCCTCGACGCTGCTTATCAGGATGCTCTGAAGCAGGTCGACACCTTGAATAAAACGCTTGACGGTTCGTCGGAATAATCTTTAGGGAAGGTCGTGCCATGAAAAAACTGTCCGTTGTTTTAAGTCTGTTGCTGCTTGCATCGACTGTTTCGGTGCGGGCACAGTCGTTCGGCGAGACGGAAACACGGCCTTCGTCAAATGCACAGGCTTTCGGCCTGCTGGCCGAAGAACCGGAGACATTGCCCGGCAAAACCTCGGCTCCGGCGGCCGCCGTCCCCGAAAATAAACTGGAAACGACGGCTGACGTGGCGCGCGCGCTGGAAGACGAAAAAGCTAAAATCCTCAAAGAACGGGAGGAGATTTTTATGCCCGGCGGCGGTACCGAGAAGCTTCTGATGCCGACGGAAGATAAATCGCGACGCGGCAACGTTGCTATTCTGGAAACCGATGAAAACGGAAGAACCCGTCTGAATTCCAATATCTTTATGTATATGGACAATTTCGGCATTTCCCGCTCTATGGGCAATATGGTAACCTGTAACATGCGTTTTGTCATTCTGACAAATCTTGATCGCAGGCTTGTCAGTCTGGATGCCAAACTTGTCTGGCCCGGAATTACGACGGCGGTTTCTTTTGCCAATGTTCAGCCCAATACGCCGACGGCATACAACTATACTCTGATGGGCGACGGTTGCTACACGATGGACAAGACGCCCAATATCGTTGTCAACCGCTGCCGGGTCAAAGGAATAAGCGCGGCGGAATGTGCCGATAAAATCATCTGGTTGACAGATATCAAATGAGGATATTTGTTGCGCGACATCTTTTTGCCGTTATAAGTTTATTTTGTACGTTTTTCTGTTGCAAAACGGTTTTGTCTCAGGAAAATGTTCGTCCGATTATCAATTCTCAGTCGTACGAAAAAATAATTTCCTATCTGCTGGTTTCGCCACAGGATGTCGGTTTGTATAAAAAAATGTTCCGTGCGCTTGAGGAAAATGACTTCGGCAGGTTTGACGCTTTGCGCAAAAAGCTCGAAAATGAAATCTTGCTCGGTTCCGTGCTGGCCGAAAAATATCTGCATCCGAAATATAAATCAACGGTCGCCGAGCTGAAGAAATGGCTTGAAAACTATAATTCTTATCCGCAGGCCGAGAGAATCCGCCGGTTGGCTCTTCGTAAGGGCGCCAAGGCTCAGGAGCTTAAAACGCCGGTGTGTTTTGATGACAAGGGACAGCCTGCCGATGAAACAAGCGCTTTTGTCAACAGCAAACGCAGCCGGTTTCGTAATTATATCAATCAGGGAAAAACGCGTCCTGCTCGTTTGATTTTGGAAAACAAACAATTCCGCAATGCCGCCCCGAGCGAAGTCTGGGACGATATGGCTGCGACGCTTGCCTTAAAGTATTTGGTGGATAACTATGACCGGCTGGCTTACGAATGGGGGCTCAAGGCCGCACGCCGCCACAATTCCGGAACAGCCGTTTGGGTGGCCGGACTGGCCTCGTGGCGGATGAAAAATTATAAAAACGCCGCTTCGTACTTTGAGCGTCTCGGCCGTTCGAAAAACTCCGACGAGTGGCTGGTGGCTGCCGGCGGATATTGGGCTTATAGAGCTTATGACAAACTCGGCAACAAGAAAAAAGCACGACAGATGCTTGAAGCTGCCGTCAAGTTCAAACATACTTTTTATGGTATCTTAGCCGCGCAAAACCTCGGGAAGGCTCCGGAATACAACTGGAATTCAATATCTTATTTCAATGACTTTAACAATTATGACTATATTTACGAACTGCTCGGTTCGCCTTATATCCGTCGGGCGGTTCTGCTGCTGCATGCCAAACAAAAGCGGCTGGCCGAACAGGAGTTGCGCTTCGGATATCAGTCTATGAATGAAAAACAGAAAGAAGCGGTTATTTTTATTGCCGACCAGTATGATTTGCATGCGCTGGCTATTTTTCTGGCCAATCAGAACAAAGACCTGGAACATAATCAGACGTATGACAAATTTGCCTATCCGCTTCCGGCCTGGCTTCCGGTGCACGGCTGGAAAGTCGACAAAGCGCTGGTTCTGGGCTTGATACGGCAGGAATCGGCTTTTCGGCCGGATGCCGTCAGCGGAGCAGGGGCGCGCGGTTTGATGCAGCTGATGCCCGGGACGGCTTATCACATCAGCAAAGACAGCCGCGTCAAAAGCGACAAAACGCGATTGTTCAAAACGGACTATAACCTCAGGCTCGGTCAGCAGTATATCAGCTATCTGTTGGACAAGCCGTTTGTCGACGGTAATCTGTTTTATATGATAACGGCGTATAATGCCGGTCCCGGAAATTTGGTCAAATGGCAGAAGTCCGCCCGCTATAACAATGATGCGCTCTTGTTTATCGAGGTTATTCCTTCGGCGCAGACGCGGATTTATATCGAGCGCGTCATGGCCAATTATTGGATATACAACATGCGCTTCGGGCTGAATAATCCGAGTCTGGAGCAGATTGCGGCCGGGCAATGGCCGAGTCTCAAATAACCGTTTTTCATAATATATTGTCAATTTGTCAAAAATATGCTACTCTGAAAGAGTAAAATATTAAATGTTTCTTTATCTTGAGTAACCCGGCCTCTTAAGGTAAAGACAAAAGTCAATGGCCGTATAAAATTTTTGTTATGTTAGGTATTATTACAACTATCGCCATCATCGCGTCCGTCATAATGTTCTTTCTTCCTTACTATGAGTGCCGTTATGCAAATTCGTTCTCTTTGAGCGGTTTGTGGTACAACATAAAAAGAGGCGGAGAAGCGTTGTTAAGCGAGCTTCTGATGCTTGCGGCCGTTTTGGGAGTTTTCTTTATTGCTTACCTTATCCTTGGTGAGCTCGGAGATTCTTATCCCGGCTGCGTATACGTTCCTCTTTTCGTCATCCTCTGGATTTTGATTAGAGGTTTGTATCTGCCGATTTCGTTCGTCAAGAACTTCGGTTGCATCTGGAAGCCCATCGCGTTCATACTCATCTGTTTCGGCATTTACAAAGCCGTTATCTGGTGGGTATCGGATATGATGATGGAAGCCAACGGTATCGTATCAGCTCTGGTATTTGGTGCCTTGTTGGTCGTTTTCGCAACGTTCATGGGACGCGTGGCTTACGGGCTCGTGGCTTGTGCTTGTGAAAAGTAAAAAATTAAAGGAGTGCCGGATTTTCTGACTTGTCGGAAAGCCGGCGCTCTTGTTTTTAAAAGAAAGCCGCTTATATCTGGTAGCATATCAACCGATAGAGGATAACTCTCATGGAATTGTATCTGTTCTTTGCCTTCCTTCTGTTGTATGTCATAACCTCTTTTTTACTGCCTCGGAACATGCTGCGTAAGATTTGGACACTGGCTTTTATCTTCTCGTTTGTCGTTACCGCCGTAGCCATAGGTTTTGTCCGCCTTTCCAGGCAAGACGTTATGATGGATGCCAATCAGCTCAACTGGTATTATGTTTTATTTTTGTTTGGTATGATTTCCGTAGCCTTGGGTGCGTTTAATCTTTGGATGTATCGCAAGCCGCTATGGAAAATTATGTTTTCCGAAACGTCGGACGAGACGGATGACGCGGACGATGACAATTGATAATTTGTCGTCAATGCGGAATAAAACTTTTCAAATTTGTCTTTTGGGTGTATTACCGATACCGGTAACCGGAAACAGATAAAGGAAAATACGATGCAGGTAGAATGTAAATGTGATGAAAACGATTCCGTCTGCCGCTGCGGCAAAAGCAAGCTGTTTTCTGCGCTGTTGATTGCCGCCGGTTTGACTCTGGGAGGCTTTTTTCCGGGGTATTTTTATTATTGCTCCAAAATTAATTCAAACTTTGTAACGGTCAAAGGTTTGGCCGAAAAAGACGTGAAGGCCAATCTGGGAATTTGGAGCATCCGCTATGTCGTCACCGACAACGATTTGAGTATGGCGCAGCAGGAGATCCAGCGTCAGAAGTCTGTTGTCATGCGTTTTCTGAGTGAACAGGGTTTTTCTGCCGAAGAGATTGTCGAGGGCAGGGTGGAAACCAATGACGTTATGGCCAATCCGTATCGCAGCGGCAATGATACCGGCGCCCGTTTTATTGTCAGCCAGAGCATGACGGTGCGTTCTGCCGATGTCAACAAGATTGACGCTGCGCTGAGCAAAAACGGCGAACTTGTTGCGCAGGGAATTATTCTGGATAATCAATACGGCTCGCCAGTTGCTTATCTGTTTACGGAGATTAATTCCGTCAAACCCGAAATGCTGGAGGAGGCAACCAGGAATGCAGCGGCTGCCGCGGCGGAATTTGCCAAGAGTTCCGACAGCAAAGTCGGACGTATCAAACGCGCCAGCCAGGGAGTCTTCTCGATTTTGCCGCGCGAACAGCGTCCCGACGCCTCGGAGACGCAATCGATTGACAAGACCATTCGCGTTGTCTCGACGGTTGAATATTGGTTGGAGTAAGTTCGCGGTTTTAACGAACAAAACAAGAATCCCCTGGCAACGGCTGTTGCAGGGGATTTTTGCGGTTAAGTATTATTTTTCGTCTTCCCAGCGGATGCAGACATCCATCCGCCGATTATATTCGATGGTTCCGATTTGCGAAACCTTGACGCCTTCGCGGAGGATCGTTCTCTTGTAGAACTGACCCTGCGGCAGGATTGAGCAGGGCTTTAACGGGCCGGCGTAGATGTATGCCATCTGACCGATTTCTTCCAGAATTGCCCAGTGTACCGTTGTTCCGTCAAATACTTGCATCGCCCAGATGGGACCTTCGACATAGTCGATTGAGCAAAGGACTGCGTTGCAGAAACCTGCATAATGTTTCAGATCTCTTGCAAGAATTTTGCTCATATACACCGTCATCTTTTCAGGTGTATTAATGCTTCTTTTTGCCATAATTCTTGGGTTTTTAATGTTTTTATTATTTTTCTGCTACCAGAGCTGTTCTCGAAAATGTGACGGCGAAAGAGCCTTTGACTTCGACAATTTCCATCTCGCCGTGCTTGGTCTGAAACTTTTCGCCTGCGCCGGAAACCGGAAAGCTGTCCGTTTTTTTGTACATAAAAACAAACGCCTTCTTTATCGGATAATAGACGATTGTCTTCTTTTGGCCGGTAACGAAATCCTTGACCGGAAAAACGAAACCGAGCTGATAGCAGGGTTTGTCGTGTTCCAGATAAGAAAGGACGCCGTTGCCGACAAAGCACAGGTCTTTCAGGTTGGGAAAGGTTTCATACAGTTTTTCTTTAGTACTCGTAGCCGTTTCGGTCCAAGAATACTGCTTTACGTTTAATTCCATAACAATTAAATTTGTAATTGGTTCGACATATCTATAACATTCATGTCTTATAGAATAGACGTTTTTAGACAAAAGTCAATATAAAAAACATTATTTGTCTACATATTTTGTTTTCCGCGTTGACTTTTGGGCACGGAGTGGTCAATATGAAAACGGTATATATCAGCAGAGAGGAGTAAAAGATGTCGTTTTTTTGCTTTCGGATTGTTTTTGTGCTCCTGGCGCTGCAATTTGTCTGTTTGCCGTTGTCGGCTAAGGTTGTCAGCATTATTGACGCCGCGGGCGATTACGTGTCGGTCTCCTCTGCTGAAGAAGGGCGCGGTAAAGCAATCAATTTCGGAAAAACGGCGTCCCGCTGCGAAAAAGACGGTTACCGCCTCATTCGCGGCAAATGCGTTCCTCAATGCGCCAAAGGCTTTCTGCCGACGATTTCTTCCTGCGGCGAGGCGCACAGGCTCGTAGAGCAGGAGGGGCTTCCTGTTTGCAGAAAATGTGAGCGGATAACATGTCCGGCGCCCTATACCTTTGTCAATGATTGTCCCGACGGGACGACTGTTGCCGCTCATCCCGTGCAGTCGGGGTGTTTTAAATGCGAAGGTACGCCATGCCGGAACGGGTATCAAACCTATAACGTTTGCCGCCTCAGCCAAATCAGAAAAATTCAGCCTGATAATTCCGCCTGCGTTTTTTGTGAAGGTGAACCGTGTCAGAACGGTTACGCTCCGGATACGATTTGTGATGACGGACAAGTTCTGCTCCGACAGAAAACTAATCCAAGCTGTCAAAAATGTTCGGGAATGTCTTGCCGCGACGGTTTTGAGCTTATTTCATCCTGTTCCGACGGACAGACGTTGCAGAGTCAGAGCGACAATCCGCAATGCAGGAAATGTATCGGCATACCGTGTCTGAACGGTTATGACACTCGGATCGGAAGTTGTGCTCCCGGGCTGGAAATAAGCGTTCAAGATACCAACGGCGCATGTCGCAGATGCGTCGCTTCTTCATGTCGCAGCGGATATTCGGCAGCAATCGGACGGTTTGATTGCAAAGACGGACAGATTTTTGAGCAGCAGCCGGGATCAGTCTGCGGAAGATGTCGCGGTGAGCCGTGTGCGAACGGATATTCGACCGCAACGTCCGTTTGTGCCGCAGGACGGGTTTTGCGGCTGCAGAGCGGCAATGCCGCCTGCCGGCGTTGTGAAAGTATTTGAATTTTTACAATATTCAAAACTTGCGGTAGATTTTTCCGGGTGCTCTTTAAAACGATAATTTGGCATATATATCTTTTCTAAATCATTAAAACGAAAGGATAACATATGCAAAATAAAATCGTCAGCCGCAGTTTTCTGATCTTGTCAGGGATGCTCTTTCTGCAGCCGGAACTTCGGGCGCAGGAAACTTCGGACGTTTCGTTTCCGCTTTATCAGTCTGAAAGCGCTCGCCGGCGGATTGCCGCTTCCGAACAGAGGAATGTCAGCAGCGGAATTGAAGATCTGATGCGGAAATATTCGGATTTTAAAGAGCTTATGCAAAAGGAATACGGCATCGGTTTCTCGCTTGATTTGTCTTTTATGCCGCAATACGGAGCTCCGAGCGGCAAAAAAACGGCATTTCAAGGTATAATTTCACCTTCGGTTACTTGGCAGAATTTTAACAACGAATATGGAACGGGAACCTTAAATGCTTCTTATACGGTTGTCCAATACAGCGGAGCGTCGGGGCAAAGCATTAACAACCGGATAGGAGCGGTAACCGGGATAAATGACTATACTTCTGTCATTAATACCTTTGATGAATTGTCTTATACCTACCAGTTGCCGGGAAAGTGGAATTGGTTAAGCGTTTCTTTGGGGCAGTTCCCGATGTCTGATTTTGATGGTACAACCTATCTCTCCAATCAACAGCAGTATTTTATCAATTATGCGTTGTCGCAGAATGCTTCTTCGACTTATCCGACAGATTCTCTCGGCGGTTATGTGTCGATTTCGCCCGATGCGGAGTGGAATTTTACTTTTGGCGCCCAGGATGCCACCAATACCACCGGTCAGAGTATTTCGACTTCGCATCTGGATGAAGAGCATTATACCACGTTTGCTTCTTTGTCATATATGCCGACCATTGCCAAACTCGGCGCCGGACAATATTCGGTTTTGCTGTATAATCAGCCTAATGTCAAAAAAGAACCGCAGACGACCAACGGCTGGTCTTTAAACGTCAGTCAGGATCTGGGAGAAAAATTCTCTGTTTTCGGACGTATCAACGGCGTTTCCGGCTCTCAGGCGGAAATAGACCAGTCTTGGGTGCTGGGTATGGCCGTAAACGATCCGTTCAATCGCAACAGTCTGGATCAGATAGGCTTTGCCGGAGCTTATAACAAAATCAACGAAAAGGCCGTCGGCGAGCCGCTTGCCCATAATGCCGAGACGATTTTGGAAGCCTACTGGTCTTGGGGAATTTCCAAATGGATGACACTTACTCCGGATGTTCAGTTTTACTTTAATCCGGCGCTTAATCCCAAGTCTGATCATGCCACGGTGGTCAGTCTGCGCGCTTCGGTCTTTTTCTAAGAATGAACGGAGTCTTTGGCTTCTCTGACTCGGCGGTTTTGAGCAAAATGCTGCTTAGAACCGTTTGCCGGCCGGATTGCAGTTTTCTTTTGTGTCGTCCGAACGTTGACGTTGCCCGCCTCGGTCTGGCGGGCTGCCAGCTTGGCGCGAACATGTCGCAAATGATTGAAGTTGTCCAGCGGGTTAACCGAGGCAACCAACGGCATAATCTGTTGTGCGTCGGAACCGAGCTGTATTCGATTCTGCAATGGGATGTCTTTGTCGCCCATATACATGGCCAGCAGTGTTTGGAACGATTCGACTTTGCCTGCCGCAATGTCTGATTTTATCTTGCCTGCTATTTGCCGGACAATTCCGGCTTTGCCGTCTTCTCTTACAGTCTTGCTGATATTGATTATGTCGCCCTGAGTACTGCGGTATTTGAAATATTCAGCTGCGGTTTCGATACATTCACCGTTAAAACTGACAATAATTCCGTTGTAATACAGAACCATGTGATACCCCGAACCGGTATGATTGCCCTTGCTTTTATGAGCAATCAGAAAAATGTCGTGCGGATTGTCTTTGGTCTCTTCCGTGATAATCTGCGTCAGATTATGGCTTCTGGTTGAGCTCTTGTAATTACGGTGCTTGGAAAAAGTGCCTTTCAGTCCGTAATAGCTGTTGGGGTTGGTTTGGCGGATTTTTTGTATAAAGGTATCTATAAATTCGGGCGTGTCGGTATTTTGAGACGCTTCGGTCATGACTTCCAGCGCGCTGCGCAGACAATGCAGTCCGACCGGAACGTCTTTTCCCCAGCGTTGTTTCAGAATCTGGCTGCGGTTTTTTCCTTTGTTGCCGCCGATTTGAGACTGAATTTCGTTGGCGACGCGAAGCACTTCGTCTCCCATCAGTTGAGAACGTTCTGCACAAAGCTGATTAAAGATTGAGTCCGTACTGATCAGTTTGGAGCACAGGTTTTCAAGTTCTTCGGCCGAATACGCCGCCTGCAGATGCGCCTGTACGTCCGTCAGACGGAATTCTTTGCGAGTCGAAATAGGATCGTCATTATCTCCGTGTTTCTTCATTGAGGAAACCTGACTTCCGGAAAGAGAACCCGAAGACAGCAGGTTTAAGGCGACCAGAGCATATATCTTCCCTTTTTTCAAAAGATAGCGGTTTGCCTTGCCGAGAGTTCGTCCGATGTCGGAAACCGCCGAAACGGCAATTTTGTAACCGTCGCTTTTTTGAATTTTGCGCCAATGCCGCTGTCCTTTTCGGATTGTCGGATCCTGTTGAATGACGTTCCAGATTTCCTGTAATTTTTCGATTAAATTTTGACTCATCTTCGTCTCCCGATTCTCTCGTTCAAAATGTTAGCATATATAATAAGTTAATTCAATAAATAGGTATGATTAATGTGAAAATTAACTTTACAAATTTGTCCTTTTGAGGATAATTGAGAAAGTTTTTTATGATCTTATGAATAGTGTATCGCCTATGAACAATAAGTTTCTTTCTTTTTTCTGCGGAGGATTTTGTCTGATGATTTCCGCCTGCCAAAGCAACACGCGCCCGCCGATGATACCCGCTGTCGAGGTTAAACGGTGCAGTACTCCCGCGCTGGAAATTATCGGCGGAGTCGAACCGGTCTATTTTCTGCCGCTTTCCGTTCCTTTTGAAGCCAGAATTGATACCGGCGCCGAGACGTCGTCGGTAGGTGTTTCCAAACAGCGGAGTTTTGAGCGGGACGGCGAAAAATGGGTTAGTTTCGAAATTAACGGCGTCCGTTTTGAAAAAAAGGTGCAGCGTAAGGTAACCATTCGCCGGATTGATGGAAACGAGCAGCGTGTCTCCGTTTTTATGGATGTCAAAATCGGTAATGAGCTGATCAATGCGGAGTTTACGCTGGCAGACCGTTCAAAATTCGAATATCAGGGGTTAATCGGGCGCAATATTCTCAAAGGGCGCTTTATCGTTGATCCTTCGCTTGAACATACTTTACGCTGAGGATATTTTCGTATGTTGAAAAAAATAGCTTCCGTTCGCGGAATCCTTTTGCTTTTCTTAGTTTTGTCAATGGCTTATGCCGGATACAGCATTTATTACAAAGTTGAGTATTGGGGGTTCCATTTTACGCCCAGACAGAATGCCGATGTCTGGAGTATTGAGGCGCACATTTCTTTTGATCCGACAGGTGAACCGATAAAGGTTTCGCTGACCACGCCGCGCAACAACGATAGTTTTAAGATTCTGGAGGAAAATACCGTTGCCGAAGGCTATAAAATCAGAAAAAACAAAACGGCGTCCCGTTTAATTTTGACGAGTCCGGCCCGTGAAGAGCCGCAGGATGTTTACTATAAAATTTTGTTGTTTGACAACATTGACAGCCGCGGCAAAATCCGTTCCGCCGCGCCTGCGGTGCCGACCCCGCCCGTCTTCGACGAACAGCGTCTGGCCGCCGCCCGTCAGTTGCTCAGTCTGGCTCAAAAACAGAAAGGAGACGCCGTTACTCAGATTATCAGTCTGCTTAATGAAGAACCTTTGCAACCGGCGGTTCAGGCCTATCTTCCGGTAAAAACCACGCAGAAAATGATGGTCGAGATAATCACCGACCTGCTGGCGCTGAAAAAAATTCCGTCGCGTACGGCTCGGGGTTTCCTGCTTCAGGAAAGCAAAAAATCCCTTTCTCCCGATCTGATGATAGAAGCTTATCTGAACGGCTCGTGGAAAATTTATGACATCAAAACGGGTAAAAAAGGAATTCCGGACAATTTTGTATTGTTTCAGCGCGGCGGACAGTCGCTTATTGACGTTGAAGGAGGCGAAAATTCCGTTATCAAGTTTTCGGTGCTCAAGTCAATTACCTCCTCGATGAATCTTGCCGGTAAACGCGCCAAACTGCTGAATAAGGAAGAGCGATTCCGATATTCGATTTATAACCTGCCGCTGGCGCAGCAGAACACAATCAAATGGCTGTCGATTTTTCCGTTGGCAATTTTGATAATTGTTCTGATGCGTAACGTTATCGGGTTGCAGACCATGGGAACGTTTACGCCGATGTTGCTTGCCATGTCTTTGGTAAAAACGGGTTTCTGGCCGGGAATGTTGTGTTTTGCCACCATCATGACTTTGGGTCTTTTGATTCGGTTTCTCATGTCAAAATTCAATCTTTTGCTGGTTCCGAGAATTTCGGCGGTGGTTATTTTCGTAATTTTGATTATGCAGTTTTTGACCATTGTCGGCTATCAGCTGGATTTCAAGATTGCCCAGTCGGCGGTTTTCTTCCCGATAATTATCATGGCTTGGATTATTGAACGCGCTTCCATTACCTGGGAAGAAGACGGCGCCTTGAATGCCGGCCGCGAGATATTTTTCAGTTTGATTGTGGCGGTTGCAACCTATTTTGTCATCAGCAGCGAGTATATCCGCCATATTATGTTTGCGTTTAACGAACTTAACCTGGTGGTTCTGTTTGCCGTGATGCTGCTCGGCACCTATACCGGGTATCGTCTGATGGAACTCAGGCGTTTCCGTCCGTTGGTGAAGAGTTAGCCGATGTTTGCATGGTTGAAATCGTTTGCTTTTCCACGAGAGCTTGCCCGAGCGGGCGTTTTGGGTATGAACCGCCGCAATTTTGACATTATTTCCAAATGCAACCGGAGATGCCTGTACCCGCTGGTAGATGACAAAGTAAAAACCAAAGAACTGGCGAACAAGACAGGTATCAGCACGCCGCGTCTGATCGGTACCATAGAATATCAGTTTGAGGCCAAAAACATTCTCGACATAATCAGCGGACAGACTGAGTTTGTGATTAAGCCGGCGCAGGGCAGCGGCGGAAAGGGCGTTTTGGTTATCAGAGAATACCGGGAACGGGAGCGCGTTTTCATCACCGCTTCGGGGCGCCGTCTGACTTATAACGAGGTTTATCAGCATATTTCCAATATCCTGAGCGGTCTTTATTCCCTCGGCGGCAAATACGATACCGCCATTATCGAGGAACTGGTTCATTTTTCGGATATTTTCAAAGATTACAGCTATCAGGGCGTTCCCGATGTGCGGGTTATTGTATACAAAGGCTTTCCGGCTCTGGCAATGACGCGTTTGCCGACCAGAGCGTCGGGCGGGCGCGCCAATCTGCATCAGGGCGCCATCGGCGTAGGGCTGGATATTGCAACCGGCCGGGCGTTGCACGGCGTTTGCCGCGACAGGCCGATTACCGTTCAGCCGGATACTGGTGCCGATCTGATGAAAATAGAAGTCCCGTATTGGCGCGAACATTTGTTAATCGGCGCGCAGGCCTACGAGATGACCGGGCTCGGTTACCTCGGAGCCGATATCGTGTTGGATGCGCGTCGCGGTCCGATGATGCTGGAGTTGAACGCTCGACCCGGTTTGGCGATTCAGATTGCCAACGGCATCGGCCTGAAAAAACGCTTACGGGAGATTGAAGAGAATTATCCGTTCGGACTGACGGCGGAAGAAAGGGTTGATTTTGTTTTGAACAGGCGTGCAAAATGAAAAATCAATACCTATATAAAATCTGACTGATTAGAAGAGGGAGAAAACAATGTCTGAAGAAAAAACAAAAAGACTCGCCAAGAGTTCGACGAAGGGGATTGAGGCTGCCGATACCAAAAAACTGGCAGTCAGCAAGACCCGTTCTAAAAAGATAAAACACAATTACAGTGTTAAGGATGCCGAAAACGCGCTGCTGCTCAAGCTCAAGGACGGCGACGTCGTTATTGAGATGTTTCCCGACGTTGCGCCCAATCATGTGGAACGGATTAAGGAGCTTGTTCGTGCCGAATTTTACAACGGGCTCAAGTTTCACCGCGTAATAGACGGTTTTATGGCTCAGACCGGATGTCCTTACGGAACAGGTACCGGTGGCAGCGGCAAAAAGCTCAAAGCGGAGTTTAACAAAATGCCGCACAAACGCGGAACGGTCTCGATGGCACGCGCGATGGACATTAATTCCGGAGACAGTCAGTTTTTCATCTGCTTCGGAGACTGTGGCTGGCTCGACGGGCAGTATACGGTATGGGGGCAGGTGACTTCCGGTATGGAATACGTTGACGCAATCAAGAGAGGAACCGGCGCCAACGGCGAGGTTTCGGAGCCTGACGAAATTGTCAGTCTGCGCGTAATTGCCGATATTTAGCGCGTTTGTCTTAAAGAGAGGAAAAAGGCCGGTTGTCAAGTCCGGCCTTTTCCATATATAGCAATCAACCAATAAGAGCATTTCACTAAATACTTGAATATGAATAAAGCAAAGTTTTCAAATAGTCAACCAAAATAAAAAGATTAGAGAACAAAACAAGAACAAAGTTTCTTGCGGCTTTTAATTTAACTTGACATAATATGAATATGAAATTAACTTAAACCCACGGCAAAAATTTTGCCGAGTACCTGTAAAGGTGCGGAGCCTTGACAAGCTCTGTATTTAGTGCGGCGTAGGGTATGACGTCGTTAACGGCGGTCGGATTTTATGATGATTCGGCCAAAGTAATATATCCCCGACAACTCAATGGTCGGGGAGCCCGTGGTGTATGTTCAGAAGTTCAGGCTTTAAAGACCAAAGGGGAGCATTTCACTAAATATGCTTTGTCAACTCTCCGACCACCTTTAACCGGGTGGTTTTTTTTGTAGTTTGGTAACGTGTCGGAGAAAGAAAGTTGACAATCTATGTGACTAAGCCGTATTTGCCGCCGATAGAGGAATATTCCAAATATATACAGGAGATATTTGCCGGTGGCGTTTTGACAAACGGCGGGGCTCTGGTTCAGTCTTTGGAAAAGAAAATGACAAAGTTTCTGGAGGTTGAGCATTTTGCCTACGTCACCAATGGAACCATTGCGCTTCAATTTGCACTCAATGCGTTGGATATCAAAGAAGGCGAAGTCATCACAACGCCGTTTTCTTATGTTGCAACCACATCGTCAATTCTGTGGGAACGTTGCAAACCGGTGTTTGTTGATATCGAGCCGGACAATTTCACGATTGAAGCCGACAAAATCGAGGCGGCAATTACGCCGAAAACGAAAGCGATTATGCCGGTGCATGTTTTCGGCTATGCCTGCAACGTGGACGAGATACAAAGGATTGCCGACAAGCACGGTCTGAAGGTAATTTATGATGCGGCGCATGCTTTTGGTAGTAAATACAAGGGAAGAGCTCTCGTTTCTTATGGCGATGTTTCCACTTTGTCGTTTCACGCAACGAAACTGTTTCATACTATTGAGGGCGGCGCCTGCATTGCCAAAGATAAAACGGTTTCGGATAAATTGGATTTGATCAAACGGTTTGGCCATTGCGGCGATACGCACTATATGTTGGGCATAAACGGCAAACAATCGGAATTTCATGCCGCCATGGGATTGGCAAACTTTCCGCATATCGCAGAAATTATCCGCGAGCGCAAACGCGTGAGCGACAGATACGATTCTTTGCTGGCCGGTATCGTCCGCCGCCCCAAACCACAGCCTGATCTGGAATATAACTACGCTTATTATCCGGTTGTATTTAAATCGGAACAAGAATTGTTGAGTGTGTTTGCGGCGCTTAAAGAACAAGATATTTTTCCGCGCCGTTATTTTTATCCGAGCTTAAACACGCTGCCGTATCTGGCGCAGAAATACGATTGTCCCGTTTCGGAAGATATAAGCCGGCGCATCGCCTGCTTGCCGTTGTATCCGGCTCTTGGTAACGATGAGATAAGCAGAATCTGCACTGTAGTTAAAACGGCGGTTTTGTGTGAAAGACAGACTAATAATGACTAAAAAAATTGCAATAATGCAGCCTTATTTGTTTCCTTATATCGGTTATTGGCAATTGATGAATGCCGTTGATACCTTCGTATCATATGATGATGTGAATTATATAAACAGAGGGTGGATAAACCGCAATAATATTTTGAGCAACGGGGCCCCCCGTTTGATTACCTTGTCATTAGAAAAGGCAAGCCAAAATAAACTAATTAATGAGATTAATATCTGTACAGAACACAAAAATAGGGCTTCATTTTTGCAAATGATTTATACAAATTATAAAAAAAGTCCTTTCTTTGCACGGGTGTATCCGATTATTGAAGATGTAATGCTTAATCCAGAGGAAAATATTGCAAAGTTCATCTTCGCGAGTTTTGTTAAAATTACTAATTATTTAAATATCAAGACAGAACTTCTTGTTTCTTCTGAAATTAACAAAAACAATTTTTTGAAAGGCGATGATAAAATAAGTCACATGTGCCAAATTTTGAATGCGACGCATTATATAAATCCGATTGGTGGCATGGCGATCTATGATCCTTATAAGTTTTCTTCTAAAAATATAGACTTGTCTTTTATTAAAGTAGATTTCAGCAGAATTTGTTACAGACAATTTAATAATGATTTTGTGAACGGACTATCTATCATTGATGTAATGATGTTTAACTCGCCTCAAGCAATTAATGAAATGTTGGATAAGTATGAATTGCTGTAAGAAAATTGGGAGAAGAGATGAAACTTTCCATTGTTATTACCGCTTATAATCATGAAAATTTTACGGGTAAATCTATTGAAGTATGTCAAAATTTGTTCAAGAGAATATGGTCATACATTTGGCACACCAAAAAGAAAGTCAAAGGTGATAAACAAATAGAAAGATATTATTTGTTGGGAGTTTCAATATTTAAAAAAGCAAAAAAGATTGTCAATTACAATCAAAATCTTGGTGAGATTAATTATAAATTTATACATATCTTGCACAAAACAATCATTAACTCCAATATTGTAAAAATGCTAAACCGGCATTTTGCTCCGACGGAACATGCTTTTATTTTCAATAGCGGTGCAAGCGAGAAAATAACTGGCGAGCTTTGGGGAAATAATATTTTTTATGGAAATGTTTCAACACTGAAAATCAATCCGGAAATAACAAAGAGAGTGATCGTTTATGGTTTATTCTCTCCGAGGTTGAGCAAATATTTGTATAGTCATCCGGAAGTTTTGTCGATAACCTATTGGGCAATTATGGGTGGGGATTTGTACTCCGCACCGGATAATGAAATAGAAAATGAAGTACGGAAGAATATTGCCGGAATCATTACGACATTTGATAAAAGCGAATATATTAAGCGTTTTGGCGATAAGAAAACGTTTGATATTGTTTATAACAATCCTCTTGCTCAATATATAAAAAGAGCATATAGGCATCAGAGAAATGAACCATACAAAATTATGATTAATAATTCTACGGATGAAACAACTCTGGAGATGCTTGATGTTTTAGCTAAGTATAAGGATGAAAATATTATAATTACAACAAATTTATCCTATGAAACATTCGGACAAACAAATGTAAAAGAACAAATCATCCAAAAAGGAAAGGAAATTTATGGAAATAAATTTAAACCAATCCTGAAATGGCAATCCCCTCAAAAATATGTCAAATTTTTATCATCTGTCGATATATACATATCCAACCAAAATCGTCAGCAAGGTGTAGGCAATATATCCGCTTTGATGCTGCTTGGAAAGAAGATATTTGTAAAATCTTCGACAACAACGTATTCCGGTTTTTCGAAAATGGGAATAAAAGTATTTGATGTCACAGCAATAAAAAAACAATCATTTAAAGAATTTTTGCAAGAAAGAGACACGGATATTGAGCGAAATATTCAAATATTAAACAAGAGATTTTCTTTTGATTATCAAATGGAACTTTGGGAAAAGGTATTTAATGACTAAGAAAATAATGATCTTGGGTGCCGGCTTAGGCCAGCAGCCCTTGTTGCAAATCTGTCGGAAACATGGTTTTCAAATTATTGTAATCGCTCCTCAAAGAGAAAATTCGCCATGTTTTGAGCTTGCAGATAAATTCTATTATGGAGATGTTAAAGATAAAAATCTGATACTCGATATTGCGCGTAAAGAAAAAGTTGTGGCTGTCCTGTCTGATCAATTGGATCTTGCAACCCAAAGTTGTGGATATGTCGCTGAAAATTTGGGGTTGATTGGAAATAGTTACCGTTCGGCGCTCTTGTTTTCAAATAAACAGCTTATGCGTGAATTTGCAAGCAAAAAGGGAATTAAGGTTGCAAAGAACTATAAAACGGATAAGTTCTTTGATGCTTTGGAGTTTGCTAAACAAATAAAGTATCCCGTGATTATTAAGCCGGTTGACAGCGATGCTTCAAGGGGAGTTTATAAGGTTTATTCAGATGATGAACTGGCAACACACTTTGATAACGCAAGAAAATTTTCATCAGATGGTACTGTCGTCGTGGAAGAATTTATAGAAGGGCAGGAATATGTAGTAGACGGTTTTGCTTGGGATGGCAAATATCAAACGCTCGCCATAGGTAAATGCTTTAATTTTAATATTCGTGGAAAATGTATTTCTAAACGACGTATATTTAAAAGTGTTGCATTAGAATTGTCTGATGTTGAAAAAAGCATTGTAAAAATTAACCGAGAGATTGTGCGCGCGTTTTCTCCTAAAATTGCCAGCACTCAAGGAGAATACATCTATGATCATCATCGAAACGAAATATATTTTAATGAAATTGCCGCGCGAGGAGGTGGTTGTTTCGTGTCGTCGCATTTGGTGCCGTATGCAAGCGGGATAGATGTTAATGATTTGCTGGTGAAATATATTTCAGGACAGTTTCATCAACAAGCAATAAAATTAAAAACCGGTTATTCTGCATATACATGTTTTTTGTTGCCTCCTGGCACAATAAAATCTATAGAAGGATTTGATAGCATAAAAAGTTTATCTTCAATAAAAGATATGTTTATCTCAAATATAAAAGCGGGAATGGTTACCTCTGAAATACGAGATAAATCTTCCCGCTATGGACCTTTTATAATGGCGTCAAGCTGTTTAGAAGATATATTGAATGATATAGAAAATATTAAAAATAATTTTAAAATATGTATTCAAAACGATGATATTGTAAAAGGTATTATATGGGAATGAAACTTTCCGTTGTCTGTCTGACCTATAATCATGCGGCGTTCATAAGGCAGGCGCTGGACGGCTTTGTTATGCAAAAGACCGATTTTCCGTTTGAGGTCATTGTTCATGACGATGCATCGATCGACGGAACTGCCGATATTATCCGCGAATACGCCGCCAAATATCCGGATATTATCAAGCCTGTTTATCAGACCGAAAACCAATGGAGTAAAGGACGGCACATTACCAAAGAATATGTGTATCCGCTTATCCGAGGACAATATGTTGCTTTATGCGAAGGAGACGACTATTGGACAGACCAAAACAAGCTGCAAAAACAGGTTGACTATTTGGATGCTCATCCGGACTGTTCCCTTTGTTTCCATCCGGTATCCGTCAAATGGGAAAAGGGAGAGCAACCGGATTCTGTTTTCCCTGACCGGAAATTGCTGGCGCATGTCGGCGCAATGAATCTCAAGTCTTTGCTTAAACAGAATTTTATTCAGACCAATTCCGTTGTCTATCGCTGGCGTTTTCATCAAGACAGTTCGGAACTGATACCGAACGGCATCTTACCGAGCGACTGGTTTCTGCACCTGTTGCATGCCGAAGTCGGCAAAATAGCCATGCTGCCCGATGTTATGGCTGTTTACCGCAAGCACCAAAACGGGATTTGGTGGCAGGCTGGTCAAAACAACAGTTTTTATTTACGTCATGGCGTTGCTAATATTGCTTTTTTCAAAGCCATGGAAAATTATTTTAACGTGTGCCAATCAGGCAGAATCAAAAAAGTTTTTATCCGAATTTTTTTAGCAGGTCTGGAAGATAAAAGAACAGATGTTATTCAAAAGCTTGCCCAAAAATTTCCTGTTGAATATCAAAACGTTGTTGCTTCGCTTAAAGAAAAATTGATATGCGGTAAAAAAAAGAGGAAGAAGAAGTTTCTGCTGTTGGGCGGAATTGTTCTGTTGTCTGTTTTTTCGATTTGTTTTTTCTTATGAGAAAAAAATGTCGGGGCGTATCTGAAAATAAGAGCATTATGCTTTTTTTTGAAACGGACGCAGAAACAAAAACCGCCGGAATCCCGGCGGTTTTGCTCGCGAACGGCACTCAGGCCAGTTCCGGCCAGTTGGCCAGATGTTCGATAAAGTTTTCGACATGCTCGGCGCGGCGATTCTGATAGTCAAGATAATAGGCATGCTCCCAGACGTCGATGGTAAGCAGCGGATTGATGCCGCGGGCAATAGGCGAGTCGCCGTTGGCGGTGGTCATGATCCTAATGGCGCCGTTTTGTTCGTACACCCAGACCCAGCCGCTGCCGAATTGTCCGACGGCCGCGTCTTTGAGCTGTTTTTTGAATTCGTCGTACGAACCGTATTGTTTGGTTATTTTGTCAAGCAAAGCGCCTTTGGGCGCTCCGCCGAACGGAGACATCGAATTCCACAGGAACTCATGGTTCCAAACCTGTCCGGCATTATTGAAAATCGCTTGTTTGTCGGCCTTGCCGTAAGTGACGCTGAGAATTTTTTCCAACGGCATCTCGGCATATTCGGTGCCGTCAATCAACTTGTTCAGGGTATTAACGTAATTAGGGTAATGCTTGCCGTAGTGGAAAGACAGCGTCCTCTCCGAGACATAAGGTTCAAGGTCACGCATTTCATAAGGCAGTTCTTTGACTTCAAACATAAAATTTCTCCTTGTGAAACAAAAAAACGGGATTTATTCCTTGTGATGTTTAATATAAGAATTCGTGCCGATTTCATCAAGCTGTTTCTGTTCTTTTTCCGCGAGTTCTCTTTGCTCCTGTCTGGAACGCTGCTTGTCGATAATTTCATAGGTTTTTTGTTCTTTGAACATGTCGGCGATAATGTCGCGGATTTCCTCAATCCGGCGGTGGATGCCGTTCAGCTTTGTTTCAAGCTCGGTGCGGAGTTTCAGATACTGTTTCGTATAAAGGCCGAAGTCGCCGCACAGCAGCGGATTTTCCTGAGCAAACTTTTTTTCGTCTTCATATTTGCGGTTAAGCAGTCCGAGTTCTTGCAACGTACGCTCTTCCGCTTCCTGCTGTTCGACCAGAAGTTTGCGTTGTTTGTCAATGTCAAACTTTTTGATCCGGGTAAGTGTTTTGAGAGACTTTGTCATTTAAGACGCTACGCCTCCGGAGAGAACGGAATCGCCAGGATGTTGCCGAGGCTCTCATAGCACTCTTCAAGGCTGAAACGTTCCTGCTTGCCCTGCGCCAAAAAGGCCTCGATTTTGGGATAATAAAAGATTGCCTCGTCGACTTCGCGGTTAGAGCCTTTTTTGTAAGCGCCCAGACGAATCAATTCCGCCATGTCCTCATAGGCGGCGATGTATTTGCGTGCCTTGGCGACAAGTTCGTATTCTTCCTTGGTGTCGCAATCGGGCATGGTACGCGAAATTGAACGCAGAATATTGATTGCCGGATAACGGTTGCGCTCGGCAATTGCACGATCAAGCACAATGTGGCCGTCAAGAATGGAACGCACGGCATCGGCCACCGGCTCGTTGTGGTCGTCGCCGTCCACCAGCACCGTAAACAGGCCGGTAATCGTGCCGTTTCCCGAACCGGGGCCGGCGCGTTCCAGAAGCTTGGGCAATTCGGAAAAAACGCTGGGCGTATAGCCTTTGGAAGCCGGCGGTTCACCGACAGAAAGGGCAATCTCGCGCTGCGCCATGGCAAAACGCGTAATCGAATCCATCATGCACAAAACGTCTTTGTTCTCGTCGCGAAAAAATTCGGCCACTGCCATCGTCACATAAGCGGCCTGCCGACGTAGCAGCGGGCTTTCGTCGGAGGTTGCAAGCACCAGAACCGATTTGGCCAGACCGTCGGCGCCCAGAACGTCCTCCACAAATTCTTTTGCTTCGCGGCCGCGTTCGCCGATAAGGCCGATAACCGACACGTCGGAATCGGTATGCCGCGCCATCATCGACATCAGGGTCGATTTTCCGACGCCGGAACCTGCAAAAATACCCATGCGCTGACCTTTGCAGATGGTCAGAAAGGTGTTGACGGCCTTCACGCCCAGGTCAACTTTGCCTTTGACGCGGTCGCGAAACTGTGCCGGCGGCGGCGAACATTTGATAAAATAGGGCTTGCTGCCTTTGATAAGAGGACCTTTGCCGTCAATTGCCTCACCGAAAGCGTTGATAATGCGGCCGAGCCACGACGGATGCGGATAAATGACCGGGCAGGCGTCGTCCGCTTCGACCGGGCAGCCCGGGCCGATGCCTTCCATTGAGGCGTAGGGCATGAGCAGAATTTTGTCTTCCTTAAAACCGACGACTTCGCACGGAACTTTGCGCCCGTTGTTGTTGACAACGCTGCAGCGGTCTCCGACAGCCAGCTTGGCAAGAAGCCCGCCTGCCTCGATAAACAGTCCCTGCACGCCGGTAACTTTGCCGAAATAGGCGGCAGTGTCCATTTTGTTGATTTCCTGCAGAATGTTTTCGAGATAAGCGCCCAATTTATTGTCCTTCAATCTGTTGCGTCGATTTTTATAATATACATGTTTATACTTAATTTTCAGCCATTTTTGCGGTTATCAACATCAAATGTTAATAATTATTAACAGCCTTGTCAAAAAAGTTAACAAATAAAAAATAACGGACTATGATAGCAATATCGGACAAAAACAGTTTGTGTGGAAGGAATATTTGACATGCGTGTGCTGCTGGTTGAAGACGATTATGCCATTTCTCAAAGTATCGAAACCATGCTCAAAAAGGAGGGGATGATTGTTGATACGACCGATCTGGGCGAAGACGGCTTGGAAATCGGAAAACTTTATGATTATGATATCATCATTTTGGATTTGATGCTGCCGGACATGAACGGTTATGAAGTGCTCAAAAATCTCCGCGCTTCCAAGGTTAACACGCCGGTGCTGATTCTTTCCGGTTTGAGCGAACCGGACAAAAAGGTCAAAGGACTGGGCTACGGCGCCGACGATTATCTGACCAAACCGTTTGACAAAGCCGAGTTGCTGGCTCGGATTCAGGCCGTTGTCCGCCGCTCCAAAGGGCATTCCAACTCCGTGATTAAGACCGGCGACGTTGAGGTTAATCTTGACAACCAGACCGTAACCGTCTGCGGCAAGGCTCTGCACCTGACCGGCAAAGAATACGGAATTATGGAGCTCCTTTCGCTGCGCAAAGGCTCAACCTTGAACAAAGACCAGTTTTTGAACCACCTCTATGGCGGAATCGACGAGCCCGAGCTCAAGATTATTGACGTGTTTATCTGTAAGCTTCGCAAGAAGCTTGAGAAAGCCTCCGGCGGTAAGAATTATATCGAAACCGTCTGGGGACGCGGGTACGTTTTGGTCGATCCGGACGAGATAAAGAAATAGAAAGCTTATAAAGATGCTTATGACCTGCTTCTTGAACTTTTTTAGGTCTCAAGGCGTGTTTTTACAATGAACAAAATACATAAGCAGCAAAATGTTTTCGATATTCGGGCGTTGTTTTGCTCTGCCGAAAGAGAGAACCGGTTCGGTATTCCGATTTAGTTTTTGAGGTTATGGTTTCTGCGAGCTGTTTTCATCATAATCCGGGCAAAGGATTTTTTTGCCGCGTAAGTCATAAATAAAGGTTCTTCAAGTTTAAGCGTACCGAGAGTTTCTTCAAGAGCCTCAAAGCTGGCGTATATATTGCGGACGATGGAAAGATCGTCTCTTGCGACATCATAAAGCATTGTGGGATTTCTTCTTGCCATAATATATTTCTCCGTTGTTTTCATTAAAATCATCGACAACAGAGAGTATAATAACGTAACCAAGGCTTGAAAAGAGCATATTTTACGTACATGCCGCACGAAAAATGCGTACACCAATCGAATAGCTTGCCTATGCGCGGCCGGAAAAAAAGCTGAGTCGGTTGACGTCGATTTTGAGTTCGTCGAGCGCTCTTTGCCGTTTTTCTTCATCTTTGGTTTTAAAGACAAGTTCTTCGGAGGCGGGAACAACCAGCCAGTCATTGGCAATAATTTCCTTTTCCAGCTGTCCGGGCGTCCAGTTGGCATACCCCATGGCTATAAGCGATTCGCGCGGGCCGAACCCCCGGGCAATATCAGCCAGGACGTCAATTGAAGAAGAAATTGCGATTCCGCCGCCGGTCTCCACGCAACCCTCCGGCAGATAATCGGTCGAATGCAGAACAAACCCGCGTATTTTGTCGACCGGACCGCCATGATACAAAGCCAGCGGCGGAATTGCCGGGCCGAAATTTATCGGCAGTTGCATAGCCAGGTCGATAAAAGAATATTCGACTATTTTTCGGTTAATGACGAAGCCCATGGCGCCCTGCGCGGAATGAGCGCAAAGATAAATAAGCGTATTTTTGAAGGTCTCGTCTTCCATACCGGGGCCGGCAATCAGGCAGCTTCCCTTCAGATATTTAATTTGATCGTTATTCATATCATATACCGTTTTCAACTATTCATGCTTGTATTCTAGCATATTATATCGTAACTTAATAACAAAATTTCAAACTTGTGCGAAGATTTATCTGATGTCCGGCTCCTTGAAAATTTTATTGTCATGTTTATTTCTGTTTGTTTGCGCGCCTGTGTATGCCGAGGAAGGCGGAAGGGTTATCCTTGATTTGCAGGAAGAGGAAAAAGCTTATAATCTGCGCGAAGAATATGATAAATACTGGCAGGATGTTGATTTCTTCGATAAAAAATACACAGGTTCCCTGATTGAAGAAGATTTTGTTGACGACGTGATTGAACGGCATCCCGAATATGCCGAAGAAAGCTCGGCTTTGCGCGAAAGTTTTCTGCGTAAAACCGTCAAAGTGCGCCGCATGTACAACCGGCTCAAAGATCAGTTGCAAGAGTTCCTGCTCAAACAGGAAGTTGCGCTGGTTGCCGCAGATGATCAGTACGAATTCGGAGATGAGGAGATTTATCGTCCCTCTTCCGAAGCGGGCAAGGCTTTGGTCATCAAAGATTTCAAAAAAATTATCGCCTATTCGGACAATCCGCGGGAGCAGGCCGCCGCAACCGCCAAACTGGCGCGCGATGCCGGTCTTTCCAATTCGGAAGATACCATGCAAAAAATGAAGCAGGCTTTGCTCAAACGTGATTGGAAGACCGTTTTTACCTATGGTCTGTTTGACGGTAAAAACGTGCTGGATGACATGCGCGGAATCGGCGAATGGAACGGCGACGGACAAAAACTGCGCGCGCGGATCGTTAATTCTCTTAAAGTCGTTAACGGACAAGAAGAAGTACGCGGCGCCGTTCAGATACAAATTCCCGACCGGAGTTTTATCCTGCAGCAGGAATATAAAGGGTATCGGCCGTTGCAAATGAAAATCGCGCAAAGCGCCAATCTCGGAGACGTTAATTTCAACATGCCGCTGCCGTATCGCTTTTTTGTCGGTCACGACAGTCTGGCTGGATATATCGGGACGGTGACGATTCCGTTTTCTGCCCGGGTGAGGGATGTTGCGCAGCCTTTCAGTCTGATCGTCGAGATTTCAGCCGACCTTTGTTGTGATGACAAATGTTCTTTCGTCGTTCTGAAACCGCAATTGGAGATTGCCGCCGGTACGGAATCGGATGCAGAATCTTCAGTCGCGTCGTTCTTGCGACTCATCAGTCCTTATTATCCGCAGTCTTCCCGCGATGACATCAGGATAACTTCTTTTGTCGCGGAGAAGGATGCGGAAAACAGGCAGGTTTTGCGTCTGGAACTTGAAACTGCGGAAAAACCGTCGCGGGTGGATGTCTTCGTCGAAGGGGGGGAAGCATCGGAATTTGCCCCGCCGCTGATTAAAATAGACGGCCGGCGGATCATTGCCAGATTCCTGGCGCTGAATGCTGAGGCTGATTATGTCGGACGACGGATCGGTATTTTGGCGGCGGCTTCTCCGCAGGTGGTTCTGCGGCAGCAGGTGACTGTTGAAAAACCGTCGTTGTTTGACGCGGAGAGTCCTCGTCTCAGCCTGATGATTGTCTGGTTTGCTTTTGTCGGAGGTTTGTTTCTTAACTTTATGCCTTGCGTTTTTCCGGTTCTTTCGCTCAAGATTCTTTCTTTCACGCGTTTCGGAGCCGTCAAGCCGGAACGCATCCGTCGAGACTTCATTTATAATTTGCTTGGTATCTTTTGTTCTTTTGCCGGATTAATCGGAATTTTGATTGCGTTGAAGCAGCTCGGCTACGCTCTCGGTTGGGGAATGCAGTTTCAGAGCATCTGGTTTATCAGTTTTATGACGTTTGTTATTGCGTTGTTTCTGGCGCAGGTTATGGGGCTGGTTAATCTCCGCGTGCCGGATTTTGTTCAGAAGTTGGCAAACAGGCGCGACCGCGGCGAAAAAGCAGTTCAGTTCTTTACCGGGATGTTTCTGGTTCTGTTGTCCACGCCGTGTACCGCACCGTATCTGGGAACCGCAATCGGATTCGCGCTGGCAGGTTCCGTCAGCGACATTATCATTGTCGTCGGCATGGTCGGGCTTGGTTTGGCAACTCCGTATATTCTGGTTGCTCTGGTGCCGGATCTGGCTTATTATGTGCCCAAACCCGGCAAATGGATGACATGGTTCAATACAGCCGTTTACGCTATGCTGCTGTTGACGCTGGGTTGGCTGCTTTCGTTGCTGGCAGCTCAGGGCGGCGCTGCGCTCTTGTGGCATTGCCTTCTGTTTATTTCGGCGCTCTGGCTGGTTTTGTTTATTCGCAAGGTACTGATTGAAGAGCTTGAACGGCAGGAAGACGATCCGCAGGTTTTTCTGACAATCCGCCGCGCTTTTAATCTGATAACGCTTATTGTGCTGACTGCCGTCATCGCCTGGGGAATGACCGATGCCAAAAGTGCCGTCGAGCGGCAGGATCACGTCAAAAAGATGCTGGTCGGCGAAAAGATTGATCGACGGCAGATCGACGAATTGGTACGCAGCGGAAACATCGTTTTGCTGAAAATAGGCGCCGATTGGTGTCTGACCTGTCATTATAATGACGCGATGGTTTTGAATACGCCTTTTTCCGAAGAAATGTACCACAAATACAATATTGTTCCGATTGAAATCGATTGGAGCCGCTATGATGCGGATATTCTGGCCTTTATGGAAAAATACGGTCGCAAGGGGTTGCCGTTTTACGTTTTGTTTTCAATGCGCGTGCCCGACGGCATGGTACTGCCCGAACTTCTGAACGAAAAGGATTTTGAAGATATTGTCAGAAATCAGGCGTACTGACTTCGCTGAAACTTTTGGCCTGATTGCGCGCCAGCGTATCGACCCGTTCGTTTTCGGGGTGTCCGTTGTGGCCTTTGACCCATACCCATTTTATCCGATGCCCGGTAAGGAGCTCGTCCAGCTTTTGCCATAGGTCGATATTTTTGACCTGTGATTTTTTGTTGGTGGTGCGCCAGCCGTTTTTCTTCCAGTTGGGCATCCAGGCGGTGACGCCGTCCATAACGTAGCGGCTGTCGGTATACAGCGTAATGTTGCATTCTTTTCTAAGCGCCTGAAGCGCCTCAATAACGGCGGTCAGTTCCATGCGATTGTTGGTCGTTTCCTTTTCGCCGCCGGACAGTTCCTTTTCAACAGCGCCGCAACGCAGAATGGCTCCCCAACCGCCGGCGCCCGGATTTCCGGAACAGGCGCCGTCTGTAAAAATTTCAATTTCGGGCATCAGAGTTCCCCATGAATATAATCGTTGAAAAATTCGTTGATCAAAACCGTCGTTTCGTCTTCGCCGCGGATTGCCTTGGCCACGAAAGAACGCAGTTTGTTTTTGGATACTTCGATTCGAAAATCGTGCGGAGCCGCTTTATCGGCGCCGATGACGCCCTCAATCAGAAAATCGTCGTCAATATAGGGGGATAAAACCAATTCGACATTGCAGAAGCGGACAATTCCGCGCGGCGGCAGCCGCAGATCCGGCCGCGTAATCAGATTAAGTTGTCCGTCCACGCCCGGAATCGCGTCCATTTGGTTATAGTTGCTGAAACGCACTTTGTTGTACTCGCCGCCGTTTTGCAGCGTCCGGCACGAAAGGTAAAGCTCTCGGGCAATCACGTTGCTGGCGTTGGAAGCCTGAATTGAAAAAGAGAGTTTGACATATTGTTCCGGCGGATTGTCGATACTGTTGGGGTAAAGCATGTCCTCGTCGACATTGTCGAGAACTTCCAACCGGCGTTCGGCCATAATCAACTCGACGTTAGGCTGCGGGCAGCGGCCGAACATGCCTGCAATTACGGCATACGGCGCCGGCACGTTGTTGGATCCGGAGCGGATATAAATGGCGCTGTTGCTGGTGGTCATCAGCGGCGCAATGTCGCTTTTGGGAATATAGGTCGCCAGAAAACCGTCGCCGTTGGCGTCGCAGCCGATAACGTGGTTGCGGACTTTGTTGTGGCTCGGAATTGTGCAACCCGAAATGGCGTTTTCAATCCAGCTCAAAAAACGGTGCACATTTTGCACTTTGACTTTGGCCTGTGCCACGTCGCCGACTTCCATGTCGCGCGAGCATTCGACGCCCCAGAGAATAACGCCGCCTTCCGAGTTTCCGAACCCCGAAATTGCCTTGGCCAGGTTTTTGCGGTCGTCGCGGTGCAGGGTGGTAAAGTTCTTGCCGGAAGAAACCGCCTGTTTGAAGTCCAGAAACAACTCCTCGGTCTGGCGGTTCATGATAAATTCGTCAATGGCGTCTTCGCCGAAATAAATCAGTTTCTGAAAAATATCTTCCGCTCTCGACATTTCCGCTCTCCCTATGCTGTGGCCGGAGATTTTCCCGCCGTCGCCTCATCAGCTACTATAATATCATGAATCTTAAGATTCGGATAACGCTTTTTGAGCTCGTTCAGAATCTGTCCGACAAGTTCTTCGGGCGCCGAGGCGCCGGCGCTGATTCCCAGCGTTTGGACATTCGCCAGTTCATTCCACGGCATTTCGAAAACGTCGTCAATCAAAAAGGCTTTTGCGGCGCCGGCTTCCAAAGCGATTTTTTTGAGTTGCTGAGAATTGGAAGAGTTTTTGGAGCCGACCACGACGATTGCTTCGGCGTGTTTGACCAGCTCGCGGATTGCGGCCTGTCGGTGAGTCGTGGCATAACAGGTGTCGCTTTGCGCCGTCGCCTCCATTCGTCCGAAACGGCGCTGCAGAATGTCCGTAATTTCGGCCACGTCGGTGACCGAAAGCGTTGTCTGAGTTACCGTTCCGACAGGAGCTTCGTCCGCAAATTTCAATGATTCGGCTTCTTGAGGCGTGGCAATGATTCGGCAACGGGAAGCATTGTCAAGCTGGCCGACGGTGCCGATAATTTCGGGATGTCCGGCTTTGCCGACGACGACAATGTTTTTGCCCTCCTGTGCCAGACGGACAATCTTTTTGTGCACTTTTTCAACCAACGGGCAAGTCGCGTCAATCAGCTTGAGGCCGAGCTTTTCCGCTTCGAGATAAACGCTCTTCGGCGCACCGTGAGCCGAGATGACTACCGGTCGGCTGTGATCTGTCGCTTCGGATAATTCTTCTATGAAAACGACGCCCCGCTGTCGGAGATTTTCAACCACATGTCTGTTATGTACGATTTCGTGTCGCACATAAACCGGAGCGCTATAGTCGAGCAGAGCCTTTTCAACCAGCCTGACGGCGCGTCTGACGCCGCTGCAAAAGCCGCGCGGCGAGGCCAGATATATGTCGGAAAGAGAGGACATTATTGTTTTTTCAGGCATTCCTGCAGTTCTTCGTAGTCCATATGTTTGTCTATGGCGCCGAGCAGAGTGTAGGTCGGCTTGGACGAGAAAACGGTCTGCGCGATTTGCCGGATGTCGTCCAGCGTTACCCTGTCAATCCGCTCAATCATTTCCGGTATCGGAATAATGCGGTCGTAAATCAGATGCTGGCGCGCCAGAATCTCGGCAACCGAGGAAGAACTTTCCAAAGACATCAGCATACTGGCTTTGAGCTGCGTTTTGGCGCGGTCGAGTTCCTTTTGCAAAACTTTTTCGTTGCAGACTTTTTTTATCTCGTCAAGCACCACCGGCATCAGCGTCGGCAGATCTTTGGCGCCGGTGCCTGCATAAATGCCGAAAATGCCGGCGCCGGTATGCGATCCGGTAAAGCTGTACACCGAATAGACCAGACCGCGCTTTTCGCGTATTTCCTGAAACAGGCGCGATGACATTCCGCCGCCGAACAGCGTCGAGAACAGGATAATCGGATAATACTGTTCGGTCGAATAAGGTACGCCGTTAAAGCCGAGCAGGACATGAGCCTGTTCAATGTCGCGTTTTTCGAGATAAAAACCGCCCTTGTATTCCTGCGGCTCCGGCGTAAAGTTTGTTTTGGGCTGAACGGTACTCATCCGTTCTTCCGTCATTTTGACAAACCTGTCGTGGTTAATGTTTCCGACCGCGCAGACAACCATATTCTCGGCGGCATAATTGGTCTTCAGATAGTTTTGCAGGGTTTCTCGAGTAAAACCGCGAACCGTTTCCTTTGGGCCGAGAATCGAACGGCCGATGGCCTGATTGCAAAAGGCGCTTTCCTGAAAATAATCGAAGACGATGTCGTCGGGGGTGTCAATGGTCTGCTTGATTTCCTGAACCACCACCTCGCGTTCTTTTTGCAGTTCGTCTTCCGGAAACGTTGAGTTCATCAGCGAATCGGCCAGAACGTCGAGCGCAAGTTCGGCGTCGTTTTTGAGCATTTTGGCATAATAGGCCGTAAACTCGCGGGAGGTATAGGCGTTGGATTGGCCGCCGACGTCCTCGATCGCTTCGGATATTTCCAGCGCGCTGCGGCGTTGCGTTCCCTTAAAGGACATATGTTCCAGAAAATGGGATATTCCGTTGACTTCCTGCTTTTCGTAAGCGGAGCCGGTTTTTACCCAAATTCCGAGAGAAACCGTTTCCAGCTGCGGGTTGTCGGATGTAATGATGCGTAATCCGTTTTTTAAAGTGCCGATCTTTGACTGCATAATTTATAGATTCCATTTCAATTCATAATGATTATTGTTATATACTCTTATTTATAGCTTATAATTTTAAAAATGAAAGGAATTAATTTATGGAAATGAAAACTCCCCGCTTTGCGGTAGTATTGTCCGGTTGCGGCGTTTTTGACGGTTCGGAAATTCACGAGGCGGTGCTGACCATGCTGGCGATTGAGCGTAGCGGCTGTGAATATCAGTGCTTTGCGCCCAACACTTGGCAGGCGCGGACGATCGACCATTTTACCGGGCATGCCGCGGCAATTGCCGGAGATGAAGACAATCGCAATGTTTTGGCGGAGTCGGCACGCATATGCCGCGGAAATGTCAAAGATTTGGCAGAATTTCGGGCGCAGGATTTTGAGGGAATCGTTTTTCCGGGCGGTTTCGGCGCGGCTCTGAACCTCAGCGACTTTGCGGTCAAAGGCGCCGGGTGCGACATTAATCAGGAAGTCCGCCGCGCCTTGGAAGAAAGTTATCGTCAGGGGCTGGTGATCGGTGCAATGTGTATCGCGCCTGTGGTCTTGGCACGCGTTTTGGGCAAAGAGCATATCAAAATCACGGTCGGAAATGATAAAAACGTTGCCGCCGGCATTGCCAAAATGGGGGCGGAACACGAAAACAAAGGCGCAACCGAAGTCTGCGTCGATGCGGAACACAAAATTGTGACGACACCGTGCTATATGCTGGCAAAATCAATGAAAGAAGTGGCTGACGGCACCGCTAATCTGGTTGACGAGATGCTTGAGCTGATGGACTATTAGTTCTAAAAAAAGGAAAGCCCTTCTCTGCGGTGAGCAGAAGAGGGCTTTCGATTGGAGAGGGTTAAGCGTTACTTTGCAGCGGGAGTTCCGATGCCGAGCTTGCTGAGCAGAGCCTGTCCGCCTTCGGTTGCTGCGAGAGCCTCGATGGCGCCGGCGATGTTGAAGCCGCCTTTCGGAGACAGAGCACCCATTGCGTTGCTGATACCGCCCGTTACATCACCGGCACCGGCGATGATGCGGATGTCAGCGCCCTTGATGTTCTCTGCCTGAGCCAGACCGACTTTCTCGTTGGCTTCCACTTGGCGAATCTGCACGAGGTAGCTTTGGTAGCCCTCGTTCTCGCCGATTTCCTTAGCCAGCGTGAGCTGAGCTTCGACGGATGCGAGCTGCATCTTCTTCTCGGCTTCAGCCTTGGCGTCTCCTTCGAGTTTGATACCCTCGGAGTTCTTGGTTGCCGTAATCAGCTTACCGTCGGCAGTTTTGGTCGTCTGAATCAGTTCGGCCTCGGCTTCAAGTTCGCGTTTTTTCTTGTCGGCTTCGGCGTTGATCTCGGTTTCGCGTCTCTTTGCCTCGGCATTGATGATGGTCTGTTCCTTGTCGATTTCTGCCTGTTTGATGGCACCGACTTTGGCGACTTCCATCTCACGCTCTTTGGTGATCTTGGCCTGTTCCTTCACAGCCTGCGCGGATTGTTCATCGGCAATGCCGACTTCCTTGCTGACTGTTGCGCGGCGCAGTCCGACTTCTTTTTCCTTGTCCTGTTCTTTGAGGGCAATTTCGCGTTCGGCCTGGATTTCCGCTTCGCGAGCCTGCTGGTTGTTCTCGGCGACGGCGATACGGGATTCCTTTTCGATTTCTGATTTCTTTTTCTTCATTATATTAGAAATCACCTCTTCGCCTTTGGCGTCGCGTACGTCCATCAGTTCGATGTTTTTGACGGTCTCGACGCCCCATGATTTGAGCTCGTCTTTGACCTCGTCGGTGAACTGCTGTCCGTACTTGGAGCGCTCGCCCATGATTTCGTTGAGGAAGTCCTTGGCGAGGATCGAACGAACGGCGCCCTGCACGATGCTTAAGAGCTGTTTCTTGAGCTCGTCGATGCGGTTGATGCGCGATGCGGCGACTTCATAGTCCGAAATTCGGAAGAAGCTCTGAATGTCGACCACAAACGGCACGCGTTCCTTGTCGAAAGCTTCGTAGTCGTTGATGTCGATGCCGAAGATTGAAAGCGGCATGACGGTCACGCTGACGCCGAGCACGGGGATGGAGATCGGGAACTGATAATAGCTGTTGCCGCAGAACTGCTTTGCCTGTTCGGCATTGCCGCGTTCGGGGGTTCCGTAGACGAGGGTGTTTTTCCCGCGGCGCACGATGTGCACTTCATTTGTCGGTACGACGCGGCGCAGAGAAAAGATCCACTTCGCGAAGAAGAACACGATTACCAGAACAACAAGGATCACTCCCGGAATTACATAAGTCATTGCATTCATAAGTTTAGAAAATTTAAATGTTATTATTGTTGTTAGCGGTTGTTTTCTATTTCAAATGACTCGGTAAAGCTTATTAGCCTCTTTTTACAATCCGTAGTCATAATAATTTTTTTCAATGACACGGAATATATCATTATTTAATCGCGTGTGCAATACCTAAAATAGACAAAAAACAAAAAATTTGTCTTGATTTTTGCTGACGTTTTGAATGTAAGCGAAATTTTTTTTGTAAAATTATGGCTTTTTAGTCTTAAGAGCCGTTTTGACGGCGCGTTTTGCCGATAAATAAGCAGCTTCCAGACAGCACGGATAATTTTGCATGGTCCAGTCGCCGGCAATAAACAGGTTGGGATATCGTCCCTGTGCCGAAAACGGCCGCAGCACGTTGGTCTCTTCGGTCTGGGCGATTGTGGCGTGCTTGTGGCAGCTTACCTTAAAGGCGGGAACAAAGGCCGAGTTGACGCCGCGCAGCTTGTCAATTTCCTTCCAGATGCGGCGAGCCAGTTCCTGCAAATCTGTCTGAGCATTGTCGGCGGCGGAAATCGTCACCGTCAGAATGTCGTCATTGACAAAAATCCAGTCGGACAGTCCGTTGATGACGCCGACAAAAGAAGCCGCCTTGGGCAGATTGATTTTTTGAGAAGTCTGATAGACGATGTTAATAATTGAATGATGCGGCAATTCCGGCTCGTTAAACAATTTGGCGTAGCCGCGGTTGTCCAGAGCGGCAAAGACCATGTCCTCGGAACCGATCTCCACCAGTTCGTTACCGAAGTCGAGCTGAGCGGCTCGGCCGAACAGGCTGTCAATCTTCAAAAGTTTATGATTTAATTTGAGTTCGTCGACCGAACCGAGAAAAAAATTGGCAAATTTTTGTGACAAATCCTGTTTTGAATAATAAATGCGGCGTTTTTTGCGTGTCCACGGAAAAGTCAGCCACAAAATTTTGCGGATAACGTCGCGGGCAATCTGCGAAGGGGGCGTATTGCACATTGATTTCAGAATATGCGCCAGAAAACGCTGATGCTGACCGGACAGGTTGTCTTGTTCGACGTCCCAGAAAAAGGCGTATTTTTCCCATTCTCCGTCGTTAATGAAACGCGCCATGTTTTTATTGGCGCCGATCACGACATGCGTCGCGTTGTCAAGCCGCCGTCCCATGTCCTTGTCCTGGTAGGAATAGGCGCGGCCGCCGATTTTGTCGCTCGCTTCATAAACGACAATGCGGGCGTTCGGATTTTTGCGTTTGAGTTCATACGCACAGGCCAAGCCGGCGATGCCGGCTCCGATGATATGATATGTCGGGATTGCCTTATTCATGGGCTATTTTCCGAAAAAGGCTTTGAGAGCCAGGCAGAGCTTAAGCGGCCGGCTCAGATGCGGTTTGGGCGAGATTACTTCCCAGCCGCGGTTTTGCATAATGTCAAAATAGCGTTTGTAGATATAGGCGATTGCGCGAACCGGTCGGGCTGTCTTTTTATCAAGTTTTTTCAGTATTTCAAAAGCCGTATCATAACATTTTCCGGCAATCCGAGCCAGTTCTTCCCGCGCCAAAGCCAGATTCTTGTTAACCACCACGCTCAGCGGATCAGTCGCCTGAATGCCGGCTTTTTCCAGAAATTCTTTGGGGATGTACAGACGCTGAACCATTGCGTCTTCTTTGACGTCGCGCAAAATGTTGGTAATTTGCAGTGCCGTTCCGAGGGAAGAGGACAGTTCTTCAATGATGTTTTCGTCATTGCAGCCGAAAATCCGCAGCGACAGACTTCCCGGCACGCCGGCCACGCCGCGGCAATATTCGTAAAATTTTTGCAGACTCGGCGCCTGTATCGGTTCGGGCAGATCCATCGAAATACTGTCAATCATGCGGATGAACTCTTCTTTGGGCAGTTTGAATCGCATGCAGTTTTTATAGATTTTGCGACCGATGTCTGTCGTCGGTACCTTTTTGTCGTAGATGTTGTCGATTTCCTTGCGCCATGCTTCTATCAAATCAAGCTTTTCCTGTATCGGCGCTTCGCCGTCGACAATGTCGTCAATATGGCGGAAAAAAGCGTAAATCGTGTACATGGCGTTTCTTTTGGCCGAAGGCAAAAGGCGCATGCCCCAAAAAAATGAAGTTCCCGATTTTTTTACCATTTTCTGAATGTTGTTCATAAGACGCTTCCTGTCTTTTCGGTTCTGCACAGCATTCCGCGCGGCGCTCCAATACAAAATGCCTTAATCCAGTCTCCGAGATTCAATCTGATGCGAGAGGTCAAGGCATCATTCTTCTCTAACTTTTTTATCATGGAATTGGTTAAAGAAAGGATAATGCCGATCTGCATTTTAAGACGCCGGCTTCTGAGCAGTGCCGGCAGAACGGAGGCGTCCTTAAGCATCCGCCGCAGTTTGTCGGTAATTTCGGCAGTCAAAGCCCTCAGCGCGGGGGAACTTTTGTCAAGAAACATATCGCTTGCCCGCACGTCGTGCGCGGCCATCATGTCCTGCGGCAGATAACAGCGTCCGAGCTGTTCGGCGTCTTTGCGCATATCCTGCAAATGATTGCTTATTTGCAAAACCGCGCAGAGTGTTTCGGCAGGCAGGTAGGCGGACGGAGATTCGTCATGCAGCGCCAGAATAAAACGCCCGACCGGAGCCGCCGACAGCCGGCAGTAGCCAATCAATTGTTCCCATACCGCAATCGGTTCGTTGCGTGCGTCTTTTTCAAAGGCTTTGAGCAAATCGGTATAAAGCGAGGCATCAAGTTTTTCCGCGGCAAATATTTGTCCCAGCCGGAATGCGTCTTCGTCGCCGTTTTCGAGAGCGCCGCCGTTTATCCCGACCGAAAAGCTGCGTTCAAACAGCATAAGGCGCGCCAGCTTTTTTTGTTCTGTCAGTTGTGACGCGTCGGCAACGTCATCGGCCGCTCTGGCCGCTTTGTAATAGGCTTCGACAATCGGTCGCAGCTTTTTGCCGGCCAGCGCCGCCACCGGAAAATTTTCGTTTTTCATAGATTTGGAAAACGCGGTTGTCATAGCTGTTTAATCCATTTGTCGATGTCGGCGGTTGCGCGCCGGCAGTAGGCTGCTTTGCGTTCGGCGCCTTTTATTTTGCGGAATTTGCCGTTGGCAGTCGGCTCGGAGGTAATGCTCGGAAACAGACCGAAATTAATGTTCATCGGCTGATAGTTTTCGATATTGGTCGTATCCAGCAGATGGCCGAGCATGGAACCGAAAGCGGTAGTCTCCGGCGGCAAAACGGCCTCGCGCCCGCTCAGTTCACAGGCTGCAAAATATCCGGCCAGCCAGCCGGTTGCGGCACTTTCGACATAGCCTTCGCAGCCGGTAATTTGTCCCGCAAAGCTGAGGTGCGGCATCGTTTTCAGCCGCAGGAAGCGGTCAAGCAGAAGCGGACTTTTGATAAAAGTGTTTTTGTGGATGCCGCCGAGCCGCGCAAATTCGGCGTTTTCGAGCCCCGGAATCATTCTGAAAATCCGTTCCTGTTCGCCGTATTTGAGCTTGGTTTGAAAACCGACCATGTTGCGTAGGGTGTCTTCTTTGTTGTCTTGGCGCAGCTGCACCACTGCATAAGGTTTTATGTCAGGTCGGTGGCTGTCGGTCAGTCCGACCGGTTTCATCGGACCGAAGAGCAGAGTGTCGACGCCGCGCTCCGCCATGACTTCAACCGGCAGACAGCCGTCAAAATATTCGGCTTTTTCAAAATCGTGAAATTCGACCTTTTGACCGTTGAGCAACTCGTTGATAAAGGCGTAATATGTATCTTTGTCAAGCGGACAGTTGATGTAGTCGAATTTGTCGCCTTTGTCATAGCGCGACTGATACCACGCTTTGTCAAAATCGATGCTGTCTTTGTAAACGACAGGCGCAATAGCGTCATAAAAGTTCAGATACTGGTTGTTTGCCGCCGTCAAAATGGCCTGAATCAGAGCCGGCGACGTCAAAGGACCCGAGGCGATGATCCAGCGTCCGTCTGCGGGTTTCGGCAGTGCGGTGATTTCTTCGTAAACGAAACGAATGTTCGGATGCGTCTGCAATTTTTGGCTGACCAGCCGCGCAAAGCCGTCACGGTCGACCGCCAATGCACCGCCGGCCGGTACTTTTGTCGCGTCGGCGCATTCCATAATCAGCGAGCCTGTCAGCCGCATTTCCTGATGCAAAAGACCGATCGCGCTGGAAAAGCCGTCATCCGAACGCAGCGAATTGGAACAGACCAGCTCGGCACAGTAAGGCGTTTTGTGCGCGGGAGAACTTTTATGCGGCCGCATCTCGTGGATAACGACTTTAATCCCGCGTTTGGCCAGCTGCCACGCCGCTTCCGAACCGGCCAGTCCGGCGCCGACGATATGAATATCCGGGGTGTCCATTTTTCATCCTTCTCTAAAAATATCCGATTTATAACGTTTTTGCCGCCAAAAGTAAATAAAAACTTCTATTTGATAAGTTGAGGGAAGTCGTTGCCAAGCATGACAAAAACGAATATAGTAAAGGAAATTTTGTCAGACTGATGGGAAAAATATGTCTTATTCGGTATTTTTCGGGCTGTTGGGAGCCCTGTTGATGATTTGTCCGGCCAATGCCAGCGAGGACATGGAAAGCGTTATGTTTGGCGCCGAGCCTCCGGTTGAAAATGTTGCGCCCGAGCCTTCGGCCGCTTCCGAAATAACGGAAGACATGGATCTGATGGACGGTACCGAAGACGAAAGCATATGGGGCGAAGAGGGAAATCCGCAGAATTTTGCGCCGGTAACCGCCGATGTTCAGCCTCTGCCGCAGATTCAGACTGCGGAAACGGAGGCTCCTGTTCCCGTGGCCGAACCCGCGGTGCCTGCCGTCGCCGATGCCGCCTCCGATACGCTGCCGCCGATAAAAAAAGGCCGGGATCTGACCGACACGCTTAAAAGCGATCAGAAGCAGGCCTCGCCGGGACTTCCGTTGCCCAAAGTCGAAGGAACCTGGGTAAACAAGCTTACTTCCGCCAATCCGCTGGAATTGCTTAACGGCGAAAAGAAAAAAAACAACGAACTTGAAGAAATGGTTGACAGTGCGCGCCAAAACGTTCGGAAAAGCAAACGTTCCAACGCCTCGGTGTTCGATATTTCGGGGGTGATGCTGCGCATGGGGCTGGCGCAGGTTGACGAAACCATGCAGAATCGCGGTTTTCAGAAAATTATGCAAAAATATCAGGTGCCGAATTTTATAAAATGGCGCAATGAGGAATACTGTCGCGGCAGCGGTGTCGTCGGTTATGAGCGGATTCAGGCCTGCGTAGTGGAAAAAGCCAAGAAAGACAATCATCAGTACGTCCAGACGACCAAATATGCCAAATATGACACCAAAGAAGAAGTCGAAGTTACTTTCACCAGCAACTTTACCGAAAACAAGGTTTATAAAATCGAATATTCGTCTCAGGCTTCCAACATTACCGGCAACAGTCAGAAGGCAATTTATCTGCGCAATATAAAAATTTATGATTTTTGGAAAAAAATTAACCAAAAGTATGGTAAGCCCGATGACAAAGAATCGGTTGTCTGGGGTATGGGCGGCAACAAGCCTTATCTCAAAGCCAAAACAGGATGGCTGTTGCTGGAGGATCCGATGTTGCGCGAACTGGATTATACCCGGATGTCGCGAGAGGATCAACGTTACCTCAATACCGATTTATACAGTTTTTAGAAAGTCAAACCTGATATGAAACAGAATCTTTCCGAATTAATAACCACCCGGCTCAGTCATGATATTATCGGCAATATCGGCGCGGTTGCCAATGCGGTGGAGTTGCTCGAAGAGGGCGATATGGACTTTTTGGACGACATCAGGTCGATTCTGAAGACAAGTTCCCGCGTTTTGACTGCGCGCATGAAGTTTTTTCGGCTGGCGTTCGGATTGAACAACGCCAATCTGGAAAATCAGGAGATTCTCAAGAATACGGCGGCCGCTTATCTGGAGACGCTGGGTAGTCGGAATCATCCTGTCCGGCTTGAGTGGAGTTTGATACCGTCCGCTTACGGCCGGCTTGCCCTGCTGGGGGTGATGTGTATTGCCGATACGTTGATTCGCGGCGGCTGCATCAGCGTTCGTCCGTATCAGAGCGGAATTGCCGTCGTACATAACGATGACGCGCAGGTTTCCGTCGAAAAAGCGGCCGCTCTGAAAGATGTTGTCAATTCCGGAGACGCCGGAGACAATGCGCAGTTTGCGCCGGTAGCTTATATGTTGTCGCTGATTCGGGAGAGCAAAATGAACTTTTATCTGGTCAGTCGATCAGGCTTGGGATTTGTGTTTGAATAACGGGGGATAATTTATGTTGCGTTGTATCATAGCGGATGATTCCAAAATTATGCGAATGCTCCTCCGTAAGATTATGGAAAATTTTAATTTTGACGTAGATGAAGCCGAGGACGGCGAGGAAGTCATAGAGCTCCATGCCAGAATGCCGGCCGATTTGATTATCAGCGACTGGAATCTGCCTCTGATGGACGGAATAGATGTTTTGTATAAAATCCGTTCCGACCGCAAAATCAGACAGCCCCGATTCGTCTTCTGTTCACATCTGAAGGATACCGCTGTCATGCGGCAGGCTTTGGACGGCGGTGCCGACGACTTTATCATACGCCCGTTTGACGAAGACATTATCGCGTCCAAACTCGCAATTATGAAGCTTATATAAAGGGAGAAGCTATGAAAAAACAGGATTTTGAGTTTTTGATAAACCTTCTCCGCCAAAATGCCGGCTGGGAGTTTGATGAAGAACAATACTTTGTTATTGATAAAAAGATTTCCAACTTTATTCGCGAAAAATCATATCCGTCGGTAGAAGATCTTGTATCCGAACTGAAGGTCGGATCACGAGCGTTGATTGCACAGGTGGTCGAAAGCATGGCTTTTTCGGATACGTCGTTTTGTCGAGATTATGATGTTTATGAACAGTTTCAGGAGGTTTTGCTGCCGCGGATTATCGACAATAACCGTTCCGGCAAGAAACTGCGTTTTTGGTCTTTGGGCTGCAGCACCGGACAAGAGGCTTATACTGTTGCTTTTGCGCTCAAGAACAAGATTCTCGGCATTGATAATTGGGACATCCACATTCTTGGTACCGATATTTCTTCTCTGGCGGTGGCCAAGGCTCAAAAAGGAATTTATAACAATTTTGAAGTGCAGATGGGGCTGAATGCCCGTGACATCCTGGAATATTTTGTACCGGAAGGCGAGCAGTGGCGGATTAATCCAGAGATATCAAAATTGGTAGAGTTCAGGCGTTATAACATGCTTGACCGCCTTACCACCAATTCGCTGTATGACATTATATTCTGCCGCAATGTTCTGCGTTATTTTGCGCCGGAATATCAGGAGCAGATTTTGGCGCGCATCAGTCAGGTGCAGACGCCGCACGGTATTTTGTATTTGGGCAAAAACGAGCACGTGCCGGCAGTCGAAAAGTTTTACGAGAAAATAAACGGTTTCGGCTGCGCCTATATATGCAAGAACGCCGGTGCCAAGCGGGTAGATTTGCAAAACATCGCGGAAACGTCTTCTGAGAGTCTGGCCATGCCGAGTTTCAAGCGGCCGAACTTTTTGTCCGAGAAGCGTCCTTTTGCCGCCGAGGCCTTTAAGAAAAACGTTTTCAATAAATAACGTATAAGAAGTGCAGAATGCAGAAGCATCTTGCGCGTTACACAAAATTTACAAACCGAAAAATATTGATAAAAAGCAAGAGGTTGCATTTAAGAATGCAACCTCTCTCCCAATTAGTGAACAGAGAAATAGTGAACGCGCACGAAAATCCGTCATCAACCTCAACTTTTTTTGGCTCATTGTTTTGAGGTAGTGACAATGAAAGAGCTTGTCCTGCTTATTAGTTTTCAAAATTGCAGGAGATATTGGCGTCAATCGGGAAGGTTTTTTACAATAAAAAGACAAATTCAAATATCACCAGAATATTTGTTTTGGGTATCTGCGTATTGAAATCAGAGAGCGTAATAAAGCGGGAGGCTTGACTCGAGCCTTATAATAAGACAATATGATCCGGTGCTGATAAACAAAATTGAAAGATTCCTGAAATGACAATCAAATATCGAGTTACCCCGTCTTATGTCTTGTGGCGCATTAAAAAAATTGCCTGCAATTTTATTCCGTCAAAAAAACTGCGCCAAAAACTGAAGAAGTCTATGCCGCGGAAGTGGGATGTTATTGAGTTTTCTGACAAAGACATGAAGAAGTATGCTCAAATTCTTGAACAATATCCGGACGTTTTGTCTCCGGAAGAAACTTTTGAACTGGCCCGTCAAAAACTTTCTTTTTCGAGAATTGGCGACGGAGAGTTTAATAATGTCATCGGCGGGCGCAACTCTTTTAATTCTGCCGATCCGGCATTGGCTTTAAGACTGAAGGAAATTTGTGAGGCCGGTTCTCGGGAAAGTTGTCTGGTTTGTCTTAACAACTATAAGCTGCCCGAAGGACATTCTGCCTATAAGTGGTTTTTGCACCATGGAACACGGTACCTGAATGAGGTCTTGAAAATAGTAAAATTTAAGCCGGAAAAATACGGCGATGCTTATTTTCTGGTGAGAATGTCTTTGCCGGACAACTCGCTTAATCGCGAAGGATTGCAAAAGATAAAAGAATTATGGGCGGGAAGAAAAGTTTTGTTTGTCTGCAATTCTGAATCTCCGATTATTGAAGATGATTTAAATCTGTTTAATGACGTCGAACGAAAAGAATATCTGTATATTCCGGATAAAAATGCCTTTGCTGATTACGCGCAAATTCTAAAGAATATCAAAAAATATGACACATCATGGGTAATTTACATGGAAGCCGGAGCAACCGCCTCTGTTTTGGCTTGGGATTTGTCAAAAGACGGTTATCAGGCTTTAGATATGGGCGATTTTTATAAAAGGACATTGCTTTTGCAAAACCGGGGATAACCAAAAAAGACAGCCGAAAGGCTGTCTTTTTTCATTGAGTCAAAGTCAAATCAGTGCTTTGCGTATGGCCTCGGTTGCTTCATCCAACCGCGAGGCGTCGGTGCCTCCGGTCTGAGCCATGTCCGGCCTGCCGCCGCCGCCTTGTGCGCCGACAAACGGTGCCACGGCCTTGACCAGGGTAACCGCCGAAATCCTATTGGTCAAATCATCGGTTACGCCGACGACGACAGAAACTTTTCCGTCATTAACGGTAAACAGGGCAACCGCCAGATTGCTCGGATATTGAGCCTTGATCTCGTCGACAAAGGCTTTTAACTCTTTGGTTTCGATATTTTCAAGAATGCGGGATACGAATCTGATGCCGTTAACGTCTTCAAAATTGTTCGGGTTATCGGCAGCTTTGTTGCTGACAAATTTTTTCTTGAGTTCAAACAGTTTGACTTCAAGTTCTTTTTTCTCTTGCAACAACTGGGCAACGCGCGCTTCAATATCATTGAAGCTGGCCTTCAGAGCCTGTCCGACGCGGTGCAGCTTGTCTTCGACGTCCTGTGTGAATTTCTCGGCTCCGGGGCCGCTCACGCATTCCAGACGACGGACACCGGCAGCGATAGCACATTCGCTGACAATGTTAAAGTAGCCGATATCTCCCGTATTGCGGACATGGGTGCCTCCGCACAGTTCCGTCGAAACGCCGTCGCCGACGCAGACAACGCGCACTTCGTCGCCGTATTTTTCTCCGAACAGCGCCATTGCGCCGGATTTGACGGCTTCTTCCTGACTCATTATTTTCGTAACGACGGGATAATTGGCGCGAATCATATTGTTGACGTCGTTTTCGAGTTCGCGGATTTCGTTTTCCGGAATTTGTTTGTTGTAGGCAATGTCAAAACGCATCCGGTCAGCTGCAACGTAAGAGCCTTTTTGGGTGACGTTTTTGCCGTACTTTTTCTGCAAGGCCTTATGCAACAGGTGGGTCACCGTATGGTTGCCCTGAATATTGAGGCGATTCTGAACGTTCACGCGGAACGAAGCCGTTTCGCCGGTTTTAACGCTGCCGCGCAACAACCGGCAGACATGAACATGCAGGCCGTGAACTTTTTTCTTAGTGTCGGTAACTTCGGCTTCGAATTTGTCATTGCCGATGATGCCCTTGTCGCCGACTTGTCCGCCCATCTCGCCGTAAAAGGGCGTCTGATTGGCCAAGAGGTAAAATTCGCCGCCGGTAACTTCTTCGGTTTCGGCGCCGTCTTTAATCAGCGCAGTAATGACGCCGTCGGCCGCCAGCGTATTATAGCCGACGAATTCGCAGCTTCCGAGTTTGTCTTGAAGTTCAAACCAAATTTTTTCGGTGCCGGCGTCGCCCGAACCCGCCCAATTCTTGCGGGCTTCGGCTTTCTGACGTTCCATTGCGGCGTCAAAGCCGGCGGTGTCGACCTTGATTTCGCGCAATTTTAACGCGTCTTCGGTCAGATCCAGCGGGAAACCATAAGTGTCATACAATTTGAAGGCAGTTTCGCCGGACAAGGTGTCTCCGGCTTTGAGGCAGGTCGTCTCGTCGTCGAGCAGACGCAGGCCTTTTTCCATGGTTTTGATAAAACGCTCTTCTTCTGTTTTGATAGTGTCTTTAATCAGAGCCTCGGCCGAATAGAGTTCCGGATACGCTTCGCCCATTTCGCGCTGCAAGGAGGGCAGGAGTTTGTACATCATCGGTTCTTTTACGCCGATCAGGTGGGCATGCCGCATGGCGCGTCGCATAATCCGGCGCAGAACGTAACCGCGGCCTTCATTGGACGGCAGCACGCCGTCGGCAATCAGAAAAGCGGCCGAACGCAGGTGGTCGGCAATCACGTTGTGCGAAGATTGCAGCGGACCTTTGGGATCGGAATTGGCAATGTTGGCAATATCGCGGATAATGTTTTGGAACAGATCAATGTCGTAATTGGAATGAACGCCCTGCAAAATTGCCGAGATTCTTTCCAGTCCCATACCGGTGTCGATACATTTCTGCTTAAGTTCAATTCGGGATCCGTCGGGCAGGTCTTCAAATTCGTCAAAAACCAAATTCCAGATTTCAATCCAGCGATCACCGTCTTCTTCGGGGGTGCCGGGCAGTCCGCCCCAGACCTGTTCGCCGTGGTCATAAAAAATTTCGGAACAGTAGCCGCACGGACCGGTATCGCCCATCTGCCAGAAATTGTCTTTGGTCTTTATGCCGATAATGCGGTCTTCGGGCAGTCCCGAGACCTTGCGCCATATATTGCGCGAAACTTCATCTGTATGAAAAACCGTTACCGCAAGTTTGTCTTTGGGAATGCAGAATTCTTTGGTAACAAGCTCCCAGGCGTAGTTGATCGCTTCTTCCTTAAAGTAGTCGCCGAACGAAAAATTGCCGAGCATCTCGAAAAAAGTATGGTGGCGGACATCATAACCCACACTGTCAAGATCATTGTGCTTGCCGCCGGCGCGAACTGATTTTTGGGAAGTCGTAGCTCGCTTGAAAGCGGCAGTTTCGTTGCCGGTAAAGATATTTTTGAACTGAACCATGCCCGAGTTGGTAAACATCAGGGTAGGATCGTTGTTCGGTACCAGAGACGAAGACGGAACAATCTTGTGTCCGTTTTTGGCAAAATAGCTTAAAAAGGTATTTCTGATTTCTTTAACGCTCGTAGTCATTTTTACTTCCCAAAACTAAAAAATGTTAACCCCTGATTAATAAAACAAACTTGCGGTGCTGTCCACTGTTTTTTTGTTTAAAAATAATGTTGTTCTTGCCAAAAAAACAAACTTCGGGCATATTAAACAAAACGGCAAAACATCCGGGAGGAATATTGCGTGCAATACGGTCATCAACTGTTTCCGGCCGTTGTGGTCAAACGTTACAACTCGATGATAATAGACATCAGACTGGCGGACGATTCCGTCGAGCCGGCATTTTGTTCGCGCAAAGAGATAAATATGGTTTGCACCGAAGGAACGGAAGTCCTGGTCAAACGCTCCACCAACAAAAGACGGATTATCAAATACAAAATCGAATACGTCAATAACGACGGGCATTGGGTCTTTATTACTCCGCGTTATGAGGAGTGTTTGTTCAAAGAGGCGTTTGAGAGCAAAAAAATAGCGGAGTTTTCCGCTTTTTCAGAATGTCGGCACATTGAGCCGGATGAACATTTGCCGCATATTCATTTTGAGCTTTCCGACGGTCAGGGGCGCAAGTGTTTTGTATATGTCACAACGATGTACGGTTGGCAGGGCGGCCGGGCAATTTTCCCGATTGACATTAATTTTTTTGAAATCGGCATGTTTGAAGAAATGCGCAAGCTCCGCGCCGCCGGTTTTGAGACTGCCGTTTTTATGATCGTGCCGCGGGATAACTGTTCGGAAGCGCGTTTTACATGGACGGTCGCGCCGGTTGCCGCCGCAAAATTCTTTGAAGAAGCAAAAAACGGATTGCAGTTTGTCTGTTATGGTTGTAATGTCGATAAAACGAATGTCAGCGTCTCGAAAAAAATCGAGATAACATATTAAACGAAAGGTTCTGCTAAAGTGTCGTACAAGAGAAAAGACGGTGTGGTTATTCACGATAATGAGGAAGATTTTGAAAAAATGCGTGTTGCCGGCAAGGTTGCAGCCGCCTGTCTGGATTTTATCACGTCCTATGTTCAGGTCGGCGTAACCACCGGCGAACTTGACGATTTGTGCCGCAAATTTATGGAAGACAACGGCGCGATTCCGGCTTGTCTCGGCTACCGCGGTTATCCCAAGTCCACCTGCATTTCGATTAATCATGTGATTTGTCACGGCATTCCCGACGAAGAACGCAAACTGTCCGACGGCGATATCTTAAACATTGACGTTACCGCCATTGTCGACGGCTGGTACGGCGACACCAGCCGCATGTATTTTGCGGGCACGCCCAAAATCAAGGCCAAGCGCCTTTGTGATGTAACTTATGAATGCCTGATGCGCGGCATCGATGTCGTTCGGCCGGGCGCGCGTCTGGGCGACATCGGCGCCGTCATCGAAGAATATGCCCATCACTACGGTTACTCGGTAGTTGACATGTTTTGCGGTCATGGTCTCGGTCAGGTGTTTCATGACGAACCCAATGTCATGCACTGCGGCCGCAAAGGGACGGGTGCGTTGTTGGAAGAGGGAATGTTTTTCACCATTGAGCCGATGATTAACATCGGCAAAAAGGACGCCATTATTTTGCAAAACGGCTGGACCGCGACTACCAGAGACAAGACGCTTTCTGCACAGTTTGAGCATTCGCTGGCCGTTACCAAAGACGGTTGCGAAGTTTTTACCTGGTCGCCGCGGGGACTTGATAAGCCGCCTTACAAAATCTGACTTATCCATCTTATTATAAGGGACTACATGACTGATACCAACATTCAACCGGATTATCTTGGTCATCGGCGGCGTTTGAGAGAGCGTTTTCTTTCAGGCGGCGGTAAAGACATGGCTGATTACGAACTCTTGGAACTGCTTCTGACCCTTGCTATTCCGCGGCGAGACGTCAAACCGATTGCCAAGGCGCTGATTCGCAAATTCGGAAGCTTTGCAAAAGTTGTCAATGCCGATAAGGAAGAGTTGTTTAAGATACCCGGCGTTAAGGAAAGCGTCTATACCGTTTTTCGAATGATTGTTGCCGCGCTTGAGCGGATAACCTGGCAGAAACTGCACGAAAACGAACTTCCCGTTTTGCTGACAACCGACGCTTTGGTTGATTATTGCCGCGCAACCATGGCTTTTTCCGATGTAGAGGAACTGCACATCATTTACCTCAACAGCAAATTGCATGTCATGAAACAGGAATTGATGCAGAAAGGCACGATCAATATGGTTTCGGTACATCCGCGCGAGGTTGTCAAAGCCGCATTGGCCAATAAATCCGCTTCAATCATCATGGTTCACAATCATCCTTCGGGAGACGTCACGCCGTCTCAGGCCGATGTTCAGATAACGCAGCAGATAAAAGAGGCTTGCGCCACCATCGGCGTCAGACTGCTTGATCATATAATTATCAGCCCGGGCGATGCATACAGTTTCAATTCGCACGGATTGTTTCCCGGTGCCTAGTCTGCCTGATGAATAAACGTTTCGATTATTACGGTCATGTTGGTGGTAAACAGCTTGACCGAAATTGCCAGCAGAATAATGCCGAAGAATTTTTGGATCATATAAATGACGCCGGCGCCGAGGATTGCCTCGATTTTTTTGGCAAAGCGCAAAACCCAGTAGACGACGAACATATTGGCGGCTACGGCCAATATAATATTAATGCTGTGGAACTGCGAGCGGATAGACAACAGCGTCGTTAACGCGCCGGCACCGGCAATCAGCGGAAACACAATCGGGAAAAAGGTGGAATCTTTGGGCGATTCGTCGGTGTCTTTGAAGATATGAATGTCCAGCACCATTTCGAGCGCCATTACGAAGATGATCAGCGAACCGGCCACGGCAAATGACGAAATGTCAACGTTAAACAGTTTCAGAAAAGCCTCGCCCACATACAGGAAAATCATAAACATCGCGAAAGAGAGCAAAGCCGCTTTAAGCGGATTTATTTTCTTGCCGCGTTTCCTCATGGAAATGATAATCGGCATTGTTCCGATAATATCAATAATGGCGAACAAAACGAAAAAAGCACTGACAAACTGCTGAAAATCAAATTTATAAAGCATATATTTCTCCTTGTCGGAACGGTAATGACACATTCGGCGCCACTATAACATTTTAAATTGAAAGAGCAATACAAAACGGATATGGCAGATTTAAAAAGTTTCAAAATAAGGCAGAATTTGTATCCGAGAACAAGACAGGCGGTATCCGCGGTTGGTTCGGTAAACGGTTTTATAAAAAACAAAGAAAAAATCGTCGAAAAGATAAGCGAATACGGCGCCGGCATGTCCAAATCCTATCGGCAGGAAATTTTCCGCAAGATTATACACCTGAGTTCGTTGTGGATTCCGATGCTGATTTATTTTGCCCCGAGCCTGGTTTCGCAACTGGTGCTTTTTGCGTTCTTGACGGGTGATGTCTTAATCGAATACGGCAATTTCCGGCGCCGGAAATGGGCGCGTGTTTCGTTTGGGATTCTTTTCGGCAAGAGTCTGCGCGGCATTGAGCGCAGCCATCTTCATTTTGTACCCAGCGGCGGAGTTTATGTCTTTTCTGCGGCACTGATATGCAGCCTCTTTTTTGCCAAACCTGTTTCCGTGATTGCGCTGACCGTCATGCTGGTGTCCGACACGATGGCCGCTTTGGTCGGCAAGGCTTTCGGCGGGCGCAAAATATATAAGTGTAAATCTCTGGAAGGCACCTGCGCGTTTTTTTTCAGCGCCTTGGTTGTCAATATGCTGTTTGAGCCGATTTATCATTTTACGTATGTCAGCGTGCTCGCCTGCATCGTCGCGACAGTGGCTGAACTTTATGAAAGTCGGCTTGAGCTTGATGATAATCTGGCAATTCCGCTTTCAATCGGCATCGTTCTGACGCTGTTCGGCTAAAGTCTGCATTTCTCGCAGTCGCAGTTTTGTTCGACCTGAATATTGCAATGCTCGATGCCGAATTTGTCATGCAGCAGTTCGGAGGCTTTGCGCGCCAGATTCATGTCTTCGGCTTCAATATGGCATTCAAGCGCGATGTCGTTTTCGTTGACGCACCAGATATGCACATGATGTACATTGCGGATGCCGTCGATTTTTTCCAAAGCGGCAATGATTTTTCGGGTATCCAGATTGTCCGGCGCCGCATTCATCAGGATATTGACAACTTTCGGGAACGACAGCACCGATTGATAAATCATGTAAGCGGCAATCAGCAGGGCAACAAGCCCGTCCACCCGATAAATATTGAACCAGATGACAAACAGTCCGGACACGATAACGCCGACCGAACCGAGCGCATCAGCCAGATTGTGCAGAAAAACCATCCTCATGTTGGTGTTGTGGGCAGAACCGCGGTGCGAGAGTTTGGCCGTCGCGGCATCGATAACAAGCGCCAGAACCGAAACCCAGACGATGATGCCGCCTTCAATCGGTTCGGGGGCAATCAGCCGGCCTGTTCCTTCTATAATCAGATAAATGCCCGATATAAACAGCAAAATCAGGTTGACAAAGCCGCCGATGATTTCCGCGCGCTTAAATCCGTAGGTATACTTGCGGTCGGCCTTTTTGCGTCCGATCTTAAAGGCGATAACCGCAATCAGGATTGAAAACGCGTCCGAGGTGTTGTGCAGGGCGTCGCCGATTAACGAGACGCTGCCCGCAATAATGCCGCCGATGATTTCCACTGCCGAAAGAACCATGTTGATAAGAAAGGAGACAAACAGATATTTGACGGTTTTTTCGCTGACTTCGCCGTGATGATGATGGCCGATTCCGTGTCCATGCTCGTGTGCGGCTTCGTGTTCATGATGATGCTCAGACATTTTGTTTCCTTTCATAACATATCCTGTTCTGATGTCGGATATACCCTGTAGGGGTATAAGTCAAGAATAAAATTTAAGCTTTGTAAGTTTTGACGTTGTCATCCTTTTCAAACAGGTACAAGAGTGTGCGCAACGCCTTTCCGCGTTCGCTTTTGAGCTCCGGATCGGTTTCCGTAATCATTTTTGCGTCTTGGTTGGCAATATGCAGCAGGTTTTTGTGTGCGTTCATGTCGGCAATCCGGAACATCGTAAATCCGCTTTGTCGGGAGCCGAGAATTTCGCCGCCGCCGCGCAGTTCAAGGTCTTTTTCGGCAATTTCAAAGCCATCTTCGCTGTGTTTCATGATGTTGAGGCGTTCTTTGCCTGTTTCGCTCAAAGGGGTGGCATACATGAGCAGGCAGGTCGAAGCGTCGCAGCCGCGTTTGATGCGCCCTCGCAGCTGGTGCAGCTGAGCCAGTCCGAAACGTTCGGCATGTTCGATAACCATAATTGTCGCCTCCGGAACGTTTACGCCGACTTCAATTACCGTCGTTGCCACCAGAAGCGAGATTTCGCCTTTCTTAAAACGCTCCATGACCGCGTCTTTGTCTTTTTCTTTCATTTTGCCGTGTACCAGTCCGACTTTGCCGCCAAAAATCTTTTGCAGGGAAGCGAAGCGTTCTTCGGCGGCGGCCAGATCGAGTTTTTCGGATTCTTCAACCAGCGGGCATACCCAATAGGCGCGGGCGCCGCCGTCCAGCTTGCGCTTCAGTCCGGCAACGACTTCGGAAAGTTTGTCAATCGGCAGCACGCGGGTGTCGGTCGGCTGCCGTCCTTCGGGCAGCTGGTCTATTTTCGAATATTCCATGTCGCCGTAAGCGGTCAGAACCAGCGTCCGCGGAATCGGCGTCGCCGTCATTACCAGAATGTCGGCCTGATTGCCTTTTTCCGACAGGCTCAACCGTTGGTGCACGCCGAACCTGTGCTGTTCGTCTACCACGACAAAGGCCAGGTCTTTGAAGATGACGTTTTCCTGAAACAAAGCGTGCGTGCCGATCAGAATGTCGATTTTTCCCGCTTCCAGGTCTTCGAGGATTTTGGCGCGTGCTTTGCCTTTAATACGGCCGGTCAAAAGCTCCGCGCGCAGGCCGACATTTTCGAGCAGCGGCGCAATGGTTTCCAGATGTTGTTTGGCCAGAATTTCGGTCGGCGCCATGATTGCAGCTTGTGCGCCGCATTCGACGGCGTTAAGCATGGACATCAGCGCCACGATTGTTTTGCCGCTTCCGACGTCTCCCTGCAATAACCGAAGCATTCTGAATTTTGCGGCCTGATCGGCGTATATTTCTTCCAAAACTTTCTGCTGAGCCGGGGTAAGCGCAAAGGGCAGCGCCTCAAGAACTTTTTTGCGTAGCATGCCGTTGCCTCGGATCTCGCGTCCGGGCTGTCTTCTGACTTTCCGGCGGACAATTGCGAGAGCCAGCTGATTGGCCAGCAGTTCGTCATAAGCCAGACGCGAACGTTCGCTGCTCCGGGGTTCAAGATCTGCTTCGTATCGGGGATGATGAACGGCTGTCAACGCGTCTTTAAAGCCTTTCCAGTTTTGCCGGCGCAGAAACTCGGCGTCAATCCACTCCGGAAGCTGCGGCACCCGCGCCAGAGCCTGCGCCGCGAATTTGCGAATCATCTTGCCGGTAATGCCTGCCGTCAGCGGATAGACCGTTTCTTTTTTCATATCCTCGGTAAATTGTTCCGGCTTCAGAATAAAATCAGGATGCGTCATCTGCCGGCGTCCGTTAAAACTTTCCAGTTTGCCGCTGATGATTCGCGTTGCGCCGACCGGCAGATTTTTGTTTATTGAATCGGCATAGACTTTGAAAAAGATCAGTTCAAGCTGTTCGGTGTCGTCTTCGGCAATTACGCGGTAAGGCTGGCGGTTGGTTTTCGGAGCAATATGTTCGACAACGCGGACTTTGAGCGTGCAGATTCGACCTGCGGCGGCAGCGTTAAGTTTGGGACTGTAAGTGCGGTCGACAATTCCCGAGGGCAGGTGCCACAGCAAATTGACGATTTTGTCGCCGCCGAGCAGCGTGTTCAGAAATTTGTGCGCCTTTTCGCCGACGCCGGTCAGGCTGCCGACGCTCGCAAACAGGGGATATAAAATTTCCGGACGCATAAATTCCTCAAAAAAAACAGTTGCCTTAATATGCCGATTGTATATATTTTGGAGCAATAAGTAAATAGCAGAATGACAAATGCCACACGATATTAAACATTTGGGCGGCTGTACGCTCTCTTCGGTACCCGGAGGATATGATTCCTTCTTGGTAGGGCAGTTTGCACTCTCATCCTCGCGCGATATTGTCTACATTGTCAGCGACGGCGGCGAACTGGCGCGTGCGGCGGCGGTTTTACAATATATGTATCCAGAGGTCGAGGTGCTGCGTTTTCCGGCATGGGATACCGTCCCGTATGACCGGGTCTCGCCGGGCAGCGCGATTATGAGCGAACGGGTGGAAACGCTTTCCAAACTGGCATTGAAGCCTGAATCTAAAAAGCCGCGTGTAATTGTCACCAGCGTCGGTGCCGTGTTGCAAAAACTTCCGCCGGCAAAAATTTTTCTTAATTCTTCGCGTGAAGTTAGGGTTGGCGGCAGACTGAATTTTAACGATTTTTTGCATTATGTCTCCGTCAACGGCTATACCCGTGTCGAGCAGGTAATAGAGCAGGGCGAATACGCCGTCCGCGGCGATATTATCGACATTTTTCCGGTCGGCAGCCTTGAACCGCTGCGTATTGATTTGTTTGATGACGAAATTGAGCGCATCCGCACGTTCGACGCCGTCAGCCAGCGTACCACCGGCGAGATAAAGTCTTATACTTTTCAGGTTGTCAACGAGGTTATTCTTGACGCCAACACCATAAAGAATTTCCGTTCTGCCTATCGCGAGGCTTTCGGAGCCGCGTTTAACGATGACGAGATTTACGAAGCTGTTTCCAACGGCAAAAAATATCTGGGTTATGAAAACTGGCTGCCTTTTTTCTATGACGTGCCGCTGCCTTCGCTGATTGATTATCTGCCCGCGGCTTGTCTGGTCGTCGGTAAAAGTGTTGACGAAGCCGCGCATGCCAAGAGCGAAAGCGTTGCCGACTATTATCAGGCGCGGCTGGAGGCACTGCAAGTCAAATCCGCCGCCGAAACGGACGTTTATCGCCCGGTAAAACCGGAACTTCTGTATCTGCGCGAAACTGAACTGAAAGAGATTTTGGAGCGCCGCGGTGCCGTCCGGCTGACGAATTTGAGTCTGCCCGAAGCCGACAAAAGTCATAATTGCGGTGCGTTGCCGGTGCGTAATTTTTCGAGTGCGCACAATGCCGGAGCTGCCAAAGTTTATACCGAACTTAAGGATTATCTGGCCGAATACGGCAAAACCAGACGCATTATCGCGTGTTATTCCGAAGGCTCTCGCGAGCGTCTGCTCGGGCTGATGACCGAATACGAAATTCCGGGGCTCGGCTTTGCCGAAAGTTGGGCGGAAGCTCTCGAAAAGGCCGATAAAAAAATTGTTATGATTGTCATGCCGTTGCCGCACGGTTTCAAGACCGAAGATCTTATCGTAATTGCCGAAGCCGATATTTTGGGCGAACGCCGCCAGCAGCGCAAAGGCAAAAAAGTCACGTCCAAAGATTTGATTGCCGACATCTCGGCTTTGAACGTCGGCGAGCTTGTGGTGCACGTCGAGCATGGCATCGGCCGTTTTATGGGGCTTGAAAATATCACGGCCGGCGGCGCGCCGCACGATTGTCTGAAAATTGTTTATGCCAATGATGCCAAGCTGTTTGTGCCGGTTGAGAATATTGACGTCGTTTCGCGCTACGGCATTGAGGACGACAACGTCGAGCTCGATACTCTGGGCGGCGCGGCCTGGCAGGCCAAAAAGGCAAAAGTAAAACAGCGTATTAAGGATATTGCCGAAAAACTTATTAAAATTGCAGCAGAACGCCAATTGAAAAAAGCCGATTGTTTTGTGCCGCCGCAAGGGCTGTTTGATGATTTCTGCTCGCGTTTTCCCTATAACGAAACCGATGATCAGCTCAATGCGATTTCCGACGTCATGGCTGATTTGAACGCGGCAATACCCATGGACAGGTTAGTCTGCGGCGACGTCGGCTTCGGCAAGACGGAGGTGGCGTTGCGGGCGGCTTTTGCCGTGGCGGCTTCGGGCGCACAGGTGGCCGTAATTGTGCCGACCACGTTGCTCGCCCGTCAGCATTATCTGAACTTTAAGCAACGGCTGGAGGGGTTCCCCATACGCGTCAGGATGCTTTCCAGACTGGTGACGCCTAAGGAGGCGACGCAAGTAAAGCAGGGACTGAGAGACGGCGCCGTCGAAATTGTCATCGGCACGCATTCGCTGTTGTCCAAAGACATTGAGTTTTGCAATCTCGGCATGATTATTGTTGACGAGGAGCAGCATTTCGGCGTTGCGCACAAAGAAAAACTCAAGCAGCTCAAATCCGACGTTCATGTTCTGACGCTCACTGCCACGCCGATACCGCGTACTTTGCAGCTGTCGCTGACCGGCGTCAAACAGCTGAGCATCATCGCCACCCCGCCGGTAGATCGGCTGGCGGCGCGCACGTTTGTCATGCCGTTTGACAAGGTGATGATAAAAGAGGCAATTTACCGCGAGAAATTCCGCGGCGGCCAGACGTTTTTCGTCTGTCCGCGGGTGTCGGATATCGCCGAACTGGAGCGGGAACTGCGCGCACTGGTGCCGGATGTTAAAATTCTGGTTGCCCATGGACAGATGCCGGTCAAACAGCTTGAAGACGTCATGACCGATTTTGCCGAGGGCAAGGCCGATTTGCTGCTCTCGACCACAATTATCGAATCGGGCATTGACATGCCGACCGTCAACACCATGATCGTGCATCGCTCCGACATGTTCGGCCTGGCGCAGCTTTATCAGCTCAAAGGGCGCGTCGGCCGGGGTAAACTGCGCGGTTATTGCTATTTTACGGTTCCGCCCAAAAAACAGCTGAAACCGATTGCCGAGCGCCGCCTGAGCATTTTGCAGGCGCTGGATACGCTGGGCGCAGGTTTTTCTCTGGCCAGCCATGATATGGACATCCGCGGTTCGGGCAATGTTTTGGGAGAAGAACAGTCGGGACATATCAAAGAAGTCGGTATCTCGCTTTATCAGCACATGCTGGAAGAAGAAATCATGCGCCTGCGCGCCGGTTCTCAGGATGAACTCAAAGCAAAACAGGCCGAAGACTGGGCGCCGCAGATTACAACCGGCATTCCGATTATGATTCCCGAAAAATATGTACGTGATTTGGGCGTGCGGCTGGGGTTGTACAAACGTATCGGCGAGTTGTCCAATAATGAGGAAATCGCCGACATGCGCGAGGAGTTGATTGACCGTTTCGGTTCATTGCCCGAAGAAGTGGGTAATCTGCTTGCCACGGTCGAGATAAAGTTGCTGTGCAAAGCTGCCAATATTGATAAGGTTGACGCCGGCGCCAAAGGTATTTTAATAAGCCTGCGTAATAATATTTTTGCCAAACCCGATAAACTTATAGAATTTGTTGCCACTCAGTTCGGCGCCGTGAAAATCCGTCCCGATCAGAAACTTTTTATCGAAAAAGACTTGTCTTCTTATAAAACCCGCGTCGAAACCATTCGCAAATACGTCGGCAAAATCCAAAGCCTGCTGCTGTAGGCAATCAGTTCTTTTTTCTTCCGGCGTAGATGAAGACGTTTGCGGAATAGTTTTGCGGGGTGACGGTTGAAGATTTTCCGTAAATGGAGTTGGATCTTGAGGCGTCAAACCCCAGCTTCCAGCCGTCGCCGGATGATTTTGAATCTGCGTCATAAGCGAAAGAGGTCGAATATACGTAAAAAGCTCCTCCTAGAGTAATTCTACTGCTGTTTTTGTTGGGACCTGTCATATCATCCATTCCGGGGCCGTAGCCTCTGATATTGGGCAAACCGGCCTCTTGGGCTGTTTTGAAAGTTGAAGCGGAAGAAGTTGCGGCGCCTTTAAGGAAATAACCTGTATAGTTCGGCAGTCGGTCACCGAACGAACCGCTGATAGCCGCATAAAGATCCGGGAACTGAGACGAGCTATACGAAGTACCGTTGCACAGCAACCAGCCGTTATGATTTGAAGTACGCAGAGAGTATTTCAGATCACCCGGGGAAGCCTCAAAGATACATTTTCCTTTGGTCGAATCCGACGGACAAAGCGTGTATTCGCCGGGACATTCGGAGATTGTGTCGGTAAAACCGAGCGAGGCGCAGGTAATTTCATCAACGCAATAGGCCTTTGTCTTGTCAAACGGGCAGT